>JBJMQD010000100.1:0-6510 GCA_045802855.1 Myxococcales bacterium | reverse complement strand
CGAGCGGAGGTCGACGCGGACCCGCGTCCCGAATCAGCCCGCGGCCTCCAGGGCGATTACCGGCAGCGCGCGTTTCAGAGGGAGACTTCCGGTTCGCCGGCGCCGAGCGCGAGCACCCCGCGCGCGAGCCCCGGGCGTTCGTGCATCGTCAAAAGGAGCTCGTCGGAACTGATCTGCAGAGGCAGCCGAGCCGCGCTCCTTTCGGCTTCCGTCGCGGCAGATCAGCCGAACGGGGCGCGCCCCCACACGATGAGATCATTTGCGGTCAACGGTCGGACCCGCCCTGCACGGTTCATGTTCGCGGAGTCAAGACGCGCCGAGCGGCGGGGGACCTCAGTGATTCGGGGCGCTGGGCGGCGCTGGGCGCGCCAGAGGTCGAGCTAAGCCATCTCGCTGCTCAGCCCGCGGGCTCGAGAGCCATCAACGACAGCGCGCGGTTCAGGGAGCGAGAACTTCCGGCTCGCCGCGCCGAGAGCGGGCATCGACCCGCGCGAGAATGCGCACGCGAACGAGGCCGCGCCTCAATCGCGGATGTTCGCGGAATCAAGGCGGGTGGACCGCCGAGGAAACCGGGTGATCCGGGCCGCTGGGCGAGCCGGAGCGCGAGGCCAAGCCACCTGGCGGAACAGGCCACCTGCCGGAGCGGGCCACCTGGCGGAGCGGGCCACCTGCGGAGCAGGCCACCCGCGCATCAGGGCACCTGGCGGACTAGGCTGCCTGGAGGGCCATTACGGCCAGCGCGCGGTTCAGGAGCGAGAACTTCCGCTTCGCCGCCGCCATCGCCAGCATCGCCCGGCGAGAACCCGCGGCTTCCTGCCTCGTTGCCCGGAGATCGTCATAGGCGACCTGCACGCGGCAGATGAGCTGCATCCGGTCGTCGTGTCCCTGATCCATGTTCTTCATCTCGTCCCCCCCGGGATTTCGCGACGCGCGAACCGCGTTGCGATAGGCCTGTCCTATTGCAGGCCCCCGGCCAATGCGGCAACCAGCCGCACTCACGACGGAAAATCGAGCGGCTGGGACGAAGGGCCCGCGCAATCGTTGCGTTTGGTCGGGGAAACCCGATGTTCTTGCGCGGAGCAGACGGGCCTCGCCGCGAACGTTCAGCGCGAGGCGATCATGTTGCAGCCGATGGCGGGGTCCTCCGCCTCCGGATGCGCGACGCCCAGGAACAGCTCGCGGCCGCCCACGATCTGCCGCAAGTAGACATGCTGGACGGGGTTGTGGGCCGCGGAGAAGCGGAAGGGCCCTCGCGGGCTGAAGAGGCGCGCCTGTTCGAGCGCGGCGATCAAGTCCTTCTGCGCTCCGGTGTCGCCTTGCACCTTGTCGAGGGCGAGCGCGAGCAGGTTCACCGTGTCGTATCCCTGGACGGCATAGACGTCGGCCTCGCGCGAATACGCCTTCTTGAAGGCCGCCCGGAACTTCTGGTTCACGTGGTTGTCGAGGGCATCCGCGTAGTGGAGCGTGGTCTTGATTCCCTCCGCGGCCGAACCCTCGACGTACCGGACGCCCTCGGTCAAGAACCCGCTGCCATAGAGGGGCATCCTCTGGCGCAGGCCGGCGGCGGCATACGCCTCGATGAACTTCGCTGCGCCGCGACCCGCGAAGAAGACGAACACCGCTTCGGCCCTGTTCGCCTCGGGCCGCGACACGTCGAGGCGGGAGAGATACGGCTTGAAGTCCTCGCTGGGGAAGGGGACCTTGACCTCGTTCACGATGGTCCCGCCGCCCTCCTCGAACGATTGCCTGAATGCCCGCATCGACTCGGTGCCGAAGACGTAGTCCCAGTACATCAGCGCCACCTTGCGGTAGCCGTCCCTGAGCATCACGTGACCGGCGGGATACGAAGTCTGCCAATTCGAGAACGAGGTGCGGAAGACGTGCGGCGCGCAGAGCGATCCGGTCGCCTCCTGCATGCCCGCGTTCGTCACGATCGTCAGCGTCTTCGTCTCCCGGACCACGGAGAGCATCTCGAGACAGACGCCGGAATGCACCGGCCCGGTGAGGATGTCGACCTTGTCGACCGAAACGAGCTTCTGGGTCTTGGCCTTCGCCTTGGTGGTATCCGATTCGGCGTCGCTCAGGACCCACTCGATCTCGCGGCCTCCGAGCCTGTCTTGATGATCCCGGGCGGCGAGCTTCATCCCGTCGGCGATGCTAGCGCCGAGGCCCGCGTAGGTGCCCGAGAAGGGCAGGAGCAGGCCGATCTTCAGCTTCGCCTTGGTCGTCGCGCGCGCCGGGCGGCGCGGGAGGAGGGTCGACGCGGCCGCGGCCGCCGCCCCGGTGAGTATAGAGCGGCGCGTCAAAGCGTAGGGTCGCGAGGACATTTGCATCTACCTCCGCTGGAGCTTTCAAAAGCCAGATTTCCGCATCGTTCTCTTGCAAGAACGGTCAGGAGCGCGGGGCGCTCGCGCCTCCGGCGACTCCTGACCGCAGTGCAAGCGTCTCAGTTCGCCGCGAACGCGACGGGCAGATCGGCGGCCTTGCCCTCTTCGACCGTGACCTCGGCGGTCTTCGTGCCGAGCTTCTCGTGCCAGGCCTCGACCGTGTACTTGCCCGGGGGAACGTCCTTGATCTCGAACCGGCCGTCGGCGCCGGAGGTGGCGAAGTAAGGGTTCTTCGAGAAGACGACGTAGCTCACCATCCACGAATGCACGTCGCACTTCAGCTTGACGACGTCCGGGTCGGTGACCGCCTTGGAGATGGGCGCCGTCTTGGGGGGCTGGGCCTGGTTGAAGACCGTCTTCGGGCCCTGGTAGCCGTGGACGTTGTGGAGGGTCGCGTCCGCGTTGCGGATCTCGATCTTCTGTCCCGCGACGGCGCCCTGGACGCGCGGCTTGTAGAGGCAGCCGTCCTGGTCGACGGTGACCGGCCCCGCCGGGGCGGTCCCCGCGGGACCGTTCTTCAGGCGCAGGACGACATTCTGCAGCGCCTTGCCGTCCTTGGAGAGCAGGACGGAGTCGTCAAACGAGTCGCTCTTGCTGCAGACCGGGTCGGCCTTGCGGTCGATCTTGTCCTGCTTGGGTGCCGGTCCTGAGTAGTTCACGACCCCGGTGATGGAGCCGCCCGCGAGGACGGGCGCTGCGACGAGCACGAGGGGAGCGAGAAAGCGAAAGCGAACCATCGATACCTCCGAAGGGGTTTGATTTGTGGCGTGCGGGATGGGCGAGAGCAAACGGCGGACCATCCCACTTTGCCCTCCGGAACACCGACATTGGCGCAACTCGTGCGCTCGCGCGCAGTTTGCACGCACATTGTGCGGCTCGCCCTTCGCGCAACGCGCGGTGCCTCATTGCGGCGAGGGCGCTTTTCGAAGCGGCATTATCCTTGAAGTGGGTGGCCGTCCATGACACGGCCAACTTTGCGCGCCGCGGGAAAAATCGTCGCGGCGGCCCTCGTTTCTTCGGTCGGATGCGCGACCGCGAACCACAACAACGTGGCCTGGCCCGCGCCTCCCGCGAAGGAGCGCATCCGCCACGTACGCACGTACTCGAGCGGCGCGGACATGGAAGGATCGTTCGCGCGCACCTGGCGCAAGATCGCCGGACTCGACGCGCCTGTATCGCTGTATCACCCCGTAGGCGTCGCAGTTACACCGTCCGGCGACCTGCTCGCGGTCAGCGACCAGGCCATCGGGTCGCTCTTCCTCTTCGACTTCAAGGCGGGCGCGCTCAAGACGGTCCCCAAGGAGGCGCTGGGCGGGCCTCCGATGGGTGTCGCCGTCGCCGGCGAAGCCGTCTGGGTGGTGGTCCCCGAGCGCAAGGCCGCGCTCTCCTTCGATCGCGCGGCGCGGCCCCTCGCCTCCATCGAGCTCACCGACTGCGACCGCCCGACGGGCATCGCCATCGACGCCGAGGCGGGCCTCGTCTACGTGACCGACACCTCCTCGACGAACGGACAGGGCCACTCCGTCCACGTCCACGCGCTGAAGGGCGGCGAGCACAAGGCGAAGTTCGGCGAGAAGGGCGACGGGCAGGGCGGGCTCTTCTTCCCCACCTTCGTGGCGGTGTCAGGCGGGAGCGTCTTCGTCGCCGACACGATGAATGCCCGGGTGGTGGAGTTCGACAAGGAAGGAAAGTTCGTCCGGCAGATCGGCGAGCGCGGCGACCGCTTCGGCCAGTTCGACAAGCCGAAGGGCGTCGCCACCGACAGCTTCGGCAACCTCTACGTCGTCGACTCCTTCTTCTCCGCCATCCAGATCTTCAACCGGGACGCGAAGCTGCTCCTCTTCTTCGCGGGCCCGGGCGACTCGCCGGGGTTCCTCGCGAATCCGGCGGGCATCGCCATCGACGGGCAGAACCGGATCTACGTCGCCAACGGATTGAACTTCCGGATCGACGTCTACGAGCTCGTGAACACGTCGTCAGCGGACAGCCAGGCCCAGGGCTCCGCGACGGCGAGCAACTAACCAACCTGGGCGGAGAGGGGAAAACCGATGCGCCATCGAAAAGCAAGAGAGGGTCCCTGGTGGGGACTGGCCGTGCTCGTCGTCTTCGCCGCGGGGAGCGCGAACGCCCAGGGCGCGCCGTCGATCGCCACGTCGAAGCACAACTTCCAGCTGCAGACGAACAACGTGCACGTCGCCACCGGCCAGGCCGAGGACGGTCTCTGCGTCTTCTGCCACACGCCGCACAAGGGAGCTTCGTCGCTCCTGCTGTGGAACCACCAGTTCTCCGCCAACAACTACTCGTGGGCGGACGTGACGGGCGGCAAGACCACCGGCGGCACCGCGTACCCGACCAACATCCGCCAGTGGACCGGCTCGACCGCCAAGTGCCTCTCCTGCCACGACGGCACGGTCAGCGTCGGTGCGCTCTACTGGAGCAACGCGACCGCCACTCCCGCGGTGCAGATCAGCGGCCCCGACGCGAGCGCGACGGGATCCATCAACAATCCGGCGTACGTGATTCCCAGGGATTTCGGTACCGGCACCGATCTGTCCGGCAACCATCCGGTGGGAGTGCCGTACAGCTACGACAACGTGACGGCCACGTACAACGGGATCACCACCGGCCCGGACGTGCGCCTCGCCCAGTGGGTCGCGCGGCCCGTCGGCCCGAAGATCTTCGGAGCGGGCGGCGGAGGCGCGCCGGTCGCCGGAGCGGCCGGCATCGAATGCGCGTCCTGCCACGACCCGCACGGGACGGACAACACGTTCTTCCTCCGTGTTTCGAAGAGCGGCAGCGCGCTTTGCCTCTCTTGCCACCAGAAGTAACCAGGGAGAAACGAGATGCGAGCGGCGCACGGTCTGGCAATCGGTCTCGCGGTTCTCGCCGCGACCGCCCGGGAAGCACGGGCGATCGTGACGGGAAACGTAGAGGTGCAATCGCAGACCGTGCGCACGCAAGCCGATACCGGCTTCAGCTCGCAAGCGTCGACCGCCACGCTGTTGCAAGAGAACGTTTCGATGCACTACGCCGGCCTCCCCTTCGGTCCGGCGTTCGCCCTCGTCACCCTGGGCGGCGGGTTCTCGAACATCGACGGCGGCCTCGGGAACGGCGTCAGCCTGCACGGCAAATCCACCTCCTGGGATCTCTCGGCGGCATTTCTGCCGCGGCGCGCGTATCCGCTGCGGATCTTCACCCACGGCAGCCTGGTGGAAGGCTCGCCGGGGCTCGTCGCCACCACCGGCGGTCCGCTCACCCTCGGGTACGGCGCTTCCCTCAACCTCGAGCCCGGCCACACGCTGCCCGGACTCCGCGTCGACGTCGAGGAGGATCGCGCTTCCCACGTCGCCAACACCTCGCTGAACGACGTCCGGCGCACGGCCACCGCCAGCGCCTACAAATCGTACGGAGCGGAGAACCTGAACCTCACGCTCCGTCTCGACGACGAATCGCGCTTCCAGGGCGGAACCTTCCAGACGCGCAGCGGGAACTTCGCCTGGACCTCGCCGCAGCACCAGACGCTCGTCGCGGCGAGCGATACCCGGCACACCAGCGTCGACGTCGCGGGTCTCACCGCGGAGCGCGACGCGAGCGCGACGCACGTGCAGCGGATCAGCGACGCGCTATCGGCCAACGGATCGGTACTGGTCGCCGAGGCAGACGCGCCGGGCGCGACGGGCAAGCGCGGGAACGCGCAGGCCGGATTCGCCGTGCAGCCGATCACCGGCGAGCAGCTCATCCTCTCGGCGGGCGCGAACGGAGGATTCGCCACCACCAGCTCGGGGACGGCGAACGGCCGCGGGACCAATTTCGGCGGAAACGTGCGGGCCGGGTACACCTGGCCGCTCGCTGGCTGGACCACGTCGGTCTTCCTCAACGGCGCCGCCGACCGCTGCAATTGCACTTTCGGCAACTCCGGGCTGCAGGAGTCGGTCGGCGGTGGGCTCTCCGTGGGAAGGACGCTGGCCTCGCGCCTGAGCTTGCAAGGCGACTACTCGGGGCAGCGCGTCTTCGCTCCCCTCACCCGGGGCGGCCGCCGGCTCGAGCAGCACGTGCGCGGGACGGTGCGCACCCCGATCAACGACCGCCTCGACACCAGTCTCTCGGCCGGCTACGACGACGC
>JBJMQD010000209.1:0-6634 GCA_045802855.1 Myxococcales bacterium | reverse complement strand
GAGGTCACCGGCCTTGCGCCGGTTTCGTTCCGGTGCCTGGAGTAGGTCCGCGCGCATTCGTTCTGGAACAAGCTCGCTCGTCTCGCTGGCGACGTTCGACGACCGTGTGGGCTCGGCACCCCATCACAGCCTCGTAAAGTTCGCTCGATAGCTGCACGGAGAGGCCGAGGGTGGGTCCAGGTATTTCCACCTCGGCGCAACTGCCAGATCCGGCGCGTTCTCCCTCGTTTCGCGCCGCACCGCGGGCAGGTAAGATTCCATAAACCGTACGAGGACTAACGAATGCACGACGTGGTTTCCACCGCGCCGATCACTGAAACCCTGCCCATCGAGTCGAGCGCGGCCGCGCCCGACACGTCGCGCGCGTACCTCCTCGTGCACGACGGGGGCGTCTCGCGCGTTTTCTTCCTTCCCCCGGGCGCGGAGGTCACGGTGGGCCGCTCGCCGGCCGCGACCCTCCGATCGGAGGATCCTTCCGTCTCGCGGCTGCACGCCAAGGTCCGCGTCGTGAACGGGCACGCATACGTCGTAGACCTCGGGAGCCACAACGGCACTCGCGTGAACGGCGAGCGGTTCGAGGGAGAGAGGCTGCTCCAGCCTGCCGACATCGTCTCGGTCGGGAACCTCACCCTCGTCTACCAGGAGCGCACGGCTCCCAAGGGCCAGCCCGCGCGGCTCGAAGCCGCCGAGTGGCGAAAGCGGATCCCCGCCGAGCTGGAACGGTCGCGGCGGAACGGGAGCTCCTTCGTCGTCGCCGCGGTCGAGCTGGGCACGGTCCTCGGCGACGTTACGCGCGTCGCCTCTGAACAGCTCCGCTCCCTCGACTCTTTCTGCCTCGAGGGCAAGAACCTCCTCATCCTCCTTCCCGAGCTGAGCTTCGAGGACGCGAGCGTCCCGATCGAGCGGCTCCTGCGCGCGCTCCACCTCGTCGCTCCGAATGCGCGCGCAGGTTTCGCATCGTGTCCGGCCGACGGCGTCGATCCCGACGCTCTCGTCAAGAGAGCCCGCGATGCGGCGCAAAAGCTTTCGCGCGGCGAGCTGTCCCACGCCGTCGAGGGGGCGATCCTGAAGGTCGGCGACCGCGAGATCGTCGCCGCCGCCCCCGCGATGATCCAGCTCTACACGGTCATCCGGCGGCTCGCGCGGAGCGACATCCCGGTCCTCGTCCACGGCGAGACGGGCTCCGGCAAGGAGAACGCCGCCTACGCCCTGCACCAGTGGTCGCCCCGGCACGCGCAGAAGATGCTCACGGTGAACTGCGCCGCCCTTCCCGAGCAGCTCATCGAGAGCGAGCTGTTCGGATACGAGCGCGGCGCCTTCTCGGGAGCCGACCGGGCGCGGGCGGGACTCTTCGAAGCCGCGAACGGCGGCACCCTCTTCCTCGACGAGGTCGGCGAGCTCTCGGCGCAGGCCCAGGCGAAGCTGCTCCGCGCCGTGGAGAACCGGCGCATCTCGCGACTCGGATCGTCGGAGGAGCGGGAGATCGACGTCCGCCTCGTCGCCGCCACCAACCGATCGCTCGAAGGCGAGATCAAGGCGGGCCGCTTCCGCCAGGACCTCTTCTTCCGGCTGAGCGCGGCGACCGTGTCGATCCCGCCGCTCCGATCGAGGCCGCAGGATCTCTTGCTCCTCGCGCGCCGCTTCCTCGAGCAGGCTTGCGCGGCGCTGGGAAAGCCGGTGCCGGCGATCGCTCCCGCGACGCTGCGGCTCCTCGGGGAGCACGGCTGGCCCGGCAACGTGCGCGAGCTGAAGAACGCGATGGACTACCTGGCCGCGACCGTGACCGAGCCCGTGCTCGAGGCCGGATCGCTGCCGCCTTCCATCGTCTCCGGCCGCCCGATCGAGGAGCCAAAGACGGAAGCCCCGCTTCTCGGCGACCTGTACGAGGAGATCCGCCAGCTGGAGAAGCGGCGGATCTCGGAAGCGCTCGAGGCCGCCGGCGGCGTGCAGGTGAAGGCCGCCGAGCTGATTGGAATGCCCCTTCGCACCTTCGCCGGCAAGGTGAGGCTGTACGGGCTGCACCGCAAATGAGCGCGTCCCCCAAGACCATCTCCGCGCCGCTCGAGGAGTTCGACGGCTATCGCCTCATCCGACCGATCGGCCGGGGCACGATGGGACAGGTCTACCTTGCGCGCGACACGCTCCTCGACCGCTCGGTCGCGGTGAAGTTCATCGCCTCCGTCGATCCAAACCCGGAGCAGCGCGAGCGCTTCTTCCTCGAAGCCCGGGCCGTCGCGCGGCTGCAGCACCCGAACGTCGTCACCATCTACCGGGTGGGCGAGGCGCTCGGGCAGCCGTACCTGATCTCGGAATTCGTCCGCGGCGAGACCCTCGATCGACTGGCGAAGCCGCTGCCCTGGCAGAAGGCGCTGCGCATCGCGCAGGGCCTCGCCCGGGGCCTCGCCGCCGCGCACAGAAGCGGCGTCCTCCACCGCGACATCAAGCCGGCGAACGCCATCCTCTCGGACGACGGGGAAGCGAAGCTCCTCGACTTCGGGCTCGCCAAATTGATGGACCTCCAGGCGTTCGAGGCGCCGGTGGCGGTGCCCGTCTTCCGGGCCTCGGCGGCGATGGACGAGACCGTCGATCTCCCTGGGCCCGTGAACGTGCCGGCGCTCGCGCGTACCCTCTCGCCGCCGGTCGCTGCCACCCTGCCAGGCGCGGTGGTGGGCACGCCGCTCTACATGGCTCCCGAGGTGTGGCGCGGCGAGCCCGCGAGCTTCCGGTCCGATCTCTACTCGCTCGGCGCGCTCCTCTACCACCTCTGCTCGGGACTACCGCCGCACGACCGCGCCCAGGTCCCGGAGCTGAGATGCGCCGTGCTCGATTCGGACGCGAAGCCGCTCGGCGACCTGTGCGCCATCGAGCCGCGCTTCGCCGCCGCGATCGACCGCTGCCTGCGCCGCGACGCGAGCGAGCGGTTCTCGTCGGCCGACGAGTTGCGCGAGGCGCTCGATCAGCTCGGCGCCGCGCGCCGCCACTCGAAGCACGCGACGGAGAATCCGTACCAGGGTCTGCAAGCCTTCCAGGCGCGCGACCGGGACTTCTTCTTCGGACGCGACGGGGCCGTGCGGGAGCTCGTCGAGCGCCTGCGCAGCGAGCCCTTCACGCTCGTCGTCGGTGACTCCGGAGTGGGCAAGTCTTCGCTCGCCCGTGCCGGCGTCATTCCCGTCGTCGAAGACGGCGCCCTCGGCGAAGGCTGGAGGACGGCGACGCTGGTCCCGAGCCGCCATCCCGTGGCCGCGCTCGCGGCCGCGCTCACGCTGCATCTCGGCGGAGACGAAGGCGAGGTGGCGCGCCAGATCGTCCGCGATCCGGGCGAAATTCCCCGCGCGCTCCGGCAGAAGGCCTCCGGCTTCTTGCTCTTCATCGATCAGCTCGAGGAGATCGTGACGCTCAGCGATCCCTCCGAGGCCGCCGACTTCTGCCGCGCGCTCGGTTGGATGTGGAGCGCCGGCCCTTCGCTGCGCGTCGTCGCCACGGTGCGCGGCGATTTCCTCACCAGGCTCGCGCCGCTCCCCGGAATGGCCGAGCAGATGGGCCGCGCGCTGTATCTCCTCCGTCCCCTCTCTCGCGAGGGGATCCGCGAGGCGGTGATGGGCCCTGCGGCGGCCCTCGGAGTGCGCTTCGAATCGGACGAGCTGATCCACACGCTCGTCGAGGCGACGGCCGCGGCGGACGGCGGGCTGCCGCTCTTGCAGTTCGCCCTCGCGGAGCTGTGGTCTGCCCGCGATCGGGAGACCGGGACCATCCGCTCCTCCGCGCTCGAAGCGATGGGAGGAGTCGCCGGCGCGCTCGCGCGGCACGCGGATGCCGTGCTGAACGGCCTTCGCCCCGAGCAGCGCGATCAGGCGCGCCGGATCTTCCTCGATCTCGTCACCGCCGATCGCACCCGCGCCCGGCGCAACGAGGCGGAGCTGACGCTCGGCGATCCGGCCGCCAAGGCGACGCTCGACGCGCTCGTCCGTGGACGGCTCCTCGTCGCGCACGACGCCAGTGAGGGCGGAGCCTTCGACATCGCCCACGAGGCGCTGATCCGCGACTGGCCCGCGCTGTCCGGGTGGCTGGACGATACCGTCGATCAGCGCGCCATCCGCGACCGCGTCTCCCGGGCGGTGGTGGAATGGGAGCGCCTCGGCTTCAGTCGCGAGGCGCTCTGGCGCGGGGCGCAGCTCGCGGAGACGAAGCGACTCGATCCCGGAGCGCTTCCGCCTCGCGAGAGGCGCTTTCTCGACGCGAGCTATAGGACGGTGCGTAGGGCGCGCTGGACCCGGCGCCTGACCGTCATGGCGGTTCCTCTCGTTCTCGGTCTCGTCGGAGGGGGCATCTGGCTCGACGGCCGGGCACAGCTGCGCGCGAAGGTCGATGCCCGGCTCGCGGCGGGGCGGGCGGCGCTTACCAGGTCGCGCGATACCGCCAAGGTCCTCGACGACACCCGCAAGGAGGCGTTCGCGCTCTTCGACTCACGCGACATCGAGTCTGGCGAACGTACCTGGAGCCGCGCCCTCGATCTGCAGACGCAGGCGGCCCAAGCATATGCGAAGGCGAGCCGCGAGCTCGAAACCGCCTTCTCGCTCGACGGCAGCCGCGGCGACGTCCGCTCGCTCTTCGGCGACGTGCTGCTCGAGCGTGCCTACCTCGCGGAGGAAGCGGGGCGGCTCCTCGAGCGCGACGAGCTCGTCCAGCGCCTGGGTCTCTTCGACGACAGCGGCGAGCGGCGGCGGCGCTGGTCGGCACCGGCGACGCTCGCGATCTCGAGCAAGCCGGAAGCCGCCGTCGAGGTGCACCGGTACGTGACCGACTCCCGTGGGCGGCGCCGGCTCGAGGAGGTGCGCTCGTTCACGGGAAGCGCGCAGCTACGCGATCTCGAGCCCGGCTCCTATCTGGTCATCTTCCGCGCCAAGGGCAGGGCCCAGGTGACGGCGCCGGTGCGGCTCGTGCGCGGCGAGCGCTTTTCACTCGATCCCGGCTTGCCGGAAGCGAAGTCCGTCCCGGAAGGATTCGTCTACGTTCCGCCTGGCCGGTTCCTCTTCGGCAGCGCCGCGAACGAGGAGCAGCGGCGCAATTACTTCCAGACCGTGCCGATCCACCCGCGCACGACCGCGGGCTATCTGATCGCCGCGCACGAGACGACGTTCGCGGACTGGATCGAGTTCCTCGACTCGCTCCCGCCCAAGGAGCGCGCAAAGCGCCTTCCCCGCGTAGGCAACATGGTCACGAGGGGCGCGCTCGCGCTCCGGCGCGAGGCGAGCGGAAAGTGGCGGATCACCCTGCAACCGACCTCGCGAATCGTTTCCGCGCGGGAAGGCGAAACGATCGTGTATCCGGCCCGCAAGGTCGCGACGTCACAAGACTGGCTGCAATTCCCCGTTGGCGGCATCGCCTTCGATGATGCCGTCGCATTCACCGCGTGGCTCTCCCGCACGGGGCGGGTGCCGCGGGCGAGGCTTTGCGACGAGGTCGAATGGGAGCGCGCGGCGCGCGGCGCGGACGACCGCCAGTTCCCCCACGGCGACACCCTCGATCCCGAAGACGCCAACTTCGACCAGACGTACGGGAAGGAACCCCTCGCCTTCGGGCCCGACACGGTCGGTCTGCACGCCGCCTCGCGGAGTCCGTTCGGCGTGGACGACATGGCGGGCAATGTCTGGGAGTGGGTCACCTCGGCCGTTCAGCCGGGTCACGGCGTCACGCGAGGGGGCGGCTTCTACCACGACCGCAATTCGAGCCGGAGCGAGAACCGCGAGACGCCTGAGCCCACGTATCGCGATCTCACCGTGGGCACGCGCGTGTGCGCGTCACTCGCCGATTGAACGACAAGGCAGAACCTGCATGCAGAACCTGCCTGCTCCGAGCAGCCGCTGCCGTCTACGAAGGGAAATGGGCGGCCATCACGCGCTTCTGCGCAGGCACGGCGCTTGCTCCTCTCCCCGCCAGATTCCGAACCTACCGAGGCATCCGATGCGTTCACTGACGTCCCTCTTCCTACTCTCCTTCGCCGTCGCCGCCTGCGGCGCGGGCGCGCCTCCCGCCGAGTTGTCGGCGACGTCGTCCCGCAGCGGGACGCTCGACTCGACGAACGGCAAGTCGCTCAACGGCAAGTCCCTCAACGGCAAGTCCCTCAACGGGAAGTCGCTCAACGGTAAATCGCTGAACGGCGTCTCGCTGAATGGCAAGTCGCTCAACGGCAAGTCGCTCAACGGCATCTCGCTCACCGGCTCGCAACTCGTCGGCGTGAGCTCCGATGGCCGGCCCCTCGCCGGCGCACAGCTCGAGGGCGCCGAGTTCGACGGCATCCTCGACGACGGATCGACCCTCCCGATCCGCATCGACGACGTGTGGACCGGAACGGATGCGAACTCCGACGTCTGGTTCTACGACGTGTCCTACCAGACGGACGGCGGCTGGCAGCCGCTCTGCGGCAGCGAAGGCAACGGCGATCCCGTCGCCGCGGTCGCGCTGGCGGGCACCTGGGACTACAGCCAGGGCACCAGCACGGGCGGTTCGTGGATCCCGAGCAGCACCTTGTTCACCTTCGGCTGCCGCCACACCGCGCTCGCGAAGTGCGTGGAGATGGGCTACAAGCCGTGGTCGTCGTACCAGGGCGAGTCCCTCCGCAATTATCACCAGGCTT
>JBJMQD010000156.1:0-35240 GCA_045802855.1 Myxococcales bacterium | reverse complement strand
CCATCGCCTTCCGCGCGAGGGCGACGGCGACCACGGTCGTCATCGAAGCGGAGGATGCGTGCGGAGGTCTTCCAGCCGGCGCCGAAGCGGCGATGTTCGCTCCGTTCCGGCAGATGGGTCCTGATCGCAGCGGCCTCGGGCTCGGTCTCACGCTCGCGCGCGAGATCGTGGATGGCCATCGTGGCACGATCGCGGTGAAGAACCACCCGGGAAGGGGTTGCGTCTTCACCATCGAGCTGCCGAAGTCTTGAGCGCGATTCACTCCCGGTCAGAATGATGATCAGAAGCTGATCTTCACGATCCGGCCCTCGGTGCCGACGATCCAGCCCGCCTGCGGGTTGTCGAAAGCGACCGCCCAGAAGTTCGTCAGGCCATCGAGAGCGACGAACGTGTCCCCTTCGTCCGGCGTGAACGCGGAGCCGCCGGGACCGGTGAAGACCACCAGCCGCGCGAAGCCGTTTCCGCCGTCGTCGCGTTCGTCATCTCCGCGCGCTTGTCCGCGCGCGTAGGCGAGCCCGAACGTAGCGCCTGGGAAGGTCGTGTGGGCGCCGAGGTGCCAGGTCCTTCCGCCGTCGGACGATCGCGCGACGTTGTCGGTGAACTGATCGGGCGCGGCGAGCTCTCCCGCACCGAGGATGCCGTGCCGGGCATCGCGGAAGGCGACCGTCAGGATCCCGGAGGAGGGCGTCCCCTGCACGACCGGCGTCTCGAATGCCTGCCAGCTGTCGCCGCCGTCGGTGGTGGCGATGATCCGCGCCTTCGCGGCGGCGCCGGTCCCGATCCACGCCCGCCTCTCGCCCTGGGTGGCGATGCACGTCCCGCTCGCGGCGAACGCGGCTTCGCCGTCCTGCGCGCGGGGCAAATTGTTGCCGATGTCCTTCCAGTTGCGACCGTCTGTGGTGCGGATGACCGGGAAGCGTCCGTTCACCGCGTCGGCCATGGTGATGCCTCGCCTCGGATTGAAGAACGCGAAGCAGTCGTAGAACCCGTTCGGATCCTCGTTCTGGAACTGCAGCGTCCAGGTATTGCCGGAGTCCTCGGTCTTGTAGATGCGCGAGTCGGTGCCGACGCCCGCGGAGAGCAGATACGCGACCTTGTCGCTCACGCCCTCGACGTCGCGGAACTGCAATGTCTCGGCGCCCGGCACCGCGCGAGAAGTCCAGTGCTCGCCGCCGTCGGTAGTGAGGGCGAAGGTGCCGCCGACCCCGCTCGCCCAGACCACCTTCGCGTTGACCGGGCTCACGGCCTGGAGCCGGTTGAGCGTGCCGCTCTGCTGGGGCGTGAGCGTCGGACTGAAAGCGGCAGGGCGGCGCGCGGCGGCACTCGCGTTGTCGGCGCCTACGCCGGAGATCGATTCCTCTCCGGAGCATGCGAGTGCGGCCGCGACCAGAGCCAAGGACGGGAGCAAACGCTTCCTTCGGATATTCATGGAATTCCCCGGGAATGGGACGCGGCGACTCTTGCGCCGCGGACGCCGCGTCCGTCAAGGGGACCGCACGCTTTTCTCAGGGCGCGGAATCGGAGAACGGATCGCGCGGCGCCGGCCGGACCTGCACGCTTCCGCCGTAGGCGGCCGCGGACGGGGCGAGCAGATCCTGGAAATGGCACACCTTCGGCCCCTCCCCGAGCGCGGCGCTGTGGAGCTGACCGGGCTGCAGGATCGTCGAATCGAGCTCGGGGCATTCGGGCGAGTAGATCTGGTGCGCCTTGCCGTCGCCGTTGAGGAACGTGAGCAGGCCGCCCGAGTCGACCGTGAGCGCATGCGAGGCGACGCCGCTCGCGTCGAGCACCGCGATGGGAGTATCGCGCACGGCGTTGTTCATGCCGGCGCACCCACTGGCAACCACGCAGAGCACGACCGCGATTTGCGAAAGAGACTTCATGTTTGCATCTCCTTTGCGAGCGGGAACCGCCCGTCACGCTTCCCGACCGCGAGGAGACCTTGGTGATTCCCCGGGGAATGAAATTCCCCGGTCCACCGTCAATGCGAACCGTCGTCCGCGCGGAGCAGCGACACGAGCTCATCGCTCTCCGACGGAGCGATGTCGGAGACGAGCCGGTAGCGCAGTCCTTCCTGTGTCCAGGTCGAGATGCTAAAGCCGCGGACGGAAAAGTCGCGGCGCGGCTCGCCACCGGAGCCGGGTGGCGCAGGCGAGACGAACAGGTTCAGCACGTGCTGGCGGCGCCGGTAGACGAGGGCCGCCGCGGGACGTCCGTCGAGGACGTCGAGGCGTCCTCCGCTGAGCACGAATCCACGGGCGCTGAAGTCGCGGACCGGGACCGCGCAGTCGATCCGGCCCTGGAACCAGGGTTTCACCGTGTGCTGATCCGACGAGACCACGTCGGTCAGGTGGTCCGCCTGCAGCGACCGGACGTGGGCGTCGACGATCTCGTCCGCCGATTCGTCGGGGTGGGGGCGGAGCGCGGAGGTCGCGACCACGGCGGCGCACGCGGCCGCGAGGACCATTGCGCCCTGCCGCCAAGGCAGGCGACGGCGGGGCTCCGGCTTGCGAGCGGCGCGGAAGAGGCGCTCCTCGAGCCCCGCAGGCGGATCGAAGCGAGGCAGCCGCTCGCGCGCCGTCTCGCGCAGCGCGAGAAGCTCGCTCCGTTCCTCCGTGCAGGCAGCGCAGCGGGCGAGGTGGATTTCCACGTCGATTACCGAGCGCGCGTCGAGCTCGTCGTCGACGAAGGGACCGATCAGGCGAGACGTTTCCAGGCAGTTCATGCGGTCTCCCTCCGCCTCTGGCCGGCGATGAGGATCCTGAGTTGTGCGCGGGCGCGCGAGAGCCGCGACATCACCGTTCCGAGGGGGACAGAAGCGACCTCCGCGATTTCCTTGTAGGCGAGACCTTCCACTTCCCGGAGCACGAACGCCTCGCGGAACTCGGGAGCGAGCGCGTAGAGCGCGTGCTGCAGCGCCTCGGCGTCGGCCATGCGGAGGAGGCGCACCTCGGGACCGTCCGCCGGCAGTCCCACCACTTCGGCCGATTCTCCCGCGAGCGCGTCCACGTCGACAGTGTCCGCGGGCTCGCGTTCCCGCTCCTTGCGCCGGTCGTAACAGCAGTTGCGCACGATGCGCAGGAGCCACGCTCGCGGGCTCGTCGGACGCGCGGCGTCCCAGGAACGGAAGGCGCGCAGGACCGCGTCCTGGAGGACGTCCTCCGCGTCCGCGGCGCCGCGGGTCAACCAGCGAGCGAGGTTGTGGGCGGCGGGGAAGTGGGGGCGCAGCGCGCTTTCGAAGGGGGAAGGGGACACGCGCGCGGGCATCGTGCCAGGGCAGACTCCATCCGGCTACCCGTTATTCCCGGCGGAACAACACAGGAGCGATGAGGTCTGCCACCGCGCGAGGCGAAATCGCCGCGCGAGGAGGATGGGAAATGGCTCAGAGAACGAGGCGCGAGTTTCTCCAGCTTGCGGGCGTCGGAGGCATCGTCTTCGCTTCCGGATTGCTCGACGCGTGCGCATCCGCCGAACGGCCCAGGGCGGAACCGGCGGACGACTTCTACTTCGTGCAGCTCTCCGATACGCACTGGGGATATAAAGGACCTGCGAACCCCGAAGCGGCGGTCGAGCTTCCCCGGGCGGTCGAGTTGGTGAACGCGCTGCCGCGGCCGCCCGACTTCGTCATCTTCACGGGCGACCTCACCCACACGACGGACGACCCGGCCGAGCGCCGCCGCCGGATGGCCGAGTTCCGCGCCCACGCCGCACGCATCAAAGCCGCCGTCCGCTTCATGCCAGGCGAGCACGACGCGTCGCTCGATCGCGGACAGGTCTATGAAGAAAATTTCGGGCCGCGTAGCTACACGTTCGATCACAAGGGCGTGCACTTCGTCGCCCTCGACAACGTCTCCGATCCGAAGGGAATCCTGGGCGACGAGCAGATCGACTGGCTCGCCCGCGATCTCAAGCAGCGTCCGAAGGAGACGCCGATCGTCGTCTTCACCCACCGCCCGCTCTTCGATCTGAAATCCGACTGGGACTGGACGACCGGCGACGGGTCGCGCGCCATCGACGTGCTGCACGCCCATCCGCACGTGACGGTCTTCTACGGGCACATCCACCAGGAGCACCACCAGATGACCGATCACATCGCGCACCACGCGGCGCGATCGCTCGTGTTCGCGCTGCCGGCGCCGGGATCGCAGCCGAAGCGGGCTCCCCTGCCTTGGGACGCGGCGCACCCGGGGCGCGGGCTCGGGTTCCGCGACGTGGACACGGATCCGCGCGGTCCCGATTACCGGCTGCGCGAGATCGCCCTCGCGAGCGAGGCTTGAGATGAGCTTCGTCCTGCTTGGTCTAGCCCTTCTTGCCACTGTGCCCGAGCGAGTCGTGCACCTGACGGCGCGGCGCTTCACCTACTCGCCGGAAACGATCGAGGTCGAGGAGGGCGTCCCGGTGGTCCTCGAGCTGACTTCCCTCGATCGCGATCACGGATTCACCGTGCCGGAGCTCGGCCTGCGCATCGACGTCGAGCCCGGCAAGACCGCCCGCGTCCGCTTCGTTCCGGAGAAGGCGGGGACCTTCCTCTTCCATTGCGACATCTTCTGCGGGACGGGACACGAGGAGATGGCCGGACAGATCGTGGTCGCAAAGCGGAAGGAGGCCCGCGGTGGAAGCTGAGACCGAGAAGGCGATCGCGCTCGGGGTGCTCGGCGGAGCGGCGTTCCTTCTCGCCGACATCCGGTTCGAGCACCGCGAGGTGCTCGGCGAGACGTGGGCTGCGTGGATCCCGCTCACCTACGCGGTCCTGCTCCTCGTCGCCGGAGGAGCCGCGATCATCCGCTTCGACCGCGGCGGCCGCGGCGTCCTGCGCATCCTCTTCGCGGCCGCCGTCGCGGTCGGCGCGCTGGGGATCTGGTTCCACTCGGCGGGACATCCCTTCCGGAGCGTAGCGCAGGTGCTTTCCTCGTTCGCCCTTACGCCCGGAAAAAACGGCGGAATCAAGATCGGCAGCGAGCCGCCGCCGCTCGCTCCAGCCGCGTTCTGCGGCCTGGGATTCATCGGGGTCATCGCGTGCGGTCGCCCGCGGCGCCGGCCTCTTCGGGTTGCGGCAGGTTCTTCGCCTGCGCCGTCCCTCGCATCTGGGAGCGGCCTCGAACGGCGTGCAGATTCGCCCCCGTGAAGTCGGCTCCGGCGACGTCGGCAGAGGTGAGATCGGCGCCCGAAAGGTCGGCGCGGGTGAAGTTCACCTTGCGCAGATTCGCTCCGGTGAGATCGGCGCCCGACCAATCCGTCGAGGTGGCGTCGGTGCGCATGATGCCCATCGGCTGGTTTCCCCGGTCGGCGCCGAGGTCCGCGTCGGCGAGCTTCGCCCGGGCGAGGCGGGCTCCGGACATCGGCGCGATCACCCGCGCCCCGCGCAGGTCGGCGTCGATCAGGACCGCGTCCGTCAAGATGGCCGCGTAGAGGCTCGCCTTGCGCAGATCGGCGCCGGAGAGATTCGTCCGCTCGAGGACGGAGAGATCGAGGACGGCGCCCTCGAGATCCGCCCCCGCCGCGTCGGCATCCGTCAGCTTGACCGCGAACAGGCGCGCGTCCTTCAGCCGGGCGTGGGCGAGGCTCGAGCGGGCGAGGTTCGCGCGCTTGAAGTCGACCCCGGACAGGTCGAGGCCCGACAGATCGACGTCGGTCAGATCGGGCGGAGGATCCTCCGAGGTGGCCGCGAGGAACGTCTTCACCTCCTCGGCGCTCAGCTTCTTGCGACCGATGCGGCGCTTCGCAAGGAGCGGATCGGCTCCCGCGAGCCGTCGCGCCATCGACGCCATCGCCCTGGGGAGCAGCTGGACGATGTCGCCCTTGATCTCCAACTCCTCGCTGCGCAACACGCGCCCGGCGGCGACGTCCACGAGCGCGGCGTTCGCGTACCAGATGAGGTTGCTCACCTTGACGATCGTTCCATAGGCGACGCGCGACGCCGGCATCGCCTTGCCGATCTCGAGCGCGCAGGCCGCTCCGGAACACGCCTCTCCAGGCGATTCGACGATCCGGTACGAGCCGATCGAGGCGAGCGCCTCCGCGAGCCACGCCGCCGGGAGTTTCCCGCTCGACGCGAGAATGGCGCGGATGGCGGCGGGATCGGAGACGGGGCTCCGGTCCACCACCGCGAATTCGAGAACCGCGAGCGATGGAGCGCGCTCCTGCGCCGTGGCGGGAAGGGCGAAGGCGAGAGCGACTACCTGAGCGGCAAGCATTCCTCGCGGCATGAATGCGAGGATAGCGCGGAAAAGAGCGTGCTAAGGTCCGCGCCCCGGAGCACCCCCCGATGGCCCAACGATTCCACACCTGCATGCTCTGCGAGGCGGTCTGCGGCCTCGCCGTCGATACGGAGACGCGCTCCGTCCGGGGCGATCCCGCCGATCCATTCAGCCGCGGCCACATCTGCCCCAAGGCCGCCGCCATTTTCGACGTCCAGGACGATCCGGACCGGATCCGCGAGCCGCAGCGCCGCGAGGGAAGCGCCTTCAAGCCCGTCTCCTGGAACGCGGCGCTAGAGGAGGCGGGAGAGCGGCTCGCCGCGATCCAGCGCGAGCACGGCCGCAACGCCGTCGGCGTCTACCTGGGAAACCCGATCGTCCACTCCTACTCGGCGCTCCTCGCGACGCCGCTCTTCAACCGCGCGCTCGGCACCAGGTCGCGCTTCTCGGCGACGTCCGTCGATCAGCTCCCGGCCATGCTCGCGGCGCTGACCATGTTCGGTCATCAGATCCTCCTGCCCATCCCGGACGTCGACCGGACGAGCTTCTTCCTTATGCTGGGCGCGAATCCCCTCGCGTCGAACGGCAGCCTGATGACCGCGGGCGGGATCGCCCGCCGCCTCGACGAATTGAAGAAGCGCGGGGGCGAGCTGGTGGTCGTCGATCCACGGCGGACCGAGACCGCGGCGGAGGCGACGCGACATCTCGCGATTCGCCCGGGCACGGACGCGCTCCTCCTTCTCGCGATCCTCCAGGTGTTGTTCGCGGAGGGACGCAGCAAGCTCGGCCACCTCGAGCCGTTCACGGACGGGCTGCCGCTCTTGCGTGAGGCGGCGCAGCGGTTTCCGCCGGAGCGCGTCGCCGCGAGGACGGGAATCGAGGCAAGCGACATCCGCAAGCTCGCGCGCGACTTCGCCTCCGCGCCTTCCGCCGTCGCCTACGGCAGGGTGGGTACCTGCACGCAGCCGTTCGGCGGGTTGTCCGCGTGGCTCATCGTCGCGCTCAACGCGGTGACCGGGAACCTCGATCGCGAGGGCGGTTTCCTCTTCACCACGCCGGCGGCGGATCTCGTCGGTCTCGCCACCCGCACGGGCGATCGCGGCCACTTCGGCCTCTGGAAGAGCAGGGTGCGCGGGCTGCCCGAGTTCGGCGGCGAGCTTCCCGTCGCGACGCTCGCGGAGGAGATCGACACCGAAGGCGAGGGGCGGATCCGCGCCCTCGTCACCTTCGCCGGCAATCCGGTGCTCTCGACGCCGAACGGGGCCCGGCTCGATCGGGCGCTCTCGAAGCTCGACTACATGGTGTCGATCGATCTCTACCGCAACGAGACCACGCGGCACGCGAACCTCATCCTCCCGACGAGCTTCGGGTTCGAGCGCGATCACTACGACCTCGCCTTCTACGCGCTCGCCGTCCGCAACGTCGCCCGCCATGCGCAGCCGCTCCTCGCCCCTCCGCCCGGCGTGCGGGGAGATTTCGAGGTGCTCCTCGATCTCGCCATGTCGATCCGCCGCCACGGGGGAGGCCGCCGCGGCCGGGCTCTGGGAATGACCCTGCGGGCGAGCCGGCTCATCGGCGCGAAACGCCTCCTCGACCTGATGCTCCGCTTCGGGCCGCACCGGCTCTCGCTGCGCAAGCTCGCGAAGAATCCGCACGGAATCGATCTGGGCCCCCTCCGGCCGCAGCTTCCGGGACGGCTCGGGTCGCGCGACAAGCGCATCGACCTCGCTCCGGCCGTCTTTCTTGCCGACCTTCCGCGCCTCGAGGCGAGCCTCGAGGAGAAGCCGGACGGCCTGGTCCTCATCGGCCGTCGTGCGCTGCGCAGCAACAATTCCTGGATGCACAACAGCCACAGGCTCGTGAAAGGGCCAGACGGGTGCGTGCTCTACATGCATCCGGAGGACGCCAAGGTCCATGGGATCGTCGGGGGCGGGCGCGCGCGAGTCGAATCGCGGGTCGGCGCGGTCGAGGTGCCGGTCGCGCTCACCGACGACGTCGTCCGCGGCGTCGTCTGCCTGCCGCACGGATGGGGACACGGGCGCGACGGCGCGGCGCTCTCGGTCGCTCGCGCGCACGCCGGAGCGAGCCTCAACGATCTGACGGACGAGCAGGCGATCGACGCTCTTTCCGGGAATGCCGCCTTCAGCGGTGTTCCCGTCACCGTGAGCCGCGTTTGACCAAATAAAGCGCTCCGCGGCGCGTCAGACATGGTCACCTGGGGGAAACGCTTCATGAGTGCCAACCGTCTCGCTTGCGTACTCGTAGCTCTCGCGTCGTCGTGCAATCGTTCCGCTCCGGAAGTCCGGCAAGGCGAATCGGCGCAGGGCTCCGTCAAGCAGAGCGGCATCGATCTCGAAGGGATCGATCCTTCCGTCGCGCCGGGAGACGATTTCTTCGGCTACGCCAACGGGACGTGGGTGAAGAAGACCGAGATTCCGCCCGACCGCTCGAGCTGGGGCGCGGGCTCTATGCTGACCGAGCTGACCACGAAGCGGACGCTCGATCTCATCGAGGAAGCCGCGAAGTCGCAGCCCCCCAACGGTTCCGATGCCGCCAAGGTGGGCGACTTCTACGCGAGCTACATGGACGAGGCGGGAATCGAATCGAAGGGGCTCGCGCCGATCGAGCCGATGCTTCGCGCCGTCGCCGCCATCCCGGACGCGAAGGGCCTCGCCCAGTATCTCGGCACCACGCTGCGCGCGGACGTGGACGTCCTCAATTCCACCAATTTGTATACCGACAACATCCTGGGGCTGTGGGTGGCTCAGGACCTCGACGATCCCAGCCATTACTCCCCGTTCCTCTTGCAGGGCGGACTGGGAATGCCCGACCGCGACTATTACCTCGACGACTCGCCGCACATGAACGAGATCCGGGGCAAGTACCGCGAGCACATCGCGAAGGTGCTCGGCCTCGCCCGCATCCCCGAAGCGGAGGCGAAGGCGCAGCGCATCTTCGACCTGGAGCGCCGGATCGCGCAGGCGCACGCCACCCGCATCGACTCCGAGGACGTGCAGAAGGGCAACAACCACTGGAAGCGGGAAGAGTTCGAGACCAAGGCTCCGGGCCTCGACTGGCAGAGCTACTTCTCGGCGGCGGGCCTCGACGGACAGTCGACGTTCGTCGTCTGGCAGCCGAGCGCCGTCACCGGGATCTCGGCCCTCGTCCGCAGCCAGCCGGTCGACGTATGGAAGGAGTACCTGACGCTCCGGACCATCGAGCACGTCGCGGGCCTTCTCCCCAAGGCGTTCGTCGACGAGCGATTCGCCTTCTACGGCACGACGCTCGCCGGGACGCCCAGGCTGCCCGAGCGCTGGAAGCGCGCGGTCGCCGCGACCGACGGCGCGCTCGGCGAGGTGGTCGGGAAGCTGTATGTCGCGCGCTACTTCCCGCCGGCCGAGAAGGCCCGGGCCGAGGAGATGGTCCACAACGTCATCGCGGCGTTCTCCCACCGCATCGACGCGCTTGCCTGGATGGCGCCCGAGACCAAGGCCAAGGCGAAGGCGAAGCTCGCGGTCCTGAAGGTGGGCATCGGCTATCCGGACAAGTGGCGCGACTACTCCGGCCTTACCATCGTGCGCGGCGACGCGATGGGCAACGCGCTACGCGCGTCGCGCTTCGATTACCAGCACTCGCTGCGCAAGCTCTCTGGTCCCGTCGATCGCGGCGAGTGGGTGATGAATCCCCAGCTCGTCAACGCGGTCAACCTGCCGGCGTTGAACGCGATGAACTTCCCGGCCGCGATCCTCCAGCCTCCCTACTTCGACCCCGATCGTCCCGCGCTGATGGACTACGGCGCGACCGGCGCGGTCATCGGCCACGAGATCAGCCACAGCTTCGACGATCAGGGCGCGCTGTTCGACGACAAGGGGCGCCTGCACAACTGGTGGACGGAGGCCGATTTCGCCCATTTCAAGGCGTCATCGGAGCAACTCGTCGAGCAGTACGACCGGTATTTCCCCTTCCCGGACCTGCACGTGAACGGCAAGCAGACGGTGAGCGAGAACATCGCCGACGTCGCCGGGCTCTCCGCGGCATACGACGCGTATCGCCTCTCGCTGGGCGGGAAGGAGGCGCCGAAGGTGCAGGGGTTCACCGGCGATCAGCAGTTCTTCCTCAGCTTCGCCCAGAGCTGGCGGGACAAGCTGCGCGAGCGGGCGCTGCGGCAGCGGATCGTCGTGGACGGCCACGCCCCCGACGAGTACCGCGCCGATACCGTGCGCAACCTCGATCCCTGGTACGACGCCTTCTCGGTGAAGCCCGGCCAGAAGCTCTATCTGGCGCCTCCGGAGCGGGTCCGGATCTGGTGATCAGGTCGGTACTTCGAATACATCGATCACCGCGATCGCCTTTTCCCCGCGATCGATCCGGTAGAGGAAGCACCAACCTCCGACGTGGAGGCGCATCGGGCTCTCCCGCAAGGAGTCCCACAGCGGCGTTTCACGACTGAGCGCATCGAGCGAGACGCCGATCTCGGCGAGACGCTGCTTGAGGCGGGAGAGGACGACTACGGGGACGCTCTCGGCGTGCGTCGCGACGATTCCTATCGACCAGGGCACGGCGAGAAGTTTACTCCGTTCCGACACGCATGCCACCCCGCGCCGTGTGATTGACGTCATGTCAACGGATGGTGCCGCTGACTGCGACCCGCGGGGCGCGCTGACGTTTGCAAAACCACCCGCCCGCGCCGGATTCCCGGAGCGTCCTCGGCACGCGGGCCTGTAGCAAGGGAATACTTGCAGTATTGCTGGAAAATTTTATCTTTACGCGATCACTGAAGGTCGTGGATCATCTCCGTCGCTGTCGGATCCCGGCGGGGGGACACGACGTGAGAAGAGGCTTCACGGTGATCGAGCTGATGATCACGGTCGGAATCGCCGGCCTTCTCGCGGCCGTTGCGCTACCGAACTTCGCCAGGTTCCAGGCGCGCTCGAAGCAGTCCGAGGCGAAGGTAAATCTAAAAGCGATGTTCACGGCGCAGAAGGCGTTCGTGAGCGAGAGGGATCGCTTCTCGACGCTCGCAGCCGAGATGGGATTTTCTCCGGAACGCAACAACCGCTACGCGTACTTCACCGGCCAGGGCGGTTCGCAGGAGGACCGCAGCACCGCCACCCCCGCGGCGCCTTTGCCGGACAGCACGGCGATCCAGTTCGACTCCTTCCGCTACCTCGATCCGGCGATCTTCAATGCGGCGCGCATCAACGGGGAGCCGACTCTTTCACCTTGCGATCTGGCGCTGCCCGGGATCCAGGCGCTCGGCGGCGCCGCAGGAGGCGGAGGCGGACACAGCGGCCCGGGCGGAGGCGACGGCGATGTCGACGGCGGGAGCGCGGGCCCGCCGATCTGGACCGGCATGGCGCAGGGACAGATCGACATCGACGACACGCTCGACCTCTGGTCGATCAGCACCGAACCGCGCAGCGTCAGCGCGACGGCCGGGTGCGCGTCGGCTGGCGCCGCAAATCCTTCCGGGGAGCCGCTGGTCGAGACGAACGACGCAATCAACTGACGTTTCGTCCGGCCGAGGATCCGACAAAATCGCCTCGCCGCTGACGAAGGGACTCATCGGGATCGGGCGGAACGCCATTCGTCGCGAGTGATGGCGTACCGCCGATCGACGTGCCCGTAGGGGCCCGTGCAGAGACCCGTGTCGCGCATGCCCACTTTGCGCAGGACGGCGCCCGACGCGGCATTCTCCTCGTGCGTGAAAGCCTCCACCTCGGGAACGCCGATGCCGTCGAAGGCGTGATCGAGGAGCGCCTGCGCCGCCTCCGTGGCGAGACCGCGTCCCCAGGCCGCCCGCGCGAGTGCGAACCCCAGCTCCATCTTCGACCCTGGCGAGCGGACCATCAGCATGCCCCCGCCGAGCGGCTCAGCGGTCGCGCGATCGCGCAGCACCCAGTAGCCGAATCCGAGCTGCCGTCCCTGGTCGAAGAGCCAGTCCAACCGCTGGCGCGTTTCACTCTCCGTACGGGGGCCATTGCCGATGTACCGCATGACTTCGGCGTCCCCATAGAGGTCGACGACCCAGGGGTAGTCGGCCGACGTGAGCGGTTCTAGAAGCAGCGATCTGGTCGCGAGGCGTTCCATCGGCTGGCTCGAGGATTGCTACGGGGCGGCGCAATGGAGTGTACGGCGCATTCCCGCGGCCCGGGGCTGATTTTGCGTTCGCTCTTGCGTGCGACATTCGTCGTCCCCAGCTGTGAACATGGCCTCCAATCCGGCGTCTTCAGGAGGGGAATGAGTAGTGGCCAGAAAGTTGGCCTCGAGGGCCAGCACTCTGGCTTCTTGACTAGGCGCGCAGCGGATGCCACGTCGCACGCTGACGGGGGGTAAATGCGGAACATGCGGAGCGCCCCCCGGAAGCGGCGGCGTTTCAAGGTGTTGCTGGGTACCGCGGTCTCGTTCACCACGGATGTATCCCCCGGCGGTTTCTGCACCGAGACCATGCGCATTCTCGCCCCGAGGAGCCTCGTGAAAGGATATCTGGAGGGGGCCGGCAAGAAGGTGCCGTTCACCGGCCGGGTGGCGTGGACCGTTCCGGGCGACCCGACCGTGAACCTGCGAGGGCGGATGGGGATCTCGTTCACCGAGATCGGTCCCGAGCTGCTCGAGGTGCTGCAGACGCAATGATGCGAGCGAGCCGGGCGATCGTCCTCCCGGCTCGCGGTTCCTCGACGCGGCTCAGGTCACGGGAAGTGACCGACCAGCGTCACTCCCGAGAAGGCCGCGAATCCCCGGATCATGACGAAGTAGTCCGCGGCCACGGGATTGGTGAACGTGCAGGTCTCGTTGTTTCCGGTGATGAACGGCCGGCAGTCGAAGGTGGCCGTGGTCGGACGCGCTCCGCGGCGTACGTAGAGGTCCGCATCGCCGCTGCCTCCCGAGATGTTGAAGACGACCTGCGTCTGCCCGGCCGGCACGGTGAGCTTCCAGAACTGCTGCGATCCGGAAGCGCCGGAGATGTTCGTCACCGGGACGTTGTTCGAAAGCGGAGTGGTGGTGTCCGCCGCGAACGTCGCCCGGAGCGTGACACCGGAGTAGGCGGAGAACCCGTTCAGCATGATGAACCAGTTTCCGGCCGCCGGATTGGTGAAGGAGCAGGTCTCGCTGTTGCCGTTGACGAACGGCCTGCAGTCGAAGGTCGCGGTGGTCGGATGAGCGCCGAAGCGGACATAGAGATCCGCGTCGCCCGTTCCGCCGCTGATCTGCACGGTCAGGCTCGATTGGCCCGCCGGCACGGCGATGAAGAAGAACCGCTGCGAGTTGGTGGCGCCGGAGAGGTTCGTCAGGGCGACACCGTTCTGCAGCTGGGTGTCTCCGTTCGCCGCGGTCACTGTCACGGACGCGCTGGCGCCATGGCTCACGGTGCCCGAGGTGCCGGTGACCGTGAACGTCGCCGTCGTCGCGGCCGCCGTGGACGCGGCCGTCAGGGTCAAGGTCGAGCTTGCGCCCGCCGTCACCGTCGCCGGGCTGAACGCGCCCGTCACCCCGGCAGGGAGGCCCGAGACCGAGAGCGAGATGCTCTGGGTGCTGCCGTTCAGCGCGCCGGTCGTGACGGTGTAGGCCGCCGTTCCTCCCGCCGCGACGGTGTTGCTCGCGGGCGAGATCGCCACGCTGAAGTCAGGCGGAGGAGCCGCCCCCTGCACGGTCAGCGTCACGGTCGTGCTGTGCGAGATGCTCGGCGAGGTTCCCGTCACCGTGAGCGTGTAGGTCCCGGCTGCCGCCGTTCCGGTGTTCACGGTCAGGGTCGAGCTGCCGCCGGCCGTCACGGACGTCGGGGTGAGAGTCGCGGTCGCGCCCGCTGGCGTGCCGCTCACGGAGAGGCTGACGGTCTGCGCCACTCCCGTGACGACAGCCGTGGAGATGGTGCTGGAGCCGCTCGCGTTCTGCGCGAGCGTGAGCGAGGCGGGGCTGGCGGAGATGGAGAAGTCGTTCGCCGCCTGCGGCCCGCAGCTCGGGAACTTGAACGAGCCGATGCGGGTCTTCCAGTTGAAAGACCCGTTTGCCGGCAGGTACTCGGTCGTGAACCAGAAGGTGCAGTCGTCGCTCGGGTCGACCGCCATCATCGAGTAATCGCCCCACCGGGTCAGCGTTCCGGTCTGCGACCCGGGGCCTGCGATGATGCTGCCTTCCCCTTGCGGCATGGTGCCGGCGGCGTCGTTCACCAGGCGGCCCGTGTACCGGATCGACGGGTGCAACGTGGAGCTCGACACGCTGAAGCCGAGGCCCATGTTGCCGCTCTGGTCCATGGCGATGGATCCCATCCAGCGGAACGAGGCGTCCGGCGCGTACGTGCCCTGCTGGAAGATCGACGGCGTCCCGTTCACGACGCGGAGCTCGTACCAGCGGACGCCCGTCGAGGAGCCCGCGGTGATGGAGTGGTTCACCACCAGGGCTTCGTGGTCCGGGAAGTTCCGGTAGGCGAGGCGGAACATGAGGCGGTCGGCGAGCGAGTCGAGCTGGGTCGTCGTGCCCGACTGCGGGATGCAGGTGCCGCCGGCGCACGCTTCGCTGAACGCCGCCGTGGCGAGCGTGGTCGGACCCGTGAAGGTCGAATTCGCAGGGGTGGCGAAGTCGACGTGGAACTTCCAGAACGCGAGCGTGTTGGCCGTCGAGCCGAGGGCGACCACGTAGTTCGGCGTTCCCGCCGCGGGCAGGCGAGAGCCGTCGAGGTCGGCGGGGAGGAGGCCGCCGAACGCGGTGCTGGTGTTGAAGCACACCTGCGTCGCGGCGGCGCCGGTGAGCATCTTGGCGCGGTCGTAGGCGCAGACCTTGGCGCCCTGGAAGGCGGTGCCGGCGGCGTTGAACATGTTGAAGGTGGTGTAGTAGCCGTCGGGCCACACGCCCATCTTCGGGTAGTCGTTGAAGCCCGTGTAGGGGAACGAATACCGGAAGTACGAGCCGGTAGGATCGGCGGTTTGCGAAACGGCCACGCACTGCAGGAACGGAATCGTCCCGCCGTTCGCGCCGGTCACCGAGAACTGGGAGATCACCCAGCGGTTGGCGATCGGGTCGTAGACGACCACCGGATCGCCGTCGTTGTTCGTCTGGCAACCGCCGCCGAATCCGCTCCACAGCGTGTTGATGGGAACGGGTCCGAACAGCGGGGTTCCCGTCTTGTTGAACACCGCGAAATCGCTATTGACGATCTGGACGTAGTGGTTCGGCCCGACGTCGCCGTTCGTGTCGGGCGGGGCCGAATTGACGGTGAAGGCGCCGGAGGGTCCCGAGAAGGCCTGCCCGACGCCGTCGAAATTGGTGCTGGTCGTCGGGACGAGCGGCCCGACGGCGGCTGCCTGCAGCGCCGGATCCGGCGCTTTCGCGGTGTTGAAGTTGCGGGGGAGCCTCTTCACCTCGTGCTCCACCCGCTCCGTCGAGCGCGGCGCGACCGGCATCAGGAGGAGCGGCGCAGACTCGTCGTGGTGAAGGGCCGGGGTGACCTCACCGCCGCGAATGACGGGGACGAACTCGTCATCGTCCCCGCGTTCGGAGGACACCTGCCCGCTGCAAGCGCAGAGGGCCGCCAAGGCGAGCGTACACAGGGAAGAGCCTACGCGGAGTAGACGAGGCATCGATCGATCTCCTGCCAGTAGGGGGTGCGGGCAGGCGAAAGGTGCCTCGATTCCGGGAAAACTGCAAAGGGCCGAATATCGGATATTCGCGGCATCGGCGGCGGGTCTGCCGAAGTCCAAAACGATTCGGCAGATTTGCGAGATTTCCGAGAATCGATCGGCAATCGTGCGGCGCGGCGCGGCTTGTTCAAAAGAGCAATGTTTCCGTACGGTCCGCGCCTTGACAATCCGCACCGCGTCCGGCGACCTTCTCGGCCCATGCGCAAGATCGTCGCCCTTTCGCTCGCGCTCACCGCTGCCGCCTGCGAAACGGACGGCGGGACGCCGCCGCCGAAGCCCCAGGAGCCGGAGGTCACCGGATCGACCCACGACACCTCGCCGCCGCTGCGCGAGATTCCGCCGGCCCCGCGGCAGGAGGGCCAGCGGGTCCATCCCGTCAAACCCGTCCCGAGACCTGCGCCGGACGGCGGATCCAACGGCAAGGATCCCTGATGCCACTTACGCGGTTCGTTTTCGCCGCCCTGCTCGCGCTGGCCATGCGCGGAGAGGCGCAGACCGGAAAGCACGAATCCGAACACGAGGAGCGTGAGGAGCGCGAACGCGCGAAGAGCACCGGAAAGAGCCCGGCCACGCAGGGCGACGAGGAGGCGCTCTATGCAATGGGCGCCATCCTGGGAGCGAAGATCAATTCCTACGGGCTCTCGAAAAAAGAGCTGCAGACCGTCGAGCGCGGTTTCGCGGATGCCGCCGCGAATCGCAAGCTGCGCCTCGCCGATCCGGATCTGGAGGAATGGGGACCGAAGGTCGAGGCCTTCCTGCAGCGCAAGGGGAGCCCACGGCTGACGGCGGAGAAGGACAAGGGCCGGAAGATCGCCCAGCAGATGGCGAAGGAGAACGGCGCGCGGACCTTGCCGAGCGGCGTCGTGGTGGTGACGGAGCGCGAGGGCAACGGGCCGCGTCCCGCCGCGACCGACAAGGTGCGGGTGAAGTACGAGGGAAAGCTCGTCGACGGAAAGAGCTTCGACCAGAGCGAAAGCGCGGAGTTCCCGCTCAACCAGGTCATCCCCTGCTGGACGCAGGGCGTGCAGCAGATCAAGGTGGGAGGGAAGGCTCGCCTCGTCTGCCCGTCGGACACGGCGTATGGAGATCAGGGGCGCCCGCCGCAGATTCCTGCCGGCGCGACGCTCGTGTTCACCGTCGAGCTGCTCGGCGTAGGCGGAAAGTGAGCATGCCGGCGCCGAGAGCTTCCACCGCGCTCGCCCGCTTCACGGTCCTCGACTTGACCCGCGTCCGGGCAGGCCCGACCTGCGTCCGCCAGCTCGCCGACTGGGGCGCGAACGTCGTCAAGATCGAGCCGCCCGAGCATCTGGAGGCGAGCGAGCCTCCCGGCGGTCCGCGAGAAGGCCCCGACTTCCAGAACCTGCACCGCAACAAGCGCAGCCTGACGCTCGATCTCAAGTCGAAGGACGGCGTGGAAGTGCTCCGCCGGCTCGCCGCTCGCGCCGACGTGGTGGTGGAGAACTTCCGCCCCGACGTGAAGACCAGGCTCGGCATCGACTATCCGGTGCTCAGCAAGGTGAATCCGCGCCTCGTCTACGCGAGCATCTCCGGATTCGGACAGGACGGCCCGTATCGCGACAGGCCCGGCGTCGATCAGATCGCGCAAGGGATGGGCGGGCTCATGTCGATCACCGGAGAGCCGGGACGCGGGCCGATGCGGGTCGGGATTCCCATCGCGGACCTGACGGCGGGACTGTTCGCCGCTCTCGGCATCCTGGTAGCGCTCTTCGAGCGAGAGGAGTCCGGCAAGGGGCAGGAGGTACAGACGTCTCTCCTGCAATCCCAGATCTTCATGCTCGATTTCCAGGCGTCGCGCTGGCTCAACGCGCGCGAGGTGCCGAAGCAGGCGGGAAACAACCATCCGACCAGCATTCCCACCGGCGTCTTCAAGACGAGCGACGGGCACATCAACGTTGCCGCGGTGGGCGGCACGATGTGGGAGCGGCTCTGCCACTCGATCGGAGCCGAGGCGCTGCTCACCGATCCCGCGTATGCGACCGCCGCCGCCCGCTCGAAGAACCGGGACGCCTTGAACGCCGTGCTCGACACCTATTTCGTGCAGCGCCCTGGCGCGGAGTGGGTCGAAAAGCTCAACGCCGCCGGCGTCCCCTGCGGGCCCATCTATTCGATGGATCAGGTGTTCGCCGATCCGCAGGTCGAGCATCTCGGGATCGTGCAGAGCCTCGATAGGCTGCGCGTCGTCGGGCAGCCGATGACGCTCGGGAGGACTCCGAGCCGCCTCGTGGCGAAGCCGCCCGGGCGCGGCGAGCACAGTTCCGAGGTCCTGCGAGAGGCGGGCTTCTCCGAGGCGGAGATCGAATCGCTGCGCAAGGCCAAGGTCATCTAGAAGGGGACTCCGTGGAACAGAGCCAGCCCGCAGGCAAGATGTCGTCCCGCAAGGAGGGGCGCGTCGGTACCTTGATCTTCGACAATCCCGCCCGCCACAACGCCGTCTCGCTGGAGATGTGGGAGCAGGCAGGCGGGATCTTGAAGGACTTCGCCGCGGACGACGCGATCCGCGTCGTGGTCCTGACCGGCGCGGGCGGAAAGTCGTTCGTCTCCGGCGCGGACATCTCCAAGTTCGAGAGCGAGCGCGCAGGCCGCGATGCGGTGGTTCGCTACAACACCACGACGGAGGGGGTGTACTCGACCATCTCGACCTTTCCCAAGCCGACCATCGCGCAGATCCAGGGGTACTGCATCGGCGGCGGCCTGAACCTCGCCGTCTGCTGCGATCTGCGCTTCTGCTCCACCGGATCGAAGTTCGCGTTGCCTGCCGCGAAGCTCGGGCTCGGCTACGGATACGCCGGCCTCAAGCGCTACATCGACACCATCGGTCCGGCGCACACGAAGGACATCTTCTTCAGCGCGCGCCAGGTCGCCGCCGACGAGGCGCTTTCCATGGGCCTCGTCAATCGCGTGCTGCCCGACGCGGAGCTCGCTCCGTTCGTGAAGGAGTACGCGGAGGCGATCGCCGCGAATGCCCCGCTCACCGTCTCGTCGCTGAAACAGATCGCGGTCGAAGTGCTGAAGCCGGAGAGCGAGCGCGACCTTTTGCGGATGGCGGACCTCGTCGCGCGCTGCTTCGCCAGCGAGGACTACGTCGAGGGAAGGCGCGCCTTCCTGGAGAAGCGCAAGCCCGTGTTCACGGGGAAGTGAGGCTCAACGTTGTCGTCGGTCATCCTGCGCAATCTCACCAAACGGTACGGCAACCAGACCGCCCTCGACGACGTGACCCTCGAGATCCCGCACGGACAGCTCGTGTGCCTGCTCGGTCCGTCGGGCTGCGGGAAGACCACCGCGCTTCGCCTGGTCGCGGGCTTCATGGCGCCCACCGCGGGGGAGATCGCGCTCGGCGATCGGGTCGTCTCCTCGCCTTCGCGCACGCTGTCGCCGGAGCAACGCAACGTCTCGATGGTGTTCCAGGGATATGCCCTGTGGCCGCACATGACGGTGGCGCAGAACGTCGCCTACGGGCTCGAAGTGCGACGCGTCGATCGGGGTACCATCGCCAGGAAGGTCTCCGAGATCTTGCGCACCACCCATCTCGAGGCCGTCGCCGATCGCTACCCGGCGGAATTGTCGGGCGGCCAGCAGCAGCGCGTCTCGCTCGCGCGGGCGCTCATCGTCGAGCCCGAGACGTTGCTCCTCGACGAGCCGCTCTCGAACCTCGACGCCGGGCTCCGCGAGGAGATGCGCTTCGAGATGCGGCGGCTCCACGACGCCTACCGGTACACCAGCATCTACGTCACCCACGATCAGGGCGAGGCGATGACCACCGCCGACAAGATCGCGGTGATGAACGCCGGCAAGATCGAGCAGTACGGATCTCCCGAAGAGGTGTACGAGGAGCCCCGGTCGGAGTTCGTCGCCCGCTTCCTCGGCGGCAGCAACATCCTCCACGGCAAGGCGATCGACGCGACGCATGTCCACTTCGGCGGCGCCGCCATCGAATGCCACGGGGCCCCGCTCGCGGCCGGGACGGACGGCGCCGTCTCCATCCGCCAGCACCACGTCGCGCTCTCGAACGGCGCTTCGCCGCCCGGGTCGAAGAACGCGGTCCAGGCGACCGTGGTGCGCAACGTCTTCCTGGGGAGCACCCGCGATTACGTGGTGGAGGCGAAGGGCGGGTCGCAATTGCGCATCACCGCCGCGCCGGAGCAAAGTTTCGCGCCGGGAAGTTCCGTCTGGGTGACCTTGCCGAAGGAACGCTGCCGCGCGCTGGTATCCTGAAAGGACACGACGATGCGAACCCACCAACTGACGAGGCGCCAGGTCCTGCAAGGTCTCGCGGCGACGTCGCTCGCGCTGCCGCTCCTCGGTCGCAAGGCGTTCGGCGCCGCGCCGTCGGCGAGCAAGGTGACCCCGGAATTGATCCAAGCCGCGAAAAAGGAAGGGCAGGCGGTCTGGTACACCGCCGTCGACCTTCCTGTCGCCGAGCGCCTCGGGAAGGCGTTCGAGGCGAAGTATCCGGGGATGACCTGTCGGGTCGAGCGATCGGGGGGCGAGCGCATCTTCCAGCGCATCAGCCAGGAGTACGGCAGCAAGATCCACGCGGTGGACGTGGTGAACAGCTCCGACGCGGCCCACTTCGTGGTCTGGAAGCGCGAAGGAATGCTCGCGCCCTACATCCCCGAGGACGTGGCGCTCCACTACCCGAAGGAACAGCAGGACCCGGACGGCCTCTTCGCCAGCTGGCGCGTATGGCTCTGCGTCATCGGCTACAACACCAAGCTGGTGAAGAAGGAGGATGCTCCGAAGAGCTATAAGGACCTCCTCGATCCGAAATGGTCGGGGAAGATCGTCAAGGCGCATCCGGGCTACAGCGGCACGATTCTCACCGCGACGTATCAAATGGCCCGCGACATCGGCTGGGACTACTTCGAGAAGCTCTCCAAGCAGAAGGTGATGCAGGTGCAGTCGTCCGCGGATCCGCCCAAGCGGCTCGCGCAGGGCGAGCGGGCCATCATGGCGGACGGGAACGAGTACAACCTGTTCCAACTCAAAGAAAAGGGCGAGCCCGTCGAGATCGTCTACGCGACGGAGGGGACGCCCCTCATCATCGGGCCCACCGGGGTCCTCAAGGACGCGCCGCATCCGAACGCCGCGCGGCTCTTGCAGAGCTATCTCTTCTCGCCGGAAGCGCAGAAGCTGATGGTCGACTTCGGCGGGCTCCGCTCCTTCCACGCCCTGGTGAAGGACAAGGAAGGGCGCAAGCCGCTCAAGGACATCAAGCTGATGAAGGACGATCCCGTCGCGGTGGAGAAGCAGGCCGACGAGATCAAGACGAAGTACACGAGCTACTTCAAGGTGTGACGGAACCCGCTCGCAACGGAGGAGCGGGCTTTGCCCGCGACGGGCGGAGCCCGAAGGGCGGAGCATACAGCGTACGGTTCGACGCGTCGCGCGCCGTGCTGCCGCTGTTCGCGGTGGTGCTGTTCGTGCTCGTCGTCCTGCCGGTCGGGTGGCTCGTAGTCTTCGCCTTCTCCGACAAGGCGGGGCACCCGACGCTCGTGAACTTCCGCCTGCTCGTCACCGACAAGAGCTTCCTCGATCCGCTGCTCACGGCGCTCGCCCTCGCCGTCGCGGTGAGCGTCATCTGCAGCGCGGTCGCCGCGCCGATGGGCTACCTGGTCGCCCGCACGGACATGCCGCTGCGCCGGCCGGTGCGGCTGCTCGTGATGGCGTCGTTCGTCACCCCGCCGTTCCTCGGCGCCATCGCCTGGGAGCTTCTCGCCGCGCCGAACAGCGGGCTCTTGAATCAGCTTTATCGCGCCGCGCGAGGGGCTGATCCCGACGTGGTTCTCTTCGACATCTACACCTTCTGGGGGCTCGTCTTCGCCGTCTGCTGCTACACGTTTCCCTACGTCTTCGTGCTGATCGCGAACGCACTCGATCGGATTCCCGCCGACATGGAAGACGCCTCCTCGATGCTGGGCGGCTCCGCGGCGTGGACGGCGCGGAGGGTCACGATTCCGCTCGCGCTTCCCGCTTTGCTCGCCGGCGCATTGATCGCCTTCTTGCAAACGATGACCCTGTTCGGATCTCCCGCGATCCTGGCGCTGCCGGCGGGATTCCATACCATCACGACGAAGATCTGGAGCCTCTTCCAGTATCCGCCCAAGCCCGAGCTTGCGGCGGCGGCATCGTTGCCGCTGCTCCTCCTCACCGTCCTGCTCCTGCGGGCACAGGCGAAGATCCTGGGAAGGCGCGGCTACACCGTCGTCGGGGGAAAGAGCGGCGAGGTTCGCCCCGTCGCGCTCGGAGGCTGGCGCTGGCCTGCCTTCGGGTTCTGCTTCGTCGTCCTCTGCCTCTCGGTGCTCCTGCCCTACGCGGCGCTCTTCAACGCCGCCTTCTCGCGCATCCCGTCGCAGCCGCTTACCTTCGCGAACTTCACCTTCTCGCACTTCCAGTTCGTCTTCCAGGAGCTGTCGTCGACGAAGCTCGCGATCAAGAACACGTTCTATCTGGGGATGTCCGCGGCGACCTGCGGGACCATCTTCGCGCTCGTCATCGCCTCGCTCACCGCGCGCGCCGCGACGGCCGGCACCCGCGCCCTCTCCTTCCTCGCCACGGCGCCGATCGCGATTCCCGGCATCACGCTCGGCGTGGGTCTCTTCCTCGCCTACACCCGCGGCCCGGTGGTGCTCTACGGGACGCTCTGGATCCTGCTCCTCGCGTACGTGACGATCGAGCTTCCCGCCGCCTACCAGCAGCTGCAGGCGGCGTTTCGCGGGATCTCCGGCGAACTGGAAGAGGCGAGTCGGATCCTGGGGGCCTCGCGCCTCGGCACGCTCCGCCGGGTGACCGCCCCGCTCCTCGGCCCGAGCCTCGTCGCCACCTGGTGCTTCATCTTCGTCGCGGTCATGCGCGAGCTGTCGGCCGCGGTGATCCTCTTCACCTCGGAGACCAAGGTGCTCTCGGTGCTCATCTTCGATCTCAACGAGAGCGGCGATCTCGCCGCCATCTCCGTCCTCGGGCTCACCATGCTCGTCCTCACCGCGGTCATCCTGGTCGCCGCCAATCGCATCCCGGGATTCACGGGCGGCGTGAAGCTCGGGCGAAGGCTCTGACATGGCGGTCGCGGAAGAGCTGGCGGAGCGGATCCAGGGCCTGCACGAGATCCCGCAGGACGTGCGCGAGACTTGCGAGCGGCTGCTCATCGACGTCGCTGGCCTCTGCCTCGTCGCGCGCCGGCGCGACTACGTGAAGGCGGCGCTGGCGGGATTCGGAGAAACGGGCCCGGCGACCGCCATCGGGCATCGACGGCCGGTGGGCGCCGCGTGCGCTGCTTTCGTGAACGGAACCGCCGCCCACGGCGAGGACTACGACGACACCTTCGAGGGCGGACCCGTCCACGCCGGCGCCGTCGTCGTTCCCGCCGTGCTCGCCGCCGCCGAGCTGGAAGGCGCGAGCGGATCGTCCGTCTTGCGCGGCATGGCGGTCGGAGTGGAGATCCTCTGCCGGCTGAGCGTCGTCGTGCCGAAGGCGGTGCATGCGTCCGGTTTCCATCCCACCGCCGTGCTCGGTGCGCCGGCCGCCGCGGCGGCGGTGGCGAGCACGCTGCGCCTCGAGATGAACGAGCTCGTGGACGCGCTCGGGATCTCGGGATCGATGGCGAGCGGCATCATCGAGTACCTTGCCGAAGGGACCTGGACGAAGCGGCTGCACCCGGGCTGGGCGGCGCAGTCGGGCGTGCGCGCGGCGCTGCTTGGACGGGCCGGATTTCGCGGACCGCGCACCGTGTTCGAGGGGACCCACGGGCTCTTCAACGGGTTCGCCCGCACGCGCGAAGGGAACTACGGCGCGCTCCTCGACGGGTTCGGCGAAAAGTGGGTGACGACGACCCTGGCGTTCAAGCCGTATCCGTGCGGGACGATGATCCAGCCCTACATCGATTGCGCGCGCAGGCTGCGCGAACGCGTGTCCCCGGGCGAGATCGACGAGATCGTCGCGGACGTCGGGGAGGGAACGGTGCACCGGCTCTGGGAGCCGCTCGCGGACAAGCAGCGCCCTCCGAACGGATACGCGGCGAAGTTCTCGACTCCCTACTGCATCGCGGCGGGGCTGCTCCGCGGGCACGTCGGTTTCGACGCCTTCAGCGACGATGCCGCGGGCGATCCCGACGTCTGCGCGCTCGCCGCCAAGGTCCGCTACCGGATCGATCCCGGCAATCCCTATCCGCGGGAGTTCACCGGACACCTGCGCGCGCGCCTGCGCGACGGAAGCGTGGTCGAGGAGCGGCAGCCGCACCTGCGCGGCGGTGCTCGCGAGCCGCTCACCCGGGCGGACATCGAGGAGAAGTTCCGGTCGAACGCGCGAGCGGGCGGCTTCGACCAAAAGCAGGCAGCCGCGGCGCTCGAGGCGCTGCGCGCGCTGTTCGACGGCGCGGTGAACCTGGAAGCCTTGCGAGGATGAAGCGATGACGAAGGAGCTGGCGGGGCGCGTCGCGATCGTCACCGGCGCCGGGAAGAACATCGGAAAAGCCATCGCCCTCGCGCTGGCGGACGGAGGCGCGAAGGTGGCGGTCAACGGGCGGTCCGATCGGGCCAGCGTCGCCGCGGTCGTGGCCGAGATCGGCGCGAAGGGTGGCGACGCGCTGGCGGTGATGGCGGACGTCTCCGACGAGGCGTCGGTCGCCGGGCTCGTCCAGGCGACTGTCGAACGCTTCGGCCGCCTCGACATCCTGGTGAACAACGCCGCCACCCGGACCGAGAAGCCATTCGATGCGCTCACCTACGCAGAGTTCCGGGCCGTACAGGCCGTGATCGTGGACGGCGCGTTCCTCACTTCGAAGGCGGCGTATCCGCATCTCAAACGCGGCAACGTAGGCGCCATCGTCAACATCGGCGGGATGTCCGCGCACACCGGAGGGAAGGGCAGAGCCCACGTGGTCGCGGCGAAGGCCGGCCTGGTCGGATTGACGAAGGGCCTCGCGCACGATCTGGCGGCATCCGGCATCACCGTGAACTGCGTCGCTCCGGGCCTGATCGCGACGGCTCGCCAGGGCCCGACGCCCCAGCACCTCCTGCTCGCCAGATCGCTCGTCCCACGGCAAGGATTGCCCGAGGAGATAGCCGCCGCGGTCCGGTTCCTCGTCGGCCCCGGGGCCCGCTACATCACCGGACAGACCCTGCACGTGAACGGGGGCACCTTCCTTCCCTGACGCGTCTCGATCTAGAAGTGCGTCTTCCCATCCTCCGGAGGCATTTCGATGAACCGCATCGCGTTCCTTGCCATCGCCCTCGCCGGCAGCACGGCTTTCGCCCAGACTCCGCCGACGAAGGTCCGCGGGACCATCGTCAGCCTCCACGGCGACGAGCTCACGGTGAAGACGAAGGACGGTTCCGAGAAGAAGATCGAGCTTTCGAAGGATGCGCAGGTCGCGGTGGCGAAGAAGACCTCGCTCTCCGAGATCAAACCGGGCACCTACGTCGGCTCGACCGCGGTGAAGGGACCCGACGGGAAGCTGGTCGCCCGCGAGGTGCATACCATCCCGCCCCAGGCGCCGTCCGGTCACACGCCGTGGGACAGCGAGCCCGGCGCCACCATGACGAACGCCAATCTGACCGGCGTGGCCAAATCGACGGGCGGCGAGGAGATCACGCTCCAGTACAAGGACGGCGAACAGAAGATCGTGGTGCCGAAGGGGACGCCCGTGCTGACGTTCACGCCGGGGGATCGCTCGGCCCTGAAGCCCGGCGAGACGATCTTCACCATGGCCCGCGAGCAGGACGGGAAGCTCATGACGCAGCGGGTGCAGGTGTCGAAGGACGGAGTGAAGCCGGCGCACTGACCGCTTTCCAGCCGTGGAAACGATCTCAAAGACCGCCGCCACCATCGACGATGCGCTTGCGCGCCCCGAGCATGAGCGGGTGGAGTTGATTCGCGGCACCCTGGTGCAGAAGGCGGCGCCCTCCGGCGAGCACGCGAGGACGCAGGGCCATGTCGTTCGCGGTGTCGGCAACAAGTTCGATCGCCGTCCGGGCGGGCGATGGCCCGGAGGGTGGTGGATCTTGTCCGAAGTAGACATCCAGCTCGGCGCGGAGTTGTTCCGGCCGGACGTCGCGGGTTGGCGTCGAGAGACTTCTCCGGCGGCGCCGCGGGGGCGGCCAGTGCAGAAGCTCCCCGACTGGATCTGCGAGATCCTCTCTCCTTCCACCGAGAACATCGATCGCGTCGACAAGCTGCAGAGTTACTTCCGGGCAGGCGTTCCGCACTATTGGCTCGCCGATCCAGTCGAGCACGTTCTCGAAGTCTACCGGCGCACGGAGCTCGCTTACGCGCTGGTCCTGAGCGCCAAGGCAGGCCATACGGTGCGGGCCGAGCCCTTCGACGCCGTGGAGCTCCGGGTCGACGAGATCTTCGGGGCAGACCCGGAAGACGACTGAAGGTCCTCAAAGCAAAGACGCTACGTCGCTCGTAGCGCTACCTGGGGGTCGATGGTCATCACCCGCCTCGCCGGCAGGAAGCAGGCGAGGAAGGCGACGGCGAAGAGGACCGCGGCGACGCCGGCGAAGGTGAGCGGGTCGCTGGAGCCGACGCCGAAGAGCAGGGACTGCATCGTCCGCGAGAGGACGAGCGCGCCCCCGAGACCGAGCAGGAGCCCGGCCCCCACGAGCGCCATCCCCTGCCGCATCACCATCTGCAGCACGGTCCCGGGAGCGGCGCCGAGCGCGAGGCGGATCCCGATCTCCTGCGTCCGCTGGCTCACGGCGTAGGCGAGCACGCCGGCGATGCCGGCCGCGGTCACGACCAGCGCCAGCAGCGCGAAGACGACGAGCAGGACGGTGGTGAGCCGCGGAGCGGAGAGCGACTCGGAACGGAGCTGCGCGAGGGTCCGGATCGACGTCACCGGCTGATCGCGGTCAATGCCACGGACGGCCGCGCGGATCTCCTTCTCCACCGCCGCCGCGGGCGCGAGGCTCCGCACGACGAGGCTCAGGCTCCGCCACTCGATGGAAGCGAGCGGCAGATAAAGGACGCCTGGCTGCGCGTCCGAAAGGCCGTGCTCGGTCACGTCGGCGACGACGCCCATCACGGTGATTGGCGTCTTGCCGTCGTCGAGCAACAGACGGCGCCCGAGCGGATCCGCGCTGCCGAAGGCACTGTGGGCGAGCGACCGGCTGATGATCCCGATCTGGGCCGGCGCCTGGCGGTCGTCTGCGGTGAACACCCTTCCGGTGAGGAGCGGAATTCCCATCGTGCGGAAGTAGTCCGGGGAGGCGAGGTGGATGTCGACGCGCGGACCGGGCTCGCCCGGCGCCGTGGGACGCCCCTCGACCTGCACGTCCGAATTGAAGTTCCCGTCGCTGTTGAGCGGGAGACTGCTCGTCAGCGCCGCCCCGCTCATCGCGGGATTTGTCCGTAGCTCGTCGAGGAGCCGGTTCTCGAACCCGACCACCTTCTCCAGGTTGTCGTACTTGCTCCAGTTGAGCGGAATCTCCGCGGTGAGCGAGTTCTCGGTGTCGAAGCCCGTGTCGAGCGACTGCAGCTTGACGAAGCTGCGCAGCATCAGCCCCGCTCCGATGAGGAGCGTGAACGAGACCGCCACCTGGGCGACGATGAGCACCGCCCGCAGGCGCAGGTGCGAGCGGCCGGAGGGGCTCGCGACGTCCTTCAGCCAGGTCATCACGTCGAGGCGGGCAGGTAGCGCGGGCAGCGCTCCGAGCACGACGCCCGTCAGCAGCGACACCGCGAGCGTGAAGCCAAGGACGCGCCCATCGAGGGTCACCTCGCGCGCACGGGGAGTGAACCTGGCCGCGAAATCGACCAACAGATCGAGGCTCAGGTGCGCCACGCCGAGACCGATCGCGCCGCCGACGAGCGAGAGGAGCAGGCCTTCGGTGAGAAGCTGCCGGAACAGACGCCCGCGGGTGGCGCCGAGCGCGATGCGCACGGAGAGTTCGCGACCGCGCCGGGCGAGACGCGCGAGGGTGAGGTTCGCGACATTGGCGCAGACGATGAGGAGCAGGAAGCCGGCGGTCGCGAGCAGGACGAAGAGCGTGGGCCGCGAGTTCTGCGTCAACTCCTCGCGCAGCGCGGTGGCGCTGGCGGTGATGCGGTCCGAGGACGCGTAGTCCTTGGGATATTCGGCATGCAGTCGATCGGAAATGGTGGAGAGGTCGCGGTTGGCGCGGTCGAGCGTGACCCCGTCGGCGAGGCGCGCGAAGACGGTGAGGCCGCGCGCCTGGCGATTGCTCGCCCACTTCTCGCCGCCGCGGAACGGACACGCGGTGGTCGGCATGTACACGTCCTGCTCGCGCGGATACTGCGGGAGCGAGGGAAGGACGCCGATCACGGTGTGCACCTTGTCGTTCATGACAAACGTGCTGCCGACGGCGGACGGATCTCCGCCGAGCGCGCGGTGCCAGAACTCGTTGCCGAGGAGGACGACGGGAGCGACGCCGGGCTTCTCGTCGTCGGCGCTGAAGCCGCGGCCCAGGATGGGGCGGACCCCGAGCACGTCGAAGAACTGCCAGGAGACGACGCCGGTCTGCACCCGTCTCGGCTCACCGCGGCCGAGGAGGGTGAAGTACATCGAGTGGTGCTCGACCACTCCGCGCAGGGTGGTGGCCTGGGCCCGGTAATCGGCGACCTCGAGCGGCGAGAAGCCGGCGTTGAGGTCGGACTTCGCGATGTTCTGCCGGAGATGGACGATGCGATCGCCCCCGGGGTAGGGCAGCGGCCTCAAGAGGACGCCGTCGATGACGCTGAAGATGGCGGTGTTCGCCCCGATGCCGAGCGCCAGCGTGAGCAGGACGACGATGGTGAAGCCCGGGTTCTGCCGCAGTCCGCGCGCGCCATACCGGACGTCCTGAGCGACGGACGACAGGCGCGCGGCGGTGCCGTTCCAGAGGGCGTCAGAGGCGACGGACAGCCAGAATCCGACCGGTCCGCGGGAGCCGTACTCGTCCCGATACAGATCCGCGAGGTCGCGGCCGTACTGTTCGCGGAATCCGCGCGGGTAGGCGTAGAGCAGGATCCGCAAGGCGCGGGGCATCTCGGTTCCGGCAGCGGTTTCGCTCATGGTCAGGCCTTTGCGGGGGAGAGCGAGATGACTTCCAGCGCCACGTCTGCGAGCAGCTCGGCTTCCCGGGCCAGCGCGCGCCGGCCTTGCGGGGTGAGGCGGTAGTACTGGCGCCGCGCGTCACCATCGCGGGCGGGGCGCCGGTCGGACGGCTCGACGAGGCCGCGCTCGAGGAGCCGATCGAGCACGCGGTACAGGTTTCCCGGCCGGAGCCGGACGCGTCCGTAGGTGCGCTCGCGAACGGCCTGCGAGATCCCGTATCCGTGCAACGGGGCGCGCTGCAGCGAGGCGAGCACGAGGAACTCGCCCGGGCGGAGCGGCGCGAATTCCTCTTCCGTACGTGGGCTCATGCGACGGCTCCTGCGCGGGTGCCTATACTCAAGACGAGTATACTCACTTCAAGCACTGTGCCGGAGCATCCGCCCTCTCGCGACCATCGCGGAGAGCGTCCGGTTCCGGGATCCCGGGTCCCGGGATCGCAAACGTGAGGACCTCCTGCCGGCACGCGCAGGCTTGCCTCGTGGACTGCGGAAAGGTACCAGTCCGGCCTCGCGCAGCGAGGAGGGCGGGATGTGGAGGTGGTGGAAGATCGCCGCGGCCTTCGCGGTGGCGGCTCCGGCGGTAGCCGTGCGCGTCTCGGGTACGAGCCTTCCGCCGGGGCTCGCGATCGCGGTGTTCGGCGGCGCGGTCGTCGCCTCCGCGTTCCTCCTGGTGTGGGCCGCCGAGGCGGCGCATCACGACATCTCGGGAAGCCTGGCGACCGCGATCCTCGCCGTGATCGCCGTGCTGCCGGAATATGCGGTCGATCTGTATTTCGCCTGGAGCGCGGGGCGCGTCCCGGAGAATGCGCACTACGCCGCGGCGAACATGACCGGCAGCAATCGGCTCCTGCTCGGGCTCGGGTGGCCCTTCGTCGCGCTGCTCTTCGCCTGGGGGCTGAAGAGGCGCGGTGAGCGCCCTCGCGGCGTCGAGCTCGGTGACGAGCGCAGGACGGAGCTGTTCTTCCTCGGCGCGGCGAGCGTGTACGCGCTCATCATCCCGTTCACGCGCAGGCTCGCCTGGTACGACGCCGTCGTCCTGCTGTCGCTCTTCGCCGCGTACCTGTGGCGCGCCGCGCGCGGCCATCACCACGAGCCGGATCTGGTCGGGATGGCGAAGCGGCTCGGCGATCTGCCGCGACGTGCGCGCCGGGTGGCGGTGACGTCGCTCTTCGCGCTCGCGGCGCTCATCGTGCTCGCCTCAGCGGAGCCGTTCGCGCGCGCTCTGGTGGAAGGGGGGAAGTCGCTGGGGGTCGACGAGTTCCTCCTCGTCCAGTGGCTCGCGCCGCTCGCGTCCGAATCCCCCGAGTTGCTCGTCGCCGGAGTGCTCGCCCTGCGGGGCGACGGCGACGGCGCGCTCGGGACGCTCCTGTCGTCGAAGGTGAACCAGTGGACCCTGCTGGTCGGCAGCTTGCCGCTGGCGTTCCTCGCCGGAGGCGGCCCCGCCGCGGGAATCGCCCTCGATGCCCGGCAGACCGAGGAGTTCGTCCTCACCACCGCGCAGACGATCCTGGGGTTCGCGGTGCTGCTCGATCTGCGCCTCGCGATCTGGGAATCGGTCGCCCTGCTGCTCCTGTTCGCGGCCCAGTTCCCGTTTCCGCAGACTTCCGTCCGGCTCGGGTTCAGCGCCGCCTATGCCGCAATCGCGATTTTCGTACTGATCCGGCGCCGCGGGCACCTCCCGGCCCTGGCGAGAGAGACGTTCGCCGGATTTTTTTGAGAAGTACGACGTCGTGGGCGCGATGACGGTCGAAGCCTCGTTCCTGCGTAATGCAATTTGAAGCGTGAAGCGAGAGCGGCGGGAGGGGGCCCGGCCGCCGTTTCGATTTTCCGCTGGCGCTCGGCGCGCGGGCTCCGCAAACGGCCAGTAAGCGGGAGGGAAAACCATGCAATGCTCAGCAAAGTACGGGTGGAGGACGTTCGCGAAGGCTTGCGCGCTGACTTTTGCGCTCGCCGCTTCGGCGGGCACGGCGTTCGCCGGAGCGATCTACACGACCGACAGGACGGGGACGGTCGTCAACGCCAATACAAACTACGGTGCACCCACCGACGTGTACCTGAGCGGCGGCCCGCAGAACACGGCGGCAGCGGGCCCCGCAGACGGCACATACTATTTCCAGGTTACCGACCCGAGCGGGAAGAGACTCCTCTCGACCGACGCGGCCCAGTGCCGTCAGCTGAGCGTGGCGTCCGGGCGCGTCACGGGCGCTGCGGGGCCGTGCCCGCACGCGAACGGGACGTTCGACGCAGCGAACGGCGCCATCCCGGTGCAACTCGCACCGTTCTCGGCCACCCCCAACGCCGGGACGGTCTACAAGGCCTGGATGATCCCGGCGTCGGCGGCGACGATCTCGCCGTCCGACCCGAAGGTCCTCGTCTTCGCCCCATCGAGCGCGAAGACCGACAACTTCAAGGTGCCCGCGTTCACGGCACCTCCGCAGGGCTCCTGCCAGCCCTCGAGCCTCCTCTCCGTGCTCGTCTCCGGCGGGAACGTCGTCGCGTACGTGCCGAAGGGCGCGTGGCAGCTTCCGTTCACGGGCATCTCGGTCGTGAACGTGGAGGGGACCGCCATCACGCCTACGCTCGTACCGACGGCGCAAGCCGTGAACTCGTGCGCCTCGAATCCGCTCACCGGCGCGACCGTGTGCACCGCGAACGGGACGGACGTCTACCTGCTCTCCGGGACGGCGATCGCGAGCACGCTGACGAGCGGCGGGTCCGGACTCATCGGCTTCTCGGGCGGGAACTGCACGAACTGCGGCGTCACGATGGACGCGACGCACGGCAGGGCGCTCATCGGGCTCAGCCTCGCCGGCGCGCCGGCGTTTCAGTTCCTCAACCTCGCGACCTCCACGTTCGAGCCGCCCTTCGCGTCGCCATCGGGTGTCATCTCCGAGGACCCGCTCATCGACCCGTTTCGCAACCTGCTGCTGTCGGCGGCCGAGAACAACGGCTACGAGATCGTCGACGTGACTTCGAGCACTGCCCCGGCGTTCTTCGAGAACCTGGTCGGCGCCGCAGGCGAGCTCGACTCGTCAGGCGAGGACTGCACGACCGGGATCGCCCTTTCCGGCGCCGAGTTCAGCTTTCCCTCGCAGGTCTTCGTCGCGGATCTGACGCAGGCGGTCTTCACCGCCGGTACACCGGGCGCGTGGACCGCGGCGTCGCAGGTGCAGATCCTCTCGGAGTCCTTCCTGTCCGCCGGCGCGAGCGGCCTCGCCGTCGCACAGGGCACCCACACCGGGATCGTGACCGGCGAGTTCGGCGGCGACGAGTTGACCGCCATCGCCCTTCCCGCGACGTCCGGCAGCGGTACGCCCGCGATCGCCGACTGGGTCTCGTGCAACATCGGGAACGGGTTCCAGAACGGCCTCGATCCTCACACCGTGAACGCCTACCAGAGCCCCGCGAACGGCCATGCCGTCGCGCTGCTCGCGAACTTCGGCGCGACGACGCTCGCCGTGGTCGACCTCACGAACCTGCTCGACCCGGCGATCGTGCCGCGCACGGCTGCCGGGCACGCGTGCGCGACTCGCCCGCTGCCGGCCTCGGTCGTGAGCTTCGTCAGCGTCCCGTAGTCAGCACGCCGCGCGCGCCGCCGGGTCGCCGCCGGCGGCGCTGCGAGCGGACTTTCACACGATGAGGCATGGCTTCTAGCGCCCTGCCGACGCCGGTGCCTGGAAGAACGCGGCGGCGCTCGACCGCTGTGCCTCCTTCAGGGCGGCGCAAAGCCGGATCGTTTCCACCACATGGGCGAGATTCAACCGGCTCTGCGGCAGCGTGGAGAGTCGCGCTTCGAAGAAGCTCTTGACCTCTTCGCTCCGCTGCAAATCGCAGAAGCCGCTTCCGGTGTAAGGCAGATACGAGGCGCTGTCCTCGTCGAGCCTGGTGACGAGGACGTCGAAGTGCTGCTGCAACGCCGCCCAGGCTCCTTCGCGCGTCTCGCGCTGGATCGTCTGGCGCTGCCAAGGTGTCATTCGCTCCTGGATGCGAAGTCTCGGATCCACGGAGAGCGCCAGCACGCGAGACGACTGGGTCGGATCCGCCGTCGCACTGATGGCGCCGAGGATCCTCCCCCGCAGCTCGACGTCCTGCTCCGTGGACAGGCGATTCTCGAGCGCATCGAAGAGTCCGGGAGCACCCTCTCGAACGGCAGCCGCCAGGACGGTGCCGGCGAGGTCGGCGCTCACGGCCTGGGATTGGAAGGCGCGACCGTCCACTCCGGAGTAATCCGTTCCCAGGCGCCCTGCCTCCTTGCGCACGGCGGGATCGCGCGCGATGAAGCTCAAGAACCGGACGAGCGTGTTGCGGAAGCGGCGCTGGGCCGCGCCCTCGCCGGGCATGACCTTCCATCCGACCCGCTGGAGCGCGGGGCGGTAGAGCCGCGTCGCGTACTCTTCGAGCTTCGGGAGAAGCGAATCGGGAAGCAGATAATCCCTCGCGAACCCGATATCGGCCATCGGTTGCTCGGCCACTTCGCCATCGGCATCGCGGGCGATGGGCTCGAGCGCCGAAAGTCCGTCCGCGTAGGACAGCGCACCGCTCCTCATGGCCGCCCGCACGTTCTGCGCGAGAGAGATGCGTTCCCGGATGGAAAGATCCGGATACCCGCTCGTGCGCAGCTTGTGCAGGTCGCCGGGAGCGAGAGACCAGACGTAGTACCCCGCGGCGTTCGCGTTGGGGAGCACCCAATCCGGGCAGCGGCCGCCCGGAATGGGGAGAGCGCCACTCTTGCCGGCGAGCAGCGTGCACCCCTCGCGCGAGGTGCCCTTCTCGCCCCAGCGAGCGCACACCGGAACCTGCCAGGTCCGGTTCCGATCTCCTTCGGAGCCTATCGGCAAGTAGCGCTCTTGCGAAAGCTCCACACGAGCGCCCTTCGCGTCGCAGGCAACCCTCGCTTCCACGATCGGCACGCCGGGGTGCTCGAGGAACGTCCGGAAGGCGGCGGCGACCGGCTTTCCGGAAGACCTGTCCAGCGAGGCGAGGAACTCGTCGGTGCTGCCGGTTCCATGGGCATGGGCGAGCAGGTATTCGCGAATGCCAGCGCGGAAGTCGTCCGCCCCGACCCAGCCCTCGAACATGGCGAGGACGCTTCCGCCCTTGAGGTACGTGATGTCGTCGAACTGGGCGGCGATGTCGCTCATGCGCTCGAGCGGTTGCAGGATCGATCTCGCGCTCGCGAGCGAGTCCTCGCGAACGGCCCTCCCCGCCATCCTCAATGCCAGGATGGACATCCGTAACTCGGGCTTGATGGCTTCGACCGCGCGCCATCCCATCCACTCCGCGAAGGATTCGTTGAGCCAGACATCGGTCCACCAGCGCAGCGTGACCAGATCGCCGAACCACTGGTGCGCGATCTCGTGGGCGGCGAGCGCCGCGATCCACGTCTTCGTCTCCTCGGCGGAGACTCCTTCCCGGAAGAGGAAATAGGATTCGAGGTAGACGATGGCGCCCGCGTTCTCCATGGCACCGCCGAAATTTTCTGGAACTGCGATTTGATCGAGCTTTTCGTAGGGGAAGGAAATCCCGAAGTATCGTTCGAGAGAGACGACGATCTCGGCGCTCACCGACATCGCCCAGGCAAGCTCCGCGCCACGACCTTTCGGCGCGATGCCGCGCAAGGGTAGCGGCCGGCTTCGGACCTCGTTCGGCGGCAGAGGCGGGGAGGCGACGACGTCGAATGGACCTACCGCCCACAAGAGCAGATACGTCGGCAACGGCTTCGACGTCGCGAACCGGATCCGACGGAGCGCACCCGGCAGCGCGAGGTCCTCGACGATCGGCGTGTTGGCAATCGCGGCTTGTCCTTCCGGCACGGTCAGCGTCACGTCGTACGGAGTCTTGAAAGCGGGCTCGTCGAATCCCGGGAACGCGCGGCGCGCATCGATCGCCTCGAAGTGCGTCACGGCGTAGCGCTCTTCGCCCTCGCGCGTGACGTACAGACCGCGCGCCTGCGTTCCCCATGGCGCGTCCCAGGCGAGGCGGAGGACGGCCTTGCCCGGGCCGACGGCGCGCGGAAGAGAAAGCCGCGCCACACCGTCGGGCGCAACCTGTTCCCAGCTCGCCTCGATCGGGCCGCCGCCGCCCGGTGCATCCACCAAGGCCCGCGTGACGTGCAGGTCCTTGCCATGCAACCAGAGGATGCGCCGGGGAGCGTCGAGCTGGACCTCGATCTCCACCGTGCCGGCGAACCGGTCGCGGGAAGGAACAATCTCGAGGGCCAGCGAATAGTGGAGAGGCCGAACGTCGGCCGGTAGCTGGAGCAGCGGAGCCGGCTCGTCACGCCCGATTGGCGCCGCCGCTTTCGCGGGTTCTCTCGACCCGGCGCAGGCAAGAAGGA
>JBJMQD010000154.1:0-7544 GCA_045802855.1 Myxococcales bacterium | reverse complement strand
GGCTCTGGCCGCGGCGGAGGCCCTGGCCGAGCTCGCGCGCCGTGCATCGGTGGGGATGGTGACGCTGGTCTACAGTGCGCGCGACGAGACTCACAACAGCGCGGTGGTGTTGCGCGGCGAGATCGAACGCGCGCTCGCCGGCCGCCTTCGCGGCAAGGCGAATGACGAAACGGGAGTGGCGTGAGATCGTGACCCGATGAGCGGAGGGTCGAACATGTCGAAGCCGAGCACCACCGAGGAAGAATACTTCGCCCGGGAGAACGCGGAGCGCCTGCGCAAGCTCGCCGTCGAGGAGAAGACGCGGATGGCAGCGGCGGAACGCGAGCGGCTGCAAAAGCTCCATTTCATGCGCTGCCCGAAATGCGGGATGGAGCTGAAAGAGATCCGCTTTCGCGACGTGCAGGTCGATCGCTGCTTCTCCTGCAACGGCACCTGGCTCGACGCGGGCGAGCTGGAGAAGCTGGCGGGCGGGCAGTCCGAAGGGACGGTGATCGCAGCCGTGCTGAGGATCTTCGAAGGCCGGAAGAGCGACTGACCAGGCCACTGAGTTCCCTGTCCCGGCTTGCTGATGTCTGGTCATGCGCAGCGATCTGTTTGGTCATTTCCTCGTCGTGTCGAGAAAATCTACCGAACGATTCCAAACTATCTGGTTGTCTACGCCTGGTCCGACGCCTACTCATTGGCCTCGCACCGGGACGTCGGGTGCGCGGAGGAACCATGGATCTCGAGGTCCGGATGGAACGTGTGCACGGCGCGGACGAACTGCGATCGTACGTCGAGCGGCGCATCCGCCTCGCCTTCGACGGTTTCCGCGGCGCGCTGCTCTGGGTGCGGGTGCGCCTCGAAGACCAGAACGGTCCGAAGGGAGGGGTGGACAGGTCGTGCCGGATCACGTCGGTGACGCGGTCCGGAATGACCGTGGTGGTGGAGGAGGTGGACCCCGACGAGCAAGTTGCGGCGAGCCGCGCAGCCGGCCGGGCAGCCGCGACGCTCAGGCGCGCGCTGGACCGCGCTCGTACCGCTCCCGTGTGGAACCTTTCCTGAGAGCCGATGACTGTGGATACACTCGCTACTCCCGCGATCTGGGCAGGGCTTCCTTCCACGAACCGGAACATCGGCTTCGCGGCCGCTCCGATTCAGGCGTTCATGGCCTCGCGCAGCGCTTTGCGCACGGCGCTCCGGATCGGTCGCGGCACCTCGCCCCCGGGAATCTCGCGACAGAGCGAGACGCTCCGCTGCAGGGTCTTGCAGGCGTCCGCGCACCGCGCACAGCGCGCGAGATGCTCCTCGATCCGCGCGCAGGTCGCCTGATCGATCTCCGCACCGGCGTACGCCGCGAGCTCGTGCGCAAGATCGATGCAGGGCGAGGCACCTTCCGGCGCGCCCGGACCGAGCAACACGGAGAGGCGCTCGCGCAGGTCGAGACGCGCCCGGTGCAAGCGGCTCTTCAGCGCGGCCAACTCGATATCGAGGACTTTCGCTGCCTCCTGCGCGGACAGCCCTTCCACGTCGCGGAGGAGGACGACTTCCCGGTGTGCGTCGGAGAGCCCGAGGATCGCGGTCTGCAATAAAGCTCCGATCTCGCGCGCGTGGGCCCGCTCGTCCGGCAGCGGAGCCTCCATCGGGACCGCGGTCGCTTCCGGAGACTCGAGCGGAAGTGGCTCGGCAGGCGCGCCGCTCGGGCGCCGGCGGCGCTTGACGCAGAAACTGCGAGCGATCTGGAAGAGCCAGGTGGAGAGCTGCGCATCGCCGCGGAAGTCGCGCAGCCCTTCAAATGCGGCGAGCAGCGTGTCCTGGAGGACCTCCCGAGCGTCCTCCTCGCTTCCGCACATGCGGAGCCCGAATCGGAAGACCTGCTTTTCGTGCCGCTCGAGGATCTCGTCCAGGGCCGCCGCGTCACCCATCTTCGCCGCGGAAAGCAGATCGAGCTCGGTGTGCGCCACGCCCACATCATAAGACCCACCCTACTGAGAATCCCGCGCAGGCCTCCGTGGCTCCCACTGCAAAAGGAGCACGCGATGCGCGGATGGATTCTCGCCATGGCTGCCGCAGGATGCGCGGCGCAGGCAACAGGACGGGGGGAAGGGGCCGTTTCGCAAGAACCGACGACAGTCCGGCTCGTCGCCACCCGCGCAGAAAATGCGCCGCGCTTCCTTGCCGGCACGGTGTCGGCGTCGTCGCACGCGACGATCTCGACGCGGATCAGCGCGACGGTTGCGCAGGTCTTCGTGCGCGAGGGCGACACTGTCGCGCGCGGCGTCCCGCTGGTCCGGCTAGCGGCGGCCGATCTGCGCTCCCAGCTCGCCGCCGCGCAGACCGGGCTTCAAGCGGCGGAAGCCGCCGAGCGGCGCACGCGACTGCTGGTCCAGGGCGGCTATTCGCCTCCCAGCAACCTCGATGTCGCGCAGGTGCAGCGCGCGCAGGCGGCAGGCCAGGTGGCCGCTCTGCGCGAGGCGCTCACGTACGCGGAGGTGAAAGCTCCCTTCGCGGGCGTCGTGCTCGCGAAGCTCGTCTCGCCGGGCGATCTGGTCGCTCCCGGCCAGCCCATGGTCGAGCTTTCGGGCGACGCGCTCGAGATCGTCGCGCGCGCCTCCGAGGACGAGTCGCGTGCGCTGCAAACGGGGCTGCGGCTCCCGTTCGAAAGCGGCGCCGGCCGCGGCGAAGCGGAGCTGACGGCCCTGAGTCCCGGCGGCGATCCGATTTCCCATCGAAGCATCGTCCGGGCACGGATCGTGGGCCGGACGGCCGGGCTTCGCTCCGGCGATTTCGCCCGGCTGCGAATCCCGTCGGCTCCGGGCGACCCGATGCGCCTGTGGGTCCCGCGCACTGCCGTGGTCGAGCGTGGCGACCTGACCGGCGTCTTCCTGCCCGAAGGCGGACGAGCGCGGCTGCGCTGGATCTCTCCAGGCGACGCGACCACCGATGCGGTTTCGATCCGCGCGGGATTGCGGGCGGGAGATCAGGTCATCGACGCGCCGGGCGCGCTCCGAGATGGCGAGCCGGTCGAGGTGGCTCATGCGCGCTGAACCACGATGGGGGCTTTCCGGCCGGCTCGCCTCGGTCTTCCTGCGCAATCGCCTGACGCCGCTCCTCGTCATCGCCTCGATCCTGCTCGGCGTCGTCGCCGTCCTCCTCACGCCGCGCGAGGAGGAGCCGCAGATCGTCGTGCCGATGATCGACGTCGTCGCCCCGTTTCCGGGCGCGTCGGCGAAGGAGGTGGAGACCCAGGTCGCGACTCCGCTCGAGAGGAGGCTGTGGGGCATCCCCGGCGTCGATTACGTCTACAGCACCAGCCGCCGCGATGCGGCGTTCATCACTGTTCGCTTCCACGTCAACGAGCCGCTCGAGCCGAGCGTCGTGAAGGTCCGGCAGGAGATCGATGGCCACCCGGAGTTGCTCCCCGCCGGCGCTCCGCGTCCGACGGTGAGGCTCCTCACCATCGACGACGTGCCGTTCCTCGTCTTGACGCTCCACGGAGGAGATCTGGCGGCCGGGACCCTGCGCCAGCTCGCCGACGCGATCGCGAAGGAGATCGCCGGCGTTCCGGACGCGGCGCAGGTGCAGGTGATCGGGGGCGCGCGGCGGACCGTGCGCGTCGAGCCCGATCCGGCGCGGCTGCGCAGCTTCGGCATCTCGCTCGCCGAAGTGGAAGCGGCGCTCCGGGGCGCGGAGGCCCAGCTGCCCGCTGGCGATCTCGTTTCCCCCGGCTCTCGCGTGGAGGTCGAAGCGACGGGGTTCGTGCGCTCCGCGGCCGAGCTGCGCCGTCTCGCATTGACCGCCCGGGCGGGCGCGCCCGTCCTTCTCGAAGACGTCGCTTCGGTGAGCGACGGTCCCGAACCGGATCCCGCGGTCGTCCTCGCCTCGTCGCGCGACCGCAACGGATTCGATCAGGCGGTCTCCATCGCAATCGCCAAGCGCAAGGGCGCGAATGCCACCGCGCTGGCCCGGGCGGTGCAGCGCAAGGTGGACGCTCTGCGCGGAACGATCCTGCCAGGCAACGTGAACGTGGACGTCACCCGGAACTACGGCGAGACGGCGCAGGAGAAGTCGAACGAGCTCATCGAGCACCTGTTCATCGCGACGCTTTCGGTAATCGCGCTCATCGCTATCGCGATGGGCTTTCGCTCCGCCGCCGTCGTCGCGGTGGCGGTCCCGGTGACACTCGCGCTCACCCTGCTCCTCACCTATCTCTTCGGCTATACGCTGAACCGCGTCACCCTGTTCGCGCTCATCTTCTCGATCGGCATCCTCGTCGACGACGCCATAGTGGTGGTGGAGAACGTCCATCGCCACCTCCACCTGCCGGGGCCGCGGAAGAACTTTGCCCGGACCGTGGTCGACGCCGTCGACGAGGTCGGGAACCCGACCATCCTCGCCACCTTCGCGGTGATCGCCGCCATCCTGCCGATGGCGTTCGTTCGCGGGCTGATGGGGCCGTACATGCGACCCATCCCCGTCGGTGCGAGCGCCGCGATGCTGTTCTCGCTCGCGATCGCATTCGTGTTGAGCCCGTGGGCGGCGGTCAAAGTATTCCGGCGCGACGAAGGGAGCGCCGCGAACCACCGGTCGGAGACGCGGCTCACCCGGGTGTACCGCCGCACGAGGGGCGCATTGCTCCGCTACGCGAAGGTTCGCTGGTCGTTCCTCGGGCTGCTCATGGCGCTTCTGGGCGGAGCGATCGCCCTGCTCGCCAGCGGCGTCGTGAAGGTGAAGATGCTGCCCTTCGACAACAAGAGCGAGCTCCAGGTGCAGCTCGACCTTCCGGCGGGGACTCCGCGGGAAGACGCCCTCGCTCTCGGACAGGTCCTCGGCCGGCGCCTCTTGTCGGAGCCGGAAGTGCGCCAGGTCCTCGTGCACTCGCGGACGGCGGCCCCCTTCACGTTCGTGGGAATGGTGCGACATTCCTTCCAGCGCGACGGGCCGGAACAGGTCGACGTGCAGGTGAACCTGGTGCCCAAGGAGGAGCGCAAAGCACAGAGCCACGCCATCGCGGTCCGGGTCCGGCCCGCGCTCGAGGACCTCGCACGGCCGTCGGGCGCCCGGCTGAAGATGGTCGAGATCCCTCCCGGTCCGCCGGTCCTCGCGACAGTGCTCGCCGAGGTGTACGGCCCCGAGCCCGCGCGCGAGGCGTATGCGCGGAGCGTGCGCGCTGCGTTCCGGTCGACCCCGGGCGTCGTGGACGTGGACTCGACGCTCGAGCCCGCCGCACCTCGAATCTCTCTGGTGCTCGACCGGGAGAAGGCCTCGCTCCATGGAGTCTCCCCGGCAGCCGTCGTGCAGACCCTCGCGGCGGCGGGTGCGGGACTCGTGCTCGGCTCGTTCCACGTCGAGCGCGCAGCGGAGCAGGTGCCGCTCGTCCTGCAGCTTGCGCCCGCCCGGCGCACCGACCTCGCCGATCTCCTGCAGCTCACCGTCCCCGGCATGCGTGGCGCCGTTCCGATCTCGGAGCTGGTGCGCGTCGAGCGAGGCGTCGCGCCGCGGGGGATCCACCACAAGAACCTGATGCCGGTCGCCTACGTCTCCGGCGACGTCGCCGGCGCCATCGAGAGCCCCGTCTACGCGCTCGCGGCGCTGAATCACAAGCTCGACGCGCTCCCCGGACCCGGCGTCCCGCGGTTCGGGCTCTCGCAGCCGGCCGATTCGGAGAGCGTTTCCCTGAAATGGGACGGCGAGTGGCACATCACGCTCGAGGTCTTCCGCGACCTCGGGCTCGCCTTCGCCGCGGTCCTCGTCCTCATCTACGTGCTGGTGGTCGGCTGGTTCGGGAGCTTCGTCGTGCCGCTCGTGATCCTGGTGCCGATCCCGCTCAGTCTCGTCGGCATCCTCCCCGCACACGGGCTCTTCGGCGCCTTCTTCACGGCGACGAGCATGATCGGCTTCATCGCCGGCGCGGGAATCATCGTCCGCAACAGCATCATCCTGGTGGACTTCATCGAGCTGAAGCTGCGCGACGGGATGCCGCTTGCACTCGCGGTCGAGGAGGCCGGCGTGGTGCGCTTCCGCCCGATGCTGCTCACGGCGGCAGCGGTGATGGCGGGAAGCGCGGTGATGCTCGCCGATCCGATCTTCCAGGGTCTCGCCTTGAGCCTGATGTCGGGCGAGGTCGCGGCGACGCTGCTCTCGCGGCTCGCGGTCCCGGTCCTCTATTTCCTGGTGGCGCGCAGGGGCCGCGCCGCCGAGTTGCAGCGCGAGGGCGCGCTCGCTCGCGAACCCGCCCCGGCCGATGAGGCGCCGCTGCTCGCGGCGTCGGGGAGGGTTCGATGACCGTCCAACGCGTGGTCCTCACGTTCGCAGGCAGCCTGATCTTGATCAGCATCGCCCTGGCACTGCTCGTGAATTCAGCGTTCCTGATCCTCACCGCCTTCGTCGGATTGAACCTCTTGCAAAGCGCCTACACGGGCTTCTGCCCGCTCGCCAGCGCCCTGCGCGCTCTCGGCCTGCCGGATGCAGAGAGGCCGCCCTGGGCGCGAGGCGGCGTAGCGCCGCGCTGAAGAGGGTGAATCCTTCGCTATTCAAGGACCGCGGTTGTCTTGCAGCGTGGCGACGGTCTCTCCCAGCTCCCTGGAGAGGAGGACGACCATGTCGTCGAAGGCGACGAGGCCGGTGAGCCTGCCCTCCGCGTCGACCACGGGTAGCCGCCGGACGCCGTGTTTGCGCATGGAGAAGGCGACGCCATCGATGGTCTCGTCTTCTCGCACGGTGACGAGATCGCGGCTCATGGCCGATTCGACGCTGGTCGTCCCGGGGTCGTGCATGGCGGCCACGACCCGACAGGTGATGTCGCGATCGGTAATCATCCCGACCGGCCGTCGCTTCTCGTCGACCACCACCAGCGCGCCGACGTGTTTCTCCATCATCGTTCGCGCGGCGCGCACGACGGTGTCCCGCGATTGGATCGTGGCGACCTCTTTCCGGCAGAACCTCTCCATCGACATGGCAACCTCGCTCTCCTCATCGTCGCAATCGACGCCCGGCTTGCAGGCGGGCGACGATCTGTTCCAGTGCAGCCGCGTCCCGGCCGCCGTGCGCCACGAACTCCGGCGCCTCGGGCACCTGGTAGGAGACGTCCCACCCCGGAAGGCCTGCCATCTCTCCCCGCGCGGCCCGCGCATGCAGGCCCTTCGGGTCGCGGCGGGTGCATTCCTCGAGCGGCACGTCGAGGTGGACCTCGAAGAACTCCGGGGCGAGACCGCGCGCCTCGGCACGCCAGGCCCGCCGATGGGCAGTTGCGGCCACGATCACGACGAGTCCTTGCCGCGCCAGAAGCGCCGCGAAACGCGCCAGCGACAGGTAGAAGGCGTCGCGGGCCGCGGGGGTGTATCCAAGAGTCGGCACGATGGCCTCGCGCACCTCGTCGCCGTCCAGCAAGGCCGCTCCCACTTCGGCCTCGTGCAGGCGCTCGAGGAGCACCCTCGCCAGCGTCGACTTGCCGGAGGACGGGAGACCCGTCATCCACACCACCGCGCCGCTCATGCGAAAAGCTCCTCCGCCCAGCGCGGATCGAAGGAAGGCGCTTCGAGCGCGCGTTCCGCGAGGGAAAGGAT
>JBJMQD010000113.1:0-7209 GCA_045802855.1 Myxococcales bacterium | reverse complement strand
ATTCCTCGTGGCCTTGTCGCTGATCCTCGCCAGCACCGCAGCGCGGGCCGAGGACCATACGGTTGCCACTGCCCGCGAGACCGCTCCGGCGCCTGCCACCGCCACGCCCGAGAAGGTCCAGACCCGGCCCGCGCAGCCAGTGCAGCGCGCCGAGGGCGTCGAGGATCACCATCAGATGTTCCACGTCGGCGCGATGCTCGGCCTCGTCAGCCTTCCTCGCCCCGTAGACGGCGAGGTGTTCGTGAAGTTCAGGGACCTCGTCTCCCTGGGCTTCTCGTACAGCGACTTCCCGAACTTCGCCGCCGATCCGCTGCTCACGGCCGTCGGCGCGAACAGCGCGGGCAGGGTGGCGCGCCTCGACGACTTCTCGTCCTACGAGGCGAATCTCAAGATCTTCCCCTTCCAGGGCGCGTTCTTCTTCGGCTCGTCGCTCGGTCACCAGTCCCTGCGCGGAGCGGTGACCGAGAGCACCGTCGCCGGACCGCAGACGGGCACCGCCGACGTGCAGTCGATCTACGCGACGCCTCGTCTCGGGTTCCTCTGGAGCTGGAACTCCGGCTTCTTGCTCGGGGTCGACGGGGGCGTGCAACTCAAGCTGTCGAGCGACGTCACGACCACGCTTCCGCCCGGCGCCACGCCCGATCTGCAGAACAACATCCACAACATCGTCGACGCCGGAGCGAGCTACCCGCTCCCGTCGTTCCACTTCCGGCTCGGCTGGCAGTTCTAGCGTCGCGCGGCCATCACCTCGATCTCGAAGAGAAAGTCGGGGTGGGCGAGCGCGGCGACGCCGACCAGCGTCGACACGGGCTTCGGATCGGCGAAGAACTCGCTCCGTAGCGCGCGGATGGTCGCGACCCGCTCGGGGCTCAGTCCGACCACGTAGTAGTTCACCTTGACTGCGTCCGCCGGCGTGCAGCTCGCCGCGGCGAGCGCGGCTTTCACGTTGGCGAAGGCCTGCTTCACCTGCGCCGGAAAATCGCCCTTCCCGACGACGGCGCCGCTCTGATCGAGAGGCACCTGCCCCGCGAGGAACACGAGTTGCCCGGACGGCACCGCCACGTGACTGTATCCGGTAGGCGGGGCGAGGCCCGGAATCGACGACAGCAGTCTCTCTTCTTTCATGGGCATCCTCCGGTTCGCGAACTTGCCAAGGTCCTCCGGCGGCGCAACATGCGACCGCGGAGGTACGAAATGGCCTCTCCCTTGATCCGCACGAACGACGATCCAGTGGCGCTCATCATGCGCCTCGTCCTCGGCATCGTCTTCTTCCCGCACGGCGCGCAGAAGGTGCTCGGCTGGTTTGGCGGCCATGGCGTAAGCGCGACGCTCGACGCGATGACCAAGCAGGGGCTCCCGGCGATCCTCGTCATCCTGATCATGGTCGCGGAGTTCGGCGGCTCGATCGGGCTCATCCTCGGCTTCCTCACCAGGCTCGCCGCGCTCGGCGTGGGATGCGTGATGCTCGGCGCGATCCTCATGGTGCACGGCAAGATCGGCTTCTTCATGAACTGGTTCGGAAACCAGAAGGGCGAGGGATACGAGTACCACCTGCTCGCTCTCGGCCTCGTCGTCGCGCTCCTCATCAAGGGCGGCGGCCTCTTGTCGGTCGACCGCGCGCTCTCGGGCGGCGACGCGCGAACCTCCCCGGCGCGGTACTAGGTCATGTGCCAGCCGTGGCTCACGGTCATCGGCTGGCCGGTCAGCGCGTTGGTGGGGAAGGCCGCGAGGAACACCGCGACCTGAGCGACGTCGTCGAGGGTGGTGAACTCGCCGTCCACGGTGTTGCGCAGCATCACTTCCTTGACCACCCGCTCCTCGCTGATCCCGAGGTCGCGCGCCTGCTCGGGGATCTGCTTCTCCACGAGCGGCGTGCGGACGAATCCGGGGCAGATGACGTTCGAGCGGACTCCGAAGGAGGCGCCTTCTTTCGCGGCCGCGCGGCAGAGGCCAAGGAGACCGTGCTTCGCCGCTACGTAGGCGGCCTTGAGCGGGCTCGCCTCCAGGGAGTGGACGGATCCCATGAAGAGGAGCGTCCCGCCCCGGCCGCGCTGCTTCATCTCGCGCATGCAAGCGCGGGTGAGCAGGAAGCCGCCGTCGAGATGGATGGCGACGACCCGCCGCCAGTCGGCATAGGAGAAGTCCACGATGGGCGCGATGTGCTGGATGCCGGCGTTCGACACCATCACGTCGACGGAGCCGAACTCCCGGACGCAGGCCGCGACGCCCGCGTCCACCTGCTGCTCGTCGGTCACGTCCATCGTCACCGCAAGTCCGGAGATCTCGCGTGCCGCCGCCTCCGCGCCTCTGGCGTTGACGTCGGCGACGCAAACCTTCGCGCCTTCCTTCGTGAATGCCCGGGCGATGGCGAGACCGAGTCCGCTCGCGGCGCCGGTCACCAGCGCCGCCTTCCCTTGGAGTTTCATGGCGGACAGAACATTAGCGCCTTGCTCGCCGTGCGGAAACCCGGTACTCGTTCGAGGTGGCCGTTGCCCTCGCAGCGAAGGGAGTCGCGCAATCCTTTCGCGGGTTCCGCGCCCTCGACGGCGTCGATCTATCGGTCGAGGAGGGCGAGATCCACGCCATTCTCGGGCCGAACGGAGCAGGGAAGACGACGCTGTTCAACTGTCTTTCGGGCGTCCTGCAGCCGAACGAAGGAACCGTGGAGCTGTTCGGCGAACAGATCACCGGCCTTCCGCCGAATCAAATCGTCCGCAAGGGCCTTTCGCGCTCGTTCCAGATCTCCAGCGTCTTCGAGAGCCTCACCGTCCTCGAGAACGTGGTCGTCGCCCTGCAGGCGCTGACGCCCCATCCGCTCCGCTTCTGGGAAAGCCCGTCCGTCCTGCGGAAGTTCGAACCGCGGGCGCGCGAGATCCTCCACCAGGTACATCTTGACGGGAGGGAGCAGGTCCGCGCGGCGGACCTTTCCCACGGCCAGAAGCGCAACCTGGAAATCGGGATCTCGCTCACCCAGGATCCCCGCGTCCTCCTCCTCGACGAGCCCACGAGCGGCATGGGCCGCGAGGACGTCGAGCGCACCGTCCAGCTCGGCAAGGAAGTGGCGAAGGGCCGGACCGTGGTCTTCGTCGAGCACAACATGGGAGTCGTCGCCCAGCTCGCCCACCGCATCACCGTGCTCGCCCGCGGCCAGGTCCTCGCGCGAGGCACGTACGAGGAGGTCCGCAACGACCCGCGGGTCGTCGAGGCCTACCTCGGGGAGGCACGTTGACGGCGCCGCTGCTCGAGGTGAAGGACCTCGAAGCCTGGTACGGCGAGGCGCAGGCCCTGCATGGCGTGTCGCTGCGGGTGGAGCGCGGCGAATGCGTGGCCCTCCTCGGCCGCAACGGCGCCGGCAAGACGACGACCTTGCGCTCGATCATGGGCGTCCTGCGCAAGAAGCGCGGGGAGATCCTTTTCGAGGGGCAGGACATCACCCGCCTCTCCAGCCACCAGATCGCCCGCCGCGGGATCTCCTGGGTGCCGGAAGAGCGTGCCATCTTCGCGACGCTCACGGTGCAGGAGAACCTCGTACTGCCTCCCGCGTGGCGCAATGGCTGGAGCGTCGCCCGCTGCCAGGAGGCGTTTCCAGCCCTGAAATCGAGGGGAGAGCATTCTGGCGCCAAGCTCTCCGGCGGCGAGCAGCAGATGCTCGCCATCGCCCGCGTGCTGCGCGCCGGACCGACGCTGCTCCTTCTCGACGAGCCGTCCGAGGGCCTCGCGCCCGTGGTGGTGCAGCAGATCGGCCGGATCCTGCGCGAGCTGAAGGCGCAGGGCCAGTCGATGCTGCTGGTGGAATCGAACCTGCACTTCGCGCTGTCCCTCGCCGACCGGCACGTCCTCGTCGTCGACGGCGAGGTGAAGGAGACGTTGACGGGCGACGAGGTCCGCGCCCGCGACAAGGAACTGATCGATTATCTGAGCGTTTGACGTCCGAGGAGGAAACGACATGAAGAGACTTTGCATCGCTGCCTTGCTCTGTTGTGCACAGGCGGCCGTCGCGCAGAAGATGAGCGGAGACGGGATCAAGATCGGCATCCTCACCGACATGAACGGCGTCTACTCGGCCATCTCCGGGCCGGGCTCGGTGAAATCCGCGGAGATGGCGGTCGACGACTTCACCAAGGCCAACAAGGACTTCGCCGGCAAGGTGTCGATCGTGGCGGTCGATCACCAGAACAAGCCCGACACCGCCACCAGCAAGGCGAACGAGATGTTCTCGTCGCAGCAGGTCGACGTCATCATGGACACCGTGACGTCGTCGTGCGCGCTCGCCATCGCCGCGGTGGCGCAGGAGCAGAACAAGCTCTTCATCAACACCGGCGCCGGCACGAGCGAATTGACGAACGAGAAGTGCAACCACAACACGTTCCATTACGCGTACGACAACTACATGCTGGCGAACGGCACCGGAACCGCCATCACCAAGGCGGGCGGCAAGACCTGGTACATGATCTACCCGAACTACGCCTTCGGGAAGAACCTCGAGTTCCAGATGCGCACCGCCGTGGAGAAGGCGGGCGGCAAGATCGTCGCGCCGAGCGACGCGACGCCCTTCCCCAATACCGATTTCAGCAGCTTCCTCCTCAAGGCGCAGAGCTTGAAACCGCAGGTCTTCGGCACGATGCAGGCGGGCGTCGACCTGGTGAACGTCGTCAAGCAGTACAACGAGTTCGGCCTGAAGAAGCAGGGCATCGGCCTCGCCATCGGGCTCCTCTTCGAGAGCGACATCCGCGCGCTCGGCCAGGACGCCTTCGAAGGAGCCATCGCCACCGTTCCCTGGTTCTGGCAACTCGACGAGAAAGCGAAGGACTGGGCGCACAAGTTCGAGAAGGCGTTCGGGAAGAAGCCGAGCTTCGATCAGGCCGCCGTCTACTCCGCCGTGACGACCTATCTCGAGGCCGTCAAGCGCGCGAAGACGGACGACGCCGAAAAGGTGATCGCCGCGCTCGAGGGTCACAAATTCAGCGACTTCTTCGCCCACGATGCCGAGATCCGCAAGCAGGACCACCGCGTCATCCTCGACGTCTACCAGGTCAAGGTGAAGCCGAAGAAGGAGGCGAAGGAGGACGGGGACTTCTACACCAAGATCAACACCACGCCCGCCAAGGACGCCTTCACTCCGCTCTCCGAATCGAAGTGCAAGATGGCACAAGCGTCTCGATGAGCGGGCAATACCTCCTCATCCAGGTCTTCAACGGTCTCGTGAACGGCGCGTTCTACGCGCTGCTCTCGCTGGGGCTCGCCGTCATCTTCGGCATGCTGCGGATCGTGAACTTCGCCCACGGCGCGCTCTACATGCTGGGAGCGTTCACGGCGTACGCGGTGGGGGAGCGATGGGGCATCGGGTTCTGGCCCTCGCTCCTCATCGCGCCCTTCGTCGTGGCAATCGTGGGCGTCGTGGTCGAGCGCCTGCTCCTGCGCAGGTTGTACGACGTTCCGGCGGCGTACAATCTGCTCCTCACCTTCGGGCTCACTTTGCTCATCCAGGACGGGGTGCGGCTCATCTACGGGATCAGCGGACAGCCGTATGCGGGTCCCGAGCAACTCGCCGGAGCGACGAACCTCGGATTCGTCTTCTTCCCCACCTACCGGCTGTTCGTGATCGGCATGTCGATCCTGCTCTGCGGCACGACCTGGTTCCTGATCGAGCGCACCAGGGTCGGGGCGATCGTGCGCGCCTGCACCGAGAACCCGACCGTGACGCGCGCCTTCGGAATCGACGTCTCGCTCTGGGTGACGGCCGTGTTTGGGTTTGGCGCTTTGCTCGCCGGCGCCGCGGGCGTGATGGCCGCGCCCATCTACAGCGTCGATCCGCTGATGGGGGCCGACGTCATCGTCACCACGTTCGCGGTGGTGGTGATCGGCGGGCTCGGCTCGATCCTGGGTTCGGTCATCACCGGATTTTCCGTCGGCGTGCTGGTGGCGATCGGCTCGGCGATCTTTCCGCCCATCGCGAATACGTTGATCTTCATCCTGATGGCGCTGGTCCTCCTCTTGCGCCCGAGCGGCCTCTTCGGCCTCCAGGAAGCGCGATGACCCGATGGATCCTTTGGATCGTCGTCGTTGCCCTGGCGCTGCTCCTGCCGCACCTCATGTACCCGACCCTGGCGGTCGAGATCCTCTGTGGAGGGCTCTTCGCGCTCGCCTTCGATCTGGTGTTCGGATACGTCGGCTTGCTCTCGTTCGGCCACGCGGCGTTCTGGGGAACGGGCTCGTACGTGGTCGCGAATCTGCTGCAGGCGAACGCGATGCCGGTCCCGCTCGCCATCGTGGTCGCCGCCGTCGCCGCGCTCGTGATTTCGATCCCGATGGGGTACCTGTCGATCCGCAGCGCCGGGATCTACTTCTCGATGATCACCCTCGCGTTCGCGGAGATGATCCACTTCGTCGCCCTGCAGGCCGATCGCTTCACCGGGGGCGAGAACGGAATCCCCGGGATCTCGCGCAAGCCGTTTCTCGGGATCAATTTCTACGACAACCTGCAGCTGTACTACTTCGCGCTCGCCTTCGTCGCGGTGGGGTTCTGGATCGCCTCCCGGACGATCGCCTCGCCGTTCGGGCAGGCCCTGCGCGCCATCCGCGACAACCGCGTGCGCGCGCAGAGCGTCGGCTACAACCCGAGGGTGCAGATCCTCGTCGCCTTCGTGATCTCGGCCTTCCTCTCCGGGCTCGCCGGCGCCCTCAACACGGTCGCGCACGGCGTCGTTTCCCTCGACGCGGTCCACTGGAGGACGAGCGGCGACGTCGTGATGATGACGCTCCTCGGCGGTAGCACGACGCTCGTCGGGCCCTTCGTGGGCGCCGCCGTGGTTCGTGCTCTAGAGCATTTCCTCGCCACCAGCACCGCGGCGGTCGGCATCGTCACCGGCGCGGTGTTCGTGGTGACGGTGCTCTTCTTCCGGCGCGGCGTCGTCGGGTCCCTGCTCGCGCTCGACCACTACTTCGCTTCCCGCGCGCAGGTGAAGGCGCTCGCGCGCGGAAAGCGTCAGGAGCGGCAGCCCGGAGAGGCGAGCGCGAAGAGCTGACTCGCGGGGGAGTAGATGCTCACGGCGATCGCCATCGCCGCTGCCGTCGCCGGAACCGTCCTGGACGCGCTGACGGGTGCGCCTGTCCGCGGAGCGGTGGTCACCAACGGAAAGGCCGCGACCGCGATCACCGACGGGGAAGGACGGTTTCAGCTCGCCGGTCTCGCAGACGCGCGGATCGACG
>JBJMQD010000095.1:0-56525 GCA_045802855.1 Myxococcales bacterium | reverse complement strand
TCCGGGTGACTTTTTCCATGCTCATTTCCCCAGCTCGCGCGGGTCGGCGACCCGGCCGGCCACGGCGGCGGCCGCGGCCGTCAAGGGACTTGCAAGAAGCGTGCGGCTTCCCTTTCCTTGCCTTCCTTCGAAGTTCCGATTGCTCGTCGAAACCGCGATCTGGCCCGGCTCGAGCATGTCGCCGTTCATCGCGATGCACATCGAGCAGCCCGGCTCGCGCCACTCGGCTCCGGACTCGAGGAAGACGCGGTCGAGGCCTTCCTGCTCCGCCACCTTCTTCACCTGGTGCGATCCGGGAACGATGAGGGTCCTCACCCCGGGAGCTACCTTCCGCCCGCGCAGGACGGAAGCGGCGGCGCGCAGATCCTCGATGCGCGAATTGGTGCAGCTTCCGATGAACACCGCGTCGATGGGATGGCCGAGGAGCGGAGTCCCGCCCCGCAGGCCCATGTAGCGGAGCGCCTTGACGAGGCCCGCGCGGGCCGCCTCTCCCTCGATCCGCTCGGGATCCGGAACTTCCCCGCGGATGGGGATCGCCATTCCGGGATTGGTGCCGAAGGTGATCATCGGCTCGAGCGCGGACCCGTCGATGGTCACGGACTTGTCGTACGTCGCGCCTTCGTCGCTCGGGAGATCCTCCCAGCGGCGCACCGCGTGCTCCCAGGCCTCGCGCTTCGGCGCCCGAGGGCGGCCGATCAGGTAATCGAAGGTGGTGCCGTCAGGGGCGATCATGCCGGCGCGAGCGCCCGCCTCGATCGCCATGTTGCAGACCGTCATCCTCGCTTCCATCGAGAGCGATCGGATGGCGCTGCCGGTGAACTCGATCACGTGCCCCGAGCCCCCGCCGACGCCGATCTTCGCGATCACCGCCAGGATGATGTCCTTCGCCGTCACGAACGGCTTGAGCCCGCCGTCGACGCGGACTTCGAGCGTCTTCGCCTTGCGCTGGAGCAGGCACTGCGTGGCGAGGACGTGACCGACCTCGCTCGTCCCGATGCCGAAGGCGAGCGCGCCGAACGCGCCGTGCGTCGCGGTGTGGCTGTCGCCGCAGACGATGGTGCTTCCGGGATGCGTGGCGCCCATCTCCGGACCGATGACGTGGACGATGCCCTGACCCTCGGTGCCGAGGGCGTGCAATTCGATCCCGTATTCGAGGCAGTTCTGCTCGAGCGTGCGCAGCTGGGCAGCGCCCTCCGCGTCGGAGATCTCGAATCGGCCGTTTTTCTTCAGGGTGGGGATGGAGTGATCCATCGTCGCGAGCGTCCGATCGGGACGGCGCACGCGAAGACCCTTCTCGCGCAGCGTCGTGAAGGCCTGCGGCGAGGTCACCTCGTGGACGAGGTGCAGATCGACGTACAGCACCGCCGGCGCGTCTTCCGATTCCGGCCGGACGACGTGAGCGTCCCAGACCTTTTCGAACAGGGTGCGCGGCTTCACGGATGGGCCTCGACGCGCGATAGCCGGCGCATGATCGCCTCCAGGTCAACGTCGTGGACTTCCTTGCGCCGGTCCGCGAGGTTCTTGAACTCGGCGAACGCGCGATCGAGCTTCTGCGCGTCGATCTCGTGCCCCAGGTCCTCGAGCCGCTTGCGCAGCACGTGGCGTCCGCTGTGCTTGCCGAGGACCAGGCGCGTCGAGGGGAATCCGACGTCCTCGGGGCGCATGATCTCGTAGGTCTGCGCGTGCTGGAGCATGCCGTGCTGGTGGATTCCGGCCTCGTGGGCGAACGCGTTCTCGCCTACTACGGCTTTGTTGCGCTGCACGACGAACCCTGTCGCCTCTGAGACGATGCGGCTCGCTTCGACCAGCTCCTGGGTGCGGACGGACGTGTCGAGACCGAAATGGTCGGCGCGGGTGCGCACCGCCATCACCACTTCCTCGAGCGAGCAGTTGCCGGCGCGCTCGCCGATCCCGTTGACGGTGCATTCCACCTGCCGCGCACCCGCTTCCTGCGCGGCCAGGGTGTTCGCGACGGCGAGGCCGAGATCGTTGTGGCAGTGCACGCTCAGCGTCACCCGCTCGATCCCGCGGACGGTCTTGCGCAGATGAGCGATGAGCGCGCCGAACTGGTTCGGGAGCGCGTAGCCGACGGTGTCGGGAATGTTGATGGTCGTCGCCCCGGCGGCGACGGCGCGCTCGACCACCTCGGCGAGGAAGTCGGGCTCGGTGCGGGCTGCGTCCTCGGCGGAGTACTCGACGTCATCGAAGAACTGGCGCGCGTACGCGACGCCCTGCTCGGCGCGGCTCGCCACCTCTTCGCGCGACATGTGCAGCTTGTGCTCGCGGTGGAGCGGGCTCGTGGCGAGGAAGACGTGGCAGCGCCGGCGGCGCGCGTCGCGGAGCGCCGCTTCCACCTGATCGATGTCGCGCTTCTCCGCGCGGGCCAGCGCACACACGGTCGGACCGTCGATCTCGCGGGCGACGGCCGCGACGGCCTCGAAGTCGCCCGGAGAAGCGGCCGGGAAGCCCGCTTCGATGACGTCGACGTGAAGGCGCTGCAGCGCGCGGGCGACGCGGATCTTCTGATGGATGTCCATGCTCGCGCCCGGCGCCTGCTCGCCGTCGCGCAGCGTGGTGTCGAAGACTACGATGCCGTCGGAAGACCCGTTCATGCCGCTACCTCCTCGGCCTGCGTTCCGGGAACCGCCACTTTCGTCTCCCCGCCGCGCAGCATGGCGATGGCGCCGGTGCGGACCACCTCGGCGACCCCGAAGGGCCTGAGCACTTCGAGAAGCCCTTCGATCCGATCCTGGCCGCCGGTGATCTCGAGGACGATGGTGGCGGGCGAGAGATCCACGATCCGCGCGCGGAACGCCTCGCAGATGCGCAACACTTCGTTGCGCTGGTGGTCGGGCGCGTAGACCTTCACCAGCGCCAGCTCGTGGATCACCGAAGGCGAGTTGCTGACGTCGTCCACCCGGAGCACGTCGACCAGCTTGAGGAGGCTCGCCCGCACCCTGCGCGCGGTCTCCTCGTCGGCCCGCACCACCAGGGTGATGCGCGACACGTTCGCGGTCTCCGTCGCGCCGACCGCGAGCGACTCGATGTTGTAGCCGCGCCTTCGCACGAGCGAGACCACGCGGTTGAGGACGCCGGGCCTGTCTTCGACGGTGGCGAGGAAGGTGCGGGCGGAGGGCTTTTTCGTCGGCATCGGTAATTCCTTTTCAGTCTTCCACGAACTTGGGTGCGGGCCTTCGGATCATGTCGCGCAGGTCGGCGTTCGCCGGGACCATGGGGTAGACGCTGTCCTCGGGCTCGACGCGGAAATCGATCACCACGGTGCCGGGCAGGCTGCGCGCGCGCTTCATCGCCTCGCGCGCCTCGGCCCGCGTCGTCGCCCGCAGTCCGGTGAGCCCGTGCGCCTCGGCGAGCTTGACGAAATCGGGGCTGCGGATGGGCGTCGCGACGTAGCGGCCGGAGTAGAAGAACTCCTGCCACTGGCGGACCATCCCCAGGTAGCCGTTGTTGATGATGGCGACGTTGAGCTTCACGCCCTCTTGCGCGCAGGTGGAGAGCTCGCAGGCGGTCATCTGGAACCCGCCGTCGCCGGCGATCACCCAGACGTCGTCGTTCGGCCGCGCGAAGCGGGCGCCGAGACCCGCGGGAAGCGCGAAACCCATGGTGCCGAGGCCACCTGAAGTGATGAGCTGCCGCGTCTGCTCGTGCTTGTAGTACTGCGCTTCCCACATCTGGTGCTGGCCCACGTCGGTGACGACCAGCGCCTTGCCTTCCGTCTCCTGCCAGAGGTCGTGCATCACGTGCGCGGCGTGGAGCGCCTCGACGGCGTGCGGCTGCGCGACGATGTCGCGGGCCTTCGTGTCGTGGCTCATCTCGTGGAGATGATCGAGCCAGGCGCGGCGGTCGTGGTTGTGCACTCGCGGGATCAGGTCCGCGAGGATCGGCGCGGCCTCGCCGCAGAGCGGGACGTCGACCTTGACGTTCTTGTTGATCTCCGACGGATCGATCTCGATGTGGATCTTGCGCGCGTTCACCGCGTAGGTGCGCAGGTTTCCCGTGACGCGATCGTCGAAACGCATCCCGACGGCGATGAGGAGATCGGCTTCCTGGATGGCCTTGTTCACCCAGGCCTCGCCGTGCATGCCCATCATGCCGACGCAAAGCGGGTGCGAGGCGGGGAAGGCGCCCAGGCCGAGGAGCGTACAGGCGACGGGGAGCTGCGCCTTCTCGACCAGCTCTCGCAAGAGTCCGCTCGCCTGTCCGGCCTGCACACCCTGCCCGGCCAGCACGAGCGGGCGTTCGCTCGACTCGATGAGCTGCGCGGCGCTCGCGAGATCGCGCTCCTCCGGCGGCGGATGGCCCGGCGCCTTCTTCGGTCTCTGCGGAGGGCTCGCGTGCTCGAAGTCCATCGAGGCCTGCTGCGCGTCCTTGGTGATGTCGACGAGTACGGGTCCGGGACGCCCGCTGCGAGCAAGATGGAACGCCTCGCGGATCGTCCCGTAGATATCCTCGACGCGGGTGACGAGGTAGTTGTGCTTGGTGATCGGGAGGGTGACTCCCGTGATGTCCGTCTCCTGGAAGGCATCGGTCCCGAGGACCGTCGAGGGCACCTGACCGGTGATGAAGACGACCGGCGACGAATCCATCATCGCCGTGGCGATGCCCGTGACCAGGTTCGTCGCACCGGGGCCCGAGGTCGCGACGGCGACGCCGCAGCGCCCTGAAGCGCGCGCGTAACCGTCCGCCATGTGGGCCGCTCCCTGCTCGTGCCGGACCAGCACATGGCGGATCGCGTACTGGGGGAGCGCGTCGTAGGCGGGCATGATGGCACCGCCGGGGTACCCGAAGACCACGTCGACGCTTTCGGCGACGAGGGCCTCCCAGATCGTCTGTGCTCCAGTCCTCTTCATCGGCCTTGCCTTCTCGGAACGGGGGAAAAAAAAGAGCCCCGCGACCTTTCGGTGCGGGGCTCGTTCTTGCCGGAATCTTTCTCGGTCAGAACGGCGGCCCGCACCCCTCGCGAAGGAGGCCAAGAAGGCTAAGGCTAAGAAGGACGAGGGCGCCCGCGTCGGCTCCGGAAACTACGTCTACGCTTCGCGGGCTGCGATCCATCCCTTACAGGTGTAGGGCGGAGTGGCGTGATGTGTCAAGTTCGCTTTTGTATTTCACGGAGATTTCACGATTGGTGCCGGGCGAGCGCTCCTCGTCGGGCGTTCAGGATCGCTTGCGCGATTTGCGCGATTCCCTTCCCATGGGTGCACTCTGCGAACACGATGGGGCCGGAACCTCGCATCCGCCGTCCGTCGGACTCCATTACCGAAAGATTTGCGCCGACCAGCGGCGCGAGGTCGGTCTTGTTGATCACGAGGAGGTCCGACAGCGTGATTCCGGGCCCGCCCTTGCGCGGCACCTTGTCCCCTCCGGCGACGTCGATCACATAGATGGTGTAGTCGGCGAGCTCGCGGCTGTACTGCGCGGCGAGGTTGTCGCCGCCGCTCTCGACGAAGAGAAGCTCGGGGGCGGGCCTCACCTCCTCCATCAGCTCTTCGAGAGCGAGGAGGTTGTGGCTGATGTCCTCGCGGATGGCGGCGTGCGGGCAGCCGCCGGTCTCGACGGCGCGGATCCGCGTTTTGGGGAGCGCCTCGTTGCGCACCAGGAACTCGGCGTCCTCGCGGGTGAAGATGTCGTTCGTCACCACTCCCAGGGAGATGCGATCCCTCAGCTCGCGGCAGAGGGCGAGGAGGAGCGCGGTCTTGCCGCTTCCGACCGGTCCGCCGATGCCGACGGTGAACGCCCTCAGCGAGTAGTCGCGCGGGAGCGGCCCGCCGCGCTCGTCGAAGTGGCCCGGGTGGCCGAGATGATCGTGATCGTGTCCGTCGTGCATGATTGTCCTCCGTATGCTGCGGCCTTCGGCCTCCGCCCGTGCGCGGGCAAAGCCCGCTCCCTCCTCGGTCAGGATTGGAAGAGCCGCGAGTACAAGCGATCGTGCATCGCTCCGAGCAGATCGGCGAGCGGCGCCGTCTGCGCGAGATCGTCCTCGCGGAGATCCGCGCACCGGCAGAGCACGTCGTCGAGGTCCCGCGAGAGCTCTCGCAGGAGCCGCTGGGATTCGTGCGTTCCGGCGAGACCGAGGCGCACCGCGGCCTGGAGCAGACCTCGAGCGGCGAGCAAGAGAACGAGCTGCTGCGCGTCTCCGATGCCGACGCCGAGGGCCCGTAGCACCGTCCCGAAGACGGGCGCGAAATGGCATCGCAGGCGCGCTTCGCGCGCCTCGTCACGGACGGCGGCGATCTCCGACGGAAAGATCCTCGCGCATGCGTCGAGGAAGGCGCGACCTTGCAACCGGCTGGCGCGGTTCGCCACCTCGCTTGCGAGGAACGCATCGGCCCGCGCGTCGAGACGGGCGAGCGATTCCGGATGCTCGTGCGCCGCGGAGGCGAGGGGCAATGTGGAATGGCCGGCGAGCCAGAGCGCGTCGTGGATGAATCGGCGGAGATCCGGGACCTCGCCCTGCTGGAACGCCGACTCGAGCCCCGCCGAGTGGACGAATCCACCGGTGGGCAGCGCGGAGTCTACGAGTTGGAGGAAGATCCAGGGGATCGTCATCGTGCGGCTCAGAAGAGCGAATACCGCCGGGCGAGCGGAAGCGTCGCGGAAGGCTCGCACCGCAATAGCTCGTCGTCCGCGCGGACCTCGTACGTTTCCGGGTCGACGGAGATCCTGGGGAGCGCGTCGTTGAGCTTCATGTCTCGCTTGCCGAGACCCCGGCAGTTCTTCACCGGGACGAGCCTCTTTCCCAGCCGCAGGGTTTCGAGCCGCCCCTCGACCGCGGCGCGTTTCGAGACGAAGGCGAGGCTCGTCGCTCCCACGGCCCTCCCCATCGCTCCGAACATCGGCCGCATGTAGACGGGCTGCGGCGTGGGGATCGACGCTCCCGGATCGCCCATCTGCGCCCAGGCGATGAAGCCGCCCTTCAGCACGATCTCGGGACGGATCCCGAACAGCGCCGGCTTCCACAGGACGAGGTCGGCGAGCTTTCCGGGCTCGACCGATCCGACCTCGTGCGCGAAGCCATGCGCGATGGCGGGATTGATCGTGTACTTCGCCACGTACCGGCGGATGCGGAGGTTGTCGTCGCCGGCGATTTCGGAAGGGAGCGGCCCGCGCTGCTCGCGCATCTTGTGCGCCGTCTGCCAGGTGCGGGCGATCACCTCGCCCACCCGCCCCATCGCCTGGCTGTCGCTCGAGATCATGCTGATGGCGCCGAGGTCGTGCAGGATGTCCTCCGCCGCGATGGTCTCTCCCCGGATGCGGCTCTCCGCGAAGGCGACGTCCTCGGGGATCTCGCGATCGAGATGATGGCAGACCATCATCATGTCGAGGTGCTCTTCCAGCGTGTGCACCGTGAAAGGGCGTGTCGGGTTGGTCGAGCTGGGGAGCACGTTCGGCTCGCCGCAGACACGGATGATGTCGGGCGCGTGCCCGCCTCCCGCGCCTTCCGAGTGGTAGGTGTGGATGGTCCGGCCCTTGAAGGCGGCGATCGAATCGTCGACGTAGCCCGACTCGTTGAGCGTGTCCGTGTGGATGGTGACCTGCACGTCCTCGCCCTCGGCGAAGGAGAGGCAGCAGTCGATCGCGGCGGGCGTCGTGCCCCAGTCCTCGTGGAGCTTGAGCCCGATGGCTCCCGCGCGGATCTGCTCGACGAGTCCCTCGGGGCGGGAGGTATTTCCCTTGCCGGTGAAACCCATGTTGAGCGGCAGATCGTCGGTCGCTTCCAGCATGCGGCGGATGTTCCACGCGCCGGGCGAGCACGTCGTCGCGTTGGTGCCAGTCGCAGGCCCGGTTCCTCCGCCGACGAAGGTGGTGATCCCGCTCGCCACCGCCTCGAATGCCTGCTGCGGCGAGATGAAATGGATGTGCGTGTCGATTCCACCCGCGGTGAGGATGAGCCCCTCGCCCGCGATCGCCTCGGTCGTGACGCCGACGATCATTCCCTCCGTCACGCCGGCCATCACGTCCGGGTTGCCGGCCTTGCCGATGCCGGCGATGCGGCCGTCCTTGATGCCGACGTCGGCCTTGAAGATGCCGGTCCAGTCGACGACGAGCGCGTTGGTGATGACGCAATCGAGCGCGTCCGCGGCGCCCGCCATCTGCCCCATTCCGTCGCGCAGCACCTTGCCGCCGCCGAACTTGCACTCGTCGCCGTAGGTGGTCGCGTCGCGCTCGACGCGGGCGACGAGGTTCGTGTCCCCGAGCCGGACGCGGTCGCCGGTGGTCGGGCCGAACAGGTCGGCGTAGTGGCGCCGGTCGAGTGTCCGGCTCACGGCGTCTCCTCGTTCTTGAACCCCTCCGAGACCGCCCGCTCGAGCGCGGCTTTGCGGCCCGCGGCATCGATTGGCCCGTCTGCGAGCGAGTTTCCCCCGCGCGAGATCCGGGCGCCCGCCAGCGCGACGAGTTGCACCGTCTTGCGCTCGCCGGGCTCGAACCGGACCGCATTGCCGGCGGGAATGTCGAGCCGCATTCCGTACGCCTTTGCGCGGTCGAAGGAGAGCGCGCGGTTCGTCTCGAAGAAGTGGTAGTGGCTCCCGACTTGAATCGGCCGATCTCCGAGGTTGGTGACCGGGATCGAGACGGTCTCGCGGCCCTCGTTGAGGACGATCGAACCCTCGGCCGCCATCACTTCCCCCGGTGAGACAGGCTGATTTGCCGGTGCGAACAGCGATCGATCGGGGATCGGCAAGAAGCTGCCGTGGAGCGCCAGGTCCAGATCTCCCGTCGTGGCGGCGATGGGATGGTGCACGGTGACGAGCTTCGTCCCGTCCGCGAAGGTGCCTTCCACTTGCACCTCGGGAACCATTTCCGGGACTCCTTCCATCACTTCCGCCTGGCCGAGGATGCGGCGCCCCAGATCCATCAATTCCGAGACGCCGCGTCCGTCGCGGATGAATTCGAGAAGCTGCGTCGCCAGGAGCGCCACCGCCTCGGGAAGGTTCAGGCGCAGGCCGCGGGCAAGCCGCTTCTGGGCGAGGAAGCCCGCCTGGTGGAGGAGGAGCTTGTCGATCTCGCGAGGGGTCAGGTGCATGGCATGCCTCTGCGGGAGAAGGGATCGTCGCCGAGGAGCCCCGGCAGGAATTGCAGATGCGACCGGATCCGGGCGAGGCCTTCCTCGACGGAAACGGCGGCCATCCGTACGAGCAGCGCATCTTTTCCGAGGCGGCTCTTGCTCTCGACGACGGGCGAGCGGACGCCGAGAGGCGCCTCTTCGATCCGGCCCGCCAGGGCCTCGCGCGCGCCTGCCAGTCGCGACCCCGCGAGGATCAGCGTGGCGAAGAGATCGAAACGGCCCAGGCGCTCCGCGAGCGGCCCATGGCCGGGATCGAGCAGCAGCGTCTCGTCGAGGACGAGCGCGCCCTCGATCGCGAGGCGCAGCCGGCTTGCGTAGCTCCGGAACGCCCAGCGCTCGCCACGCGACATCCGACCCGCGCACAGCGCGTCAAGGAAAACCAGCGAACCGTCCGCGGCGAGATCGAAGAAGCATCGCGAGCGGAACCGGGCGCCCGCGAAGCAGACGGTGGGATCCGGAACCATCGCGAGGAGCGCGCCCGTCGCCACCTCCGCCGTCGTCTCGCTGGCGCAGCCGCGCGGCGATCGGTAGACGCGGGTCGCTCCTTGCGTCGAGACGAACGCCGCCGCATCGCGATCGACGCGCAGATCGAGGCGGACCGAATCTCCGTCCACGAATCCGCCGCCCAGGCTGCTCAGGTAGGCCCAGGCGGCGTGGCCATGGTTGCGAGGGGTGAGGAGCCGGAGGGGCCCCATCGGACGGGCCGATCGCACGATCGTGTGCGGACCCGCCCGCTCGAAGACGAGTCGCGCCGGAACGGGCGACTCCGGTTCGATGAGGCGGGGGTTGCGCACGGCTACACCGCCAGGTGGCGGCGCATCTCCTCGGGACGGAGGTCCGCGACGCGGCCCCGGCCGACGACCTCTCCGCGGTCGAGGATGGCGTACTCCTGCGCGAGAGCCCGGGCGAACTCGACGTACTGCTCCACGAGCAGGATGGTCATCCCGCGGCCCTGCAACAGGCGCAGCACGCGCTCGATGTCCTTTACGATCGAGGGCTGGATCCCTTCGGTGGGCTCGTCGAGGAGGAGCAGGGAGGGCCGTCCGACCAGAGCGCGGACGATGGCGAGTTGCTGCTGCTGGCCGCCGGAGAGATCTCCGCCGCGCCGGTTGCGCATGGCGGAGAGCGCGGGGAAGAGCGCGAACAACTCGTCGAGGGGGGCGCTCTCGCGGCCGCGAGCGGCCGACTCGCCCACCGCGATGTTCTCCGCGACCGTCAGCCGGGGAAAGATCTCGCGCCCCTGCGGGACGTAGCCGATGCCGCGCCGCGCCCGCTCGTAGGGCGAGAGCCTGGTCACGTCCTTGTCCTCGAACCGGATGGTGCCCGAGCGGACGGGCAGCATCCCCATGATGCAGCGGAGCAGCGTCGTCTTGCCGACGCCGTTGCGGCCGAGGAGCGCGACGCAACTCCCTTTGGGAACGTCCAGATCGATCCCGCGCAGCACGTTGCTGCCGCCGTAGTACTGGGTGAGCCCGCGGATCTGCAGCATCAGCGTCCCAGATAGACTTCGACGACCCGGTCGTCGGCGCGCACCCTGTCCATCGGCCCCTCGGCGATCACCTTTCCCTCGTGCAGCACGGTGACCGTGCGCGCGATGCTGGCGACGAATTGCATGTCGTGCTCCACCACCACCACCGAATGCTTGCCGGCGAGAGATTGCACGAGCTCCGCCGTGCGGGCGGTCTCGTAGTCGGTCATTCCGGCGACTGGCTCGTCGAGGAGCAGCAGCTTCGGATCCTGGACGAGGAGGATGCCGATCTCCAGCCACTGCTTCTGCCCGTGCGAGAGGAGATCGGCGGTCCGATTCGCTTCTTCGCGCAGGCCGATGACCCCCAGCACGGTGTCGATACGGCCTTCCTGTTCGCTGGTGAGGCGCGCGGTCAGCGTGGGGAAGATTCCCTTCCCGGCGTCGAGGGCAAGCTCCAGGTTCTGCCAGACGGTGTGGTTGCGGAACACGGTGGGCTTCTGGAACTTGCGCCCGATCCCGAGCGTGGCGATCTCCGTCTCCGACATTCTCGTCAGATCGTTCGCCTGGCCGAAGAACGCTTCGCCGGTGTCGGGACGCGTCTTTCCGGTGATGACGTCCATCATCGTGGTCTTGCCGGCGCCGTTGGGACCGATCACGCAGCGCAGCTCTCCGGGCTCCACCACGAAGCTGAGGCCGTTCAGCGCCCGGAACCCGTCGAAGGCGACGGTCACGCCGTCGAGGTAGAGGACCGGTCCCGCCGCCGTGTCCAGCTTCACGCGGACCTCTCGGGGGCCACAGCGGGCGAGTGCGTGATGCGGGCTCGCGGCGCGCGCGGCGCGCGCAGGAGGAGGGACGCCAGGCCGCGCGGCAGGTAGCGCGTGATGAGGATGAACATGAGCCCGAGCGCGTAGAGCCATGCGTCCGGGAACGCGACCGTGAGAAAGCTCTTCGCGCCGTTCACCGCCACCGCGCCGAGGAGCGGGCCGAGCAGCGTTCCCCTTCCGCCCGCCGCGACCCAGATGGCGATCTCGATCGAGCTCGCGGGGGACATCTCGCTCGGGTTGATGATCCCCACCTGCGGCACGTAGAGCGCACCGGCGATCCCGCAGAGCACGGCGGAGAGGGTGAAGACGAACACCTTGTAGCGGGTCGTTTCATACCCGCAGAAGCGCAGGCGGCTCTCCTCGTCGCGGATGGCGGTGAGGACGCGCCCGAGCTTCGACTCCACGATGAATCGGCACAAAGCGAGCTCCCCGAGGAGCGCCGTGGCCGTGAGCACGAAGAGCACCATCTTCGTGCGCGAGTCGGCGAGCGGGAACCCGAGGATCCGCTTGAAATCGGTGAATCCGTTGTTGCCCCCGAAGCCGGTCGCGTTGCGGAAGAAGAGAAGCATGAAGGCGTAGGTCAGCGCCTGCGTGATGATGGCGAAGTAGACGCCCTTGATGCGCGAGCGGAAGGCGAAGAATCCGAAGACGAAGGCGAGAAGGCCCGGAGCGAGCACGACGAGCGCGAGGGCCCAGAGGAAGTGCTCGGTGCCGCGCCAGTACCAGGGCAATTCCTTCCAGTCGAGAAAGACCATGAAGTCGGGAAGGGCGCTCCCGTACACCCCTTCGCGGCCGATCGAGCGCATGAGATACATGCCCATCGCGTAGCCGCCGAGGGCGAAGAATAGACCGTGCCCGAGGCTGAGGATGCCGCCGAATCCCCAGATGAGATCGAGCGCCACCGCCACCATCGCGTAGCAGAGGATCTTGCCCACGAGCCCGACTGCGTAGTCGGAGAGGTGGAGGCCCTTTCCCGCCGGGACGAGCAGGTTGCAGACCGGGAAGGCGACGACGAGGAGCAGATACGCGCCGAGCGTGATCGCCACGGCGAGAGGCAGGCGCGGCCGGTTGCGCTGCGAGAGGGTCACGCCTCCTCCGCCGCCCGCCCCCGCGGAGCGAAGAGCCCCTGCGGCCGCCGCTGGATGAAGATGATGATGAAGGCGAGAACGGCGATCTTGGCGAGCACCGCGCCGGCGTAGGGCTCGAGCAGCTTGTTCACCTGCCCGAGGCCGGCGGCGGCGATCACGGTTCCGGCGAGCTGTCCCACCCCTCCGAGAACGACCACCATGAACGAGTCGACGATGAAGCCCTGCCCGAGCTCGGGGCCGACGTTGCCGATCTGCGAGAGCGCGCAGCCGGACAGCCCGGCGATGCCGCCCCCGAGCGCGAAGGCGAGCCGGTCGATCCACGGCGTCGACACGCCGAGCCCGCCCGCGATGCCGCGGTTCTGCATGACGGCGCGGACGAGGAGCCCGAGCCGCGTGCGCTCGAGGAGGAGCCAGACGATGCAGAGCACCGCAACGGCGAAGGCGATGATCGCCAGCCGGTTGTAGGGGAGGACGAGCCCGGGCATGGCCTTCACGCCGCCGGACATCCAGGGCGGATTCGCCACCTCGACGTTCTGCGCGCCGAAGATCCCGCGCACGATCTGGATGAAGAGAAGGCTCGCGCCCCAGGTGGCGAGGAGCGTCTCGAGCGGGCGCCCGTAGAGGGGCCGCACGACGAAGATCTCGAGCAGCATTCCGGCAAAGGCCGCCGCCAGGAAGGCGATGGGCGCGGCGGCGAGGAGATAGAAGGAGAGGCCTCCGGGAAGGTGGGCGCGGAAGAACGTCTGCACGACGTAGGTGGCGTAGGCGCCGATCATCAGTAGCTCGCCGTGGGCCATGTTGATGACGCCCATCAGCCCGAAGGTGATGGAGAGGCCGAGCGCGGCGAGGAGCAGAACGCTGCCGAGGCTGAGGCCGCCGAAGACCCAGCCGATCACCTCCGCCCGGGCGAGCGATCGATCGATGCGCTGGATCCCGGCGGTGAGCGCCTGACGGACGTTTTCGTCGGTTTCGGGAGACACCCTCTCGACGAGGAGGCGCCGGTTACGAGTGGTCGGGTCGCGCAGCAGGATCTCGATGGCGGCAAGCCGCTCGGAGGCGCGCGGGCTCGCGAGAAGCAGCGCTCCCTGGACCGACAGAAGCGTCTCCTTCACCTGGGGATCCTTCTCGACCGCGAGGGCGCGCGCTACCAGCGGCAGTTGCTCGGCATCGCCGGAGTCCTGCAGCGAGCGGGCCGCGGCGAGCCGTTCGGGCGCGCCCGGCGCGAAGAGCCCCAGTGCCGCGAGGCCCCGCTCGAGCGAGCGACGTACGCGGTTGTTGATGGAGATCTTCTCGGCGTCCGCCGGAAGCTCCGCGACGAGTTTTCCCGAGACGAGATCGCGAACCGCTCCGCCCTCGTCGAGGAGGACCTGATCCCCGAGCGCCCACAGCCTGCCCTCGAGGAGACCGCGGAGCACGGCGGCATCCGCCGGATCGCCGCGAGCGACGATCGTGTCGATCTGGTCGACGAGCTTCCCCGCCGACTCGGCCGAGGCGAGCTTGTGCAAGTCGTCCGGAGTGAGGGCGCTGGCAGCCGCGGAAGCGAGAAGCAGACAGGAAGCGAGCACGGATGCCAACCTCATCGACCCTCCGCGATCGTGCTTAACACCCCCTCGTCGGGGATCGCCAGCCACGCCGCCAGATCCTACGTTTTCGTGTGACAACTTTTCAGATCGACGAAATTGTCGATTCCCTCCGGACCAGATGGAATCGTCCACAGAGCGGCGCGCAGCCGGCAAGTGCTGTTCCTCCGTGGCTTGCTTCTTGCTGACAAATCGCAGCGAGGCAGGGCCCCCAGGGAGGCAACAAGATGACAATCGGAAGGCGTAGCTCGTTCGCGGTCCTCGCAGGTTTGCTGCTCGTGGCGGCGCAGTCGCGCGCCGCGGGCACCATCAAGGTCGGCGTCCTCCATTCGCTCTCGGGGACGATGGCGATCAGTGAGACGTCGCTCAAGGACGTCGCGCTCATGACGTTCGAAGAGATCAACGCCAAGGGCGGAATCCTGGGCATGAAGATCGAGCCCGTGGTGGTCGATCCCGCCTCCAACTGGCCCCTCTTCGCGGAGAAGGCGCGCCAGCTCATCTCGCAGGACAAGGTGGCGGCCGTCTTCGGCTGCTGGACCTCGGTCTCGCGCAAGTCGGTGCTCCCGGTGTTCGAGGAGCTGAACGGGCTGCTCTACTACCCCGTGCAGTACGAGGGAGAGGAGCTGTCGCAGAACGTGTTCTACACGGGCGCCGCCCCGAACCAGCAGGCGATCCCGGCGGTCGAATACCTGATGTCGAAGGAAGGCGGCGGCGCGACCCGCTTCTTCCTCCTCGGCACCGACTACGTCTACCCGCGCACGACCAACAAGATCCTGCGCGCCTTCCTCAAGAGCAAGGGCGTGGCCGAGAAGGACATCGAGGAGATCTACACACCGTTCGGGCACAGCGACTACCAGACGATCGTTTCGCAGATCAAAGCGTTCGGCGCGGGCGGGCGCACGGCTGTCATCTCCACCATCAACGGCGACAGCAATGTCCCCTTCTACAAGGAGCTCGGGAACCAGGGGCTGAAGGCGACCGACATTCCTGTCGTCGCGTTCTCCGTGGGCGAGGAGGAGCTGCGAGGCATCGACACGAAGCCCCTCGTCGGCCATCTCGCCGCCTGGAACTACTTCATGTCGGTGAAGAACCCGGTCAATACCGAGTTCATCAAGAAGTGGAAGGCGTACGTGAAGAAGCACAATCTCCCCGGCGGCGATTCGCGGGTCACCAATGACCCGATGGAAGCGACGTACGTCGGCATCCACATGTGGGCGCAGGCCGTGCAGAAGGCCGGCACCACCAAGGTGGACGAGGTCCGCAAGGCGATGGCGGGGCAGACCTACAAGGCGCCCTCCGGCTACACGCTGAAGATGGACGAGACGAATCACCACCTGTGGAAGCCGGTGATGATCGGGGAAGTGCAGGGGAACGGCCAGTTCGACGTGGTGTGGAAGACCGACGGTCCCGTCCGCGCGCAGCCCTGGAGCCCCTTCATAGCGGGGAACGAGAAGAAGCAGCAGGCGCAGCGCTGATCTCGCGACCGGGAGGGGTCCCATGAACATCGTCGCGAGATCGTCCCTGCTGCTCGTCACCCTGCTCGCTTTCCGCGCTGTCGCGGCGGATGCGCCGGCTGACGCCACTGCCTCCGATTCGAAGGCACCCGTGGTCGAGGCGGCCGCTCCGCCGCAGAAGTTCGTCAATTACGGAGTCGGGCTTCGCGTCGGGGGCGGCGCCAATCTGGAAGAGAACAACAACACCGTCGGCGTCACCTCGCTCGACGTGCGCCCCTACATCAACGGCCAGATCCATCCGTTGCTGAAGTTCTCCGGCAACCTCGATCTCAACACCGCGGACGCGAGCCGCATCCGGGTGCTCGACGCAGTCGCGCAGTTCGAGCCGAGCCAGTTTTTCAACATCTGGTTCGGCCGCTTCCTGCCGCCTTCGGACCGAGCCAACCTGTCTGGCCCGTACTACCAGAACGCATGGTTCTATCCGGACGTGGTCAACGGCTATCCGTCGATCTACGCCGGACGCGACGACGGATTCGCCCTCTGGGGCCAGACCGGCGGCGGGAAGTTCAAGTACCAGACCGGCGTCTTCACCACCAACTCGAACACCCCGGCAAAGCAGGGCATCTACACGGGTCGCCTGACGTACAACTTCCTCGACCCGGAGCCCGGGTACTACAACAGCAGCACTTATTACGGCACGAAGTCGGTGCTCGCCGTGGGCGGGTCCGTGCAGTACCAGCGTAACGGCGTGACCAACACCGCGACCGGGACCACCAAGGACCTGCTCGGATTCAACTTCGACGTCCTGTTCGAGCGTCCGCTCCTGGGATCGGACGCCCTCACTTTGGAGGGCTCCTACTACGACTTCGAGGAGGGAGATCAGGGCCAGAGCTTCTTCGTGCTCGCGAGCTATCTCGTCGGGCAGAAGCTCGGCTTCGGAAAGATCCAGCCCATGGTCCGGTACCAGCAGTTCATGCCCACTGGGGGAGGAGATTCCACCCGGGCAATCGACGGTGGGCTGAACTACATCATCGACGGGCATAGCGCACGGCTTGCACTCACCGTGCAGCACCGGGAGGTGCCGGCCGCGGCAAGCACCACCGGGATCCAGTTCGGAGTGCAGATCCAGCAGTGAAGGAGGGGGCGGGCCGGGAGGAGCGCGCGGGTCGGCGCGCCTCCCGGCCCGGTTGTGCGGGCTTGTTACCCGCCCCGAGGCAGCGCCGGCCTCAAGCGGATCGGCGCCGCCGTCACCTCGCGGAACCGGTGCGGATCGATCCGGTACTTGCGCACCTTGTAGTTGATGATCCGCTCGGTGCTGTTCAACAGGCGCGCCGCCCGGGCGCGGTTCCCGCGCGCCGTCTTCAGCGCGTCGAGGATGAGGTCCTTCTCGTACTGCCCGACGGCGTCTTCGAGCGAGGTCTGCATCATCGTCCCGGAGGCCTCGGCTGTCTGCAGGGTGGGCGGCAGGTGGTGGGCGTGGATGACGCTGCCGTCGCAGCTCAGCACCGCGGTCTCCATCGAGTTCTCCAGCTCGCGGACGTTGCCCGGCCAGTGGTAGCTCATCAGCATGTCGATCGCCGGCGTGGCGATCCGCTTGATGCGCTTGCCGTGCTGGCGCGCGTACTTCAAGAGGAAGTGATCGGCGAGGAGCATGACGTCCGGCTTCCGATCGCGCAGCGGCGGCACGAAGATGGGGAAGACGTTCAGCCGGTAGTAGAGGTCCTCGCGGAACTGGCGCGCGGCGATCGCGGACTCGAGATCCTTGTTGGTGGCGGCGACGACGCGGACGTTGACCTTGATGGTCTCCGTCCCGCCCAGGCGCTCGAACTCGCGCTCCTGCAGGACGCGGAGGAGCTTCACCTGGGTGGCGAGGTTCAGTTCCCCCACCTCGTCGAGGAAGAGAGTGCCGCCGTCGGCCATCTCGAAGCGCCCCTGCTTGCGGCTTTGCGCTCCGGTGAAGGCGCCTTTTTCGTAGCCGAAGAGCTCCGATTCGACGAGCGTGTCCGGAAGCGCCGCGACGCTCACCTTCACGAACGGCTTCTTCGAGCGGGGCGAGCTGTAGTGGATGGCATGGGCGATGAGCTCCTTGCCGGTGCCCGACTCGCCACGGATGAGGACGGTGGTGCTCGTCTGGCAGACCTGCGCGATCTGCTCGTACGCCTGCCTCATCGGCCCGCTCGTGCCGATGATGTTGGAGAAATCGTAGCGCTCCTGAAGCTCGCTCTTGAGATGAATGTTCTCGTCGAGGAGCCGCTTGCGTTCGTCTTCGATGGTGCGCTCGACTCGCAGCGCCTGGGCGATCATCCCCGCAACCACCGCGAAGAAGCGCTGCGCCCCCTCGTAGTCGCGCCCCTGATCGTAGTCGAGGTCCACCGCGAGCGCGCCGACCGGCTTTCTGTCGAGCACGATCGGAACGCACACGAATGTCGTTTCCGGAACACCCGGGCGCTTGCGCTGGAAGGCGCGGTTCAAGACCAGCGGCTCGCGGCTGACGACGGGAACGACGATGGGTCGCCCGCTCTCGACCACCCTGCCGGTGATGCCTTCCCCGAGCTTGTAGCGCGCCGACTGTCCCTCGGCGCCGAACCCGAGCGAGGACTCGATGTGGATGTCGCGCGTGTCCTCGCTGAGCAGCATCACGGCGCCGCGGATGAGTCCCTGGTCGCGCTCGAGCTTCTCCAGGACGCGCTGCAAGGAAGGCTTCAGCTCGCCCCTTCCGGAGAGCGCCTGGCTGATCTCGAACAGGGTCGCGAGGCGACGCGCCTCCGCGCTGCTGTCTGCGATGCGCTTTGCCATCGCCAGGCACTCTAGCGAGCCTCCGGATGCGTCGCAAGCGAGTGATACAGGTTTGTTATCGTTTCTGCCGATCCAGACAATTTCGTCGTTCGACGCAAAAACCGATCGGTCCGTGCGGCGCCGTCGAAGAAACCATCCCCCGGCGCGGATCAGACGAAATTGTCGGCAATGCATGGATCCGGAACATCTTTGTGGATCCGGCATCCCCCTTCCGAGGTCCGGCTTGCATTGCGGCGGCGGCGCTGGCACTTCCATTGCAGTTCGGCAATGCCGTTTCCGGGGAAGCCCGGGCGCTCCCGACGCGCAAACCGGATCCAGGAGAAAACGAAGTGACCATCGACAAGGCCGATACAGCGTGGGTCCTGATGTCGACCGCGCTCGTGCTGCTCATGACCGCGCCCGGTCTCGCCCTCTTCTACGGCGGCATGGTCCGCAACAAGAACGCCCTGACGACGCTGCTGCACAGCTTCGTCCTCCTCTGCCTCATCTCGGTCCAGTGGGTCCTCTGGGGCTACAGCCTCGCGTTCGGCCCCGACAAGGGCGGGATCATCGGCGGTCTCGAGTGGGTCGGCCTGCGCGGCGTCGGCACCGCCCCGTTCGCGGCCTACTCGAAGACCATTCCGCACCAGGCATTCATGCTGTTCCAGATGATGTTCGCGGTGATCACGCCCGCGCTCATCACCGGCGCGTTCGCCGAGCGGAAAAAGTTTTCCACCTTCCTCGTCTTCAGCCTGCTCTGGGCGACCTTCGTCTACGACCCGCTCGCCCACTGGGTCTGGGGCGACGGCGGTTGGCTGCACAACATCGGGGCCCTCGACTTCGCGGGCGGCACCGTCGTGCACCTCTCTTCCGGCGCTTCCGCGCTCGTCTGCGCCCTGGTCGTCGGGCACCGCAAGGGCTTCGGAAAGGTGCCGATGCCGCCGCACAACCTGCCCATGACCGTGATGGGGGCGGGCCTCCTCTGGTTCGGCTGGTTCGGCTTCAACGCCGGAAGCGCGCTCGGCGCCAACGAGCTTGCGGTGACGGCTTTCCTGTCCACGAACACCGCCGCCGCCGCGGCCGCGCTCGCGTGGATGTTCGGCGAGTGGGCGATGCGCGGCAAGCCCACCGTGCTCGGAACCGCGTCGGGCGCCGTCGCCGGCCTCGTCGCCATCACGCCCGCCTGCGGGTACGTAGGGCCACTCGCCGCGATCGCCATCGGCGCCGTCGCGGGTTTCCTGTGCTTCAACGCCTGCAATCTGAAAATGCGGCTCGGCTACGACGACGCGCTGGACGTGGTCGGCGTCCACGGCGTGGGCGGCACCTGGGGAGCGCTCGCGACGGGCCTCTTCGCTTCGAAGGCGATCAATCCGGACGGCGCGGACGGCCTCTTCCACGGCAACCCGCACCAGCTTCTCACGCAGATCTTCGCGATCCTCGCCACCGTCGCCCTCGCCAGCATCGCCACCTTCGTCATCCTCAAGGTGCTCGATGCCTTGATGGGCCTGCGTGTGTCGGAGGACGCGGAGGTGACGGGCCTCGACCTCACCGAGCATTCTGAGGTCGCCTACTCGCTCGGCGGTTCCGAGGCCGGCGAGTACGTGGCGCTTGGTGGCCACGCCCACGGGGCTGCTCCCAGCGCCGCGGGGCGGAAGGTCCTGGCGCCGACGAGGCAATAGCAGGAGCCTCGCTCGCGCTGAATCTCGCTACCGACGTGGCGGACGGAAGCCCCGTCAGGCCGCAGCCGGAGACGGCGAAACCGAAGTAGGGCGCAAGCGCAATCGTCTACGCGGTTCAATCTTCCGCCCACTTCGCCAAGCCACAGTCATCGATCTTCACGCGTGTGCCAGATACGCACGATGAAAATGCGCTGGCCTCGGATTTCGTATCGTAGCTCATACTTGGCGACCAAAAGACGGCGGACTTCACGAGGTTCGTACTGCTCGAGCCTTTCCCCGATCCGCGGCTGGTCCAGCAGCTGGCTCGCCGCCGCCGTCAGGCGTTGCACCACCTGGGCCGCGGCTTGCGGGTCCACGGGCGCGAGAAACTCGTGAAGCCGCGCCAGATCCCCGACAGCCCTTGCGGACCAGGCAAGTTTCACCGGTGCGGGATGGGCCGGGGTCTCCTCGTACCGAGGCTCTCGGCCCACGCCTGGACGGCCTGGTGATCGATGACTTGACCGGCGTCGATGTCGGCCAATCCCTCGAGCGTCAGGCGGTGGCGCTCTTCCTCTGTTTCGACCCAGGCGGACAGCGCCTGCTTCACGATCCAACCGCGGGGCCGCTCCAATCGCGCCGCGAGACTGTCGATCTTCGCCGCGAGCGGCAGCGGGACGTGCGCTGTCACCACCTTCGTGGTGACGGAACGCGTCCGTGCAACTGATTTCTTTCTAGTCATCTCTCATCATGTTGATTGGAGTTGACCACAACGTCAAGCGAGACACCCGGCTGCGCGGCGTCGTGGCGCTCAGCGCGCGGAATCGTCGCCCGCGACGTGGTCGAAGAGCCGATCGAGCGAAGCGCGGATCCGTCGAACTTTCTGCCGCCACGCTCGCGAAGAGGCGGAAGCAGCCGCCGCGGCGATGCCGGTCCCGAGCACGGCCGTCGCCCCCGAGGCGAGGAGCACCTGCGTCGCCTCCGCGGCGTGGTGGGCGAGCTCCCCGAGACCGATCGATCCCAGCAGCACGGTTCCGGCGGCGGCCGCTCCCGCGATCACGGTGGGCGTGGCCGTGTACTTGCCTCGCCCCGAGATGCGGGCTTCGAGCGAAACGAGGGCGCGCGTTCCGGTGGCGTCCGCCGCCCGCACGTCGCAGGCGATCTCGACGTCGCGCAGATCCTTGCGACCGGTCCACACGTGGCGCACGGCACGTAAGAGGTGCGCCCTCGCGCCGCTCTCCGGCACCCAGATGCTGCGCGTGCCTTCCCGATCGACCTGTTCGAGGAGCGCCTCTTTGAGGACTCGATGCATCTCGCTCCTGGCGACGGCCGGCGGGCGATCGACGACGCGCGCCGAAACCGTGGAAGCAGGTCCGATGAGGCGATCGAGCAGGTCGCGCTTCCGCTCCGCGGAGAGGGCGCCCACCTGCAGCTCCCGCATCGCCTCCTCTACCGCCTCGGGAGAAAGCCCGGCCTCGAGCGCGATGCGCGTCAGCTCCTCGCGGCTCAGACCGGCGGCGTCCGGGACGTGCTTGCGTTGCTCGAGCTGGACCGCCCGGCGCAGCACTGCCTCGACCTGTTCGAGCGTGAGCGCGTCCGCGCTCTGCGCCGGCTGCTCGGCGGGCGGCCTTCGTCGCTGCGATTCCACACCGGGACTCTAGCCATTGTCGGGCCCGGCGGCGCGATGGTAAGCGGCCCGCATGGCGAATGAATCCCTGAGGCTCTGGGTGGACTCGTTCTGGATCAGCCCCTACGCGTTCTCCTGCTTCGTGACGTTGAAGGAGAAGAAGCTTCCCTTCGAGGTCCGCACGGCGTCGCTTCCCGACAAGGAGCATCTGAAGGCCGAGTACCAGCAGCGATCGCTCACCGGCCGTGTGCCGATGCTCGAGCACGCCGATTTCTCCCTTTCCGAATCGAGCGCCATCGTCGAATACCTCGACGAGGCCTTCCCCGGGACGCCGCGCGCGCTCCCCGGCACGGCTCGCGACCGCGCCCGCGCCCGGCAGATCATGGCCTGGGTGCGCAGCGATCTGATGCCCATCCGCGAGGAGCGTCCCACCACCACCATGTTCTACGAGCGAGCGACGAAGCCGCTCTCGCCCGCGGCGGAGGAAGCGGCAAGGAGGCTCGTCGCCTTCGCGCAGGCGGTGGTCCCGGAAGCGCGCGCGACGCTCTTCGGTTCCGGGTGGAGCGCCGCCGACACGGACCTCGGATTCATGCTGCAGCGGCTCAACATGAACGGGTACGAGCTACCTGCGCGGCTGCGGAAGTTCGCCGAGGCGCAATGGCAGTTGCCGTCGGTGCAGGAGTGGGTGAAGCGCGAGCGGCTCCCCTACAGGCCGTACTAGAGCGGCTCGCCCGGCGAGGTGCCCGCAAAACGTTCGCCTTCCCCCTGCACAGCGCAGGCGTTGCGCGGCGATCGCGGCTGGGGATGCGGGGAGACGCAGGATTTTCCTGGTCCCGGGTGTGCCGGCACATTGCTTGCTCATCCGTTTGCCGACTTCCGCGCACGAACATCACCTGGGAAGGCGGGCATGGACCTCGAGACGAAGTACCTCGGCTTGAACCTTTCCTCTCCGCTCGTCGTCGGCGCGTCGCCCCTTTCCGACGACCTGGACGGCGTCCGCAGGCTCGAGGATGCCGGGGCCTCGTGCATCGTCCTGCGCTCCTTGTTCGAGGAACAGATCAGTCGCGAGAAGTTCGGGACCGTCTATTCGATGGAGATCGGCGACCCCTCGCACCTCGACGCCATCTCCTGCTTCCCCAGGGTGCACGAGTTCGTCCTCGGCCCCGACGAGTACCTGGAGCACATCCGCCGTATCAAGGAGGCGGTGCGCGTCCCGGTGGTGGGATCCCTGAACGGGATCAACCTGGGCGACTGGCTGAAGTACGCGCACCTCATCGAGCAGGCCGGCGCGGACGCGCTAGAGCTCAACGTCTTCTTCGTCGCCACCAGCGCCACCGAGCCGCCCGCCGCGGTGGAGCAGCGGACCACCGACATCGCCCGGGTCCTGAAGAAGGGCCTCGGGATTCCACTCGCGGTGAAACTGTCCCCCTTCTTCTCCTCGCTTCCGGACCTGGTGAAAAAGCTCGACGCGTCGGGGATCGACGGAGTCGTCCTCTTCAACCGGTTCTACCAACCGTTCGTCAACGGATCGAACCGCGGAGCGGGCGACGTGCGGCTATCCGATCCGTCGGAGCTGCCGCTGCGGCTGCGCTGGCTCTCCATCCTTTCCGCGACCGTGCAGAACGTGGATCTGGCGGTGTCGGGCGGCGTGCACTCGAGCGCCGACGTGGTCAAGGCCGTCCTTTCTGGCGCGACCGCCGTGCAGGTCGTTTCGGCGCTGCTCAAGAACGGACCGGGTCACCTGCGCGTCCTGCGCGACGGCATCGAGCGGTGGCTCGGCCAGTACGGGTACCGTTCGCTCGAGGAGGTACGCGCGAGCATCTGCGTCGAGCCCTCACCCGACCCGCAGGTGTTCTCGCGCGCGAACTACATGCGGCTCTTGCAGAGCTGGCACGACTGACGCGCTTCAGCGCCGCTCTGCCTGGGGCGTCGTGACCTCGACCGGCATTCCGTCCACGAATGCCGCGCTGCCGATCTTCACCACTTTTTCGGTCCCCGAAAGCCCGCTCGAGATGTCGATGGTCGCGCCGTTGTCGCGCTCGATCACGACCGGAACGAGATGCAGCTTGCTCTGCGCATCGACCACCGCCACGTGCTGGCCGCGGGAGTCGTTGAGGAGGGCCGTCGCGGGAAGCTCGAGCACGCGGTGGGTGGCGGGAAGCGTGAGCGCAACCTCGGCGTACATGCCCGGGAGGAGCGCGCCGTCGGCGTTGGGGACGCGAATCTCGGTGTTCATCGAGCGCGTCGCCTGATCGAGCTCCTCGGCGGCGCGCATCACCTTCCCCGAGAACGTGCGGCCGGGATACTCGCGCACCACGACGTTCGCGGTGACGCCGGCGCGGACCGAAGGGGCGACGTCCTGCGGCACCTGGACGAAGACGCGAGCCGGATCGGTCGCCGCGAGGCGGAAGAGCGGCTGGCCATTTCCGGTCGTCACGAGCGCGCCCACCTCGACCAGGCGCTGCGTGACTGTACCGGCGAACGGCGCGGTCACGCGCGAGAAGTCCTTCAGCTGCTCGAGCCGGCGGATATTGGCCTGCTGCGCGGCGACATTCGCCTCGGCGACCTTGACGTTGGCCTCGCCCACTTCGGCCTGCGCCTCGTTCTGCTCCAGTTCGGCCTTGGACAAGAAACCGTTGGGCGCAAGCGACCGCGCCCGTCCCAGGTTGGCCTTCGCCAGATTGCGATTCGCCTTCGCCTGGGTGAGCGAGGCGCGGGCCTGGAGAAGCTGCGCGCGGGCCTGCATGAGCTCCTGATCGAGCTCCGGCGTCTCGATCTCGGCGAGGAGCTGACCTGCCTTCACCCGATCTCCGATGTCCGCGTGCCACGCGCTCACGTAACCGCTCGCGCGAGCGAGCAGCATCGTCGCCTGGAGCGGCTGGACGGTCGCGGGAAGCTCGAGCGCCTTGTCGCTCGCGCCCGCCTTCGGGGTCGTCACCTCCACCCGCAAAGCGGCGTGCTGCGACGACTCCGCGGAGGACGCGAGCGCGGTGCGCTGTTCACGCCGCGGGAGGTAGCCCCAGGCGAATGCGACGACCAGGAAGACGAACAGGATCACCGCCGCTACCAGGATGCGCTTCTTTCCGATCGGCCGCGCCTCCGGCAGGACGAACCCGAGATGGGGCTCGCCCGCGCCGCCGCCCGTCGTGTCGTGCCGCGCGCTCACGCTGCCTCCACTTCGGGATCGACCGGGTGGGGGGGCTTGCGCCGCAGGATGCTGTACATGACCGGCACGAAGAACAGCGTCGTCACCGTGGCGAGCGATAGGCCACCGATCACGGCGCGGCCGAGCGGGGCGTTCTGCTCGCCGCCCTCGCCGAGGCCGAGCGCCATCGGGAGCATGCCGAGGATCATCGCGAGCGCGGTCATGATCACCGGCCGTAGCCGCGTCATGCCGGCAGCCAGCGCGGCCCTGGTCGCGTCCATTCCGGCCGCACGCATGTCGTTTGCGAAAGTAACGACCAGGATGCTGTTCGCGGTGGCGACGCCGACGCACATGATCGACCCCATCAGGGCGGGGACGCTCAGCGTCGTGTGCGAAAGGAAGAGCATCCAGGCGATCCCGGCGAGCGCGCCGGGCAACGCCATCAGGATGACCAGCGGATCGAGCCAGGACTGGAAGTTCACCACCATGAGCAGATAGACGAGGACGATGGCGAAGATGAGGCCGAAGCCGAGGCCGCGGAAGGAAGACTGCATGCTCTCCGCCTGGCCCTTGAGAGTCACCGTGGTGCCTCGCGGAAACGACGGCTTGAGCTTGGCGACCAGGTCTTCGACCTTCGAGGTTACCGAACCGAGGTCGGTGCCTTCCACGTTGGCCTGCACGTCGAAGGTGCGCTTGATGTTGTAGTGGGTGATGTTCACGGGCCCTTCCGTCCGGGAGATCGACGCGACGTTGGAAAGCAGCTGCGGGCGGCTCGTGCCGTTCGAGAGCGGCAGGGTGTTCATCGCGTTGATGGAATTGATGTTCGTCTGCGGCGTCTGCACCGCGACCAGGTACTGCACGCCGCGCTTGTCGAGCCAGTAGGTCGGCGACACGACGGAGCTGGAGGCGAGCGCCACCAGCAGATCGCTCGCCACGTCGCGCTCGGTGAGGCCGACCTCGCCGGCCATGGTGCGGTTCACGTCGACGCGCAGAGCGGGCTGGCGGGGAACCTGCGCGAGGTGCACGTCGACTGCGCCCGGGATCGCGAGCAGGCCTCGCGCGAGTTGCTTCGCGACGTCGTAGGTCGCCTGCTCGTTCCCGACGCCTCCGATCACCTGCAGGTCGATGGGAGCGGGCAGGCCGAAGTTCAGCACCTGCGTGGAAATGTCGGGAGCGAGGAAGAAGAAAGTCTGCTCGGGAAACCGCTCCCCCAGGGTCACGCGCAGGGTGCGCACGTAATCGGCAGTCGGGCGATGGTCTTCCTTGAGGGCGATGAAGATCTCGCCGTCCGCCGCGGAGATGAGCGCGCCTTCGCTGAGCGACAGATTGAGGCCGCTGTACGGGATCCCGATGTTGTCGAGAACGTTGTCGATCTCGTCCGCGGGGATCACCTGCCGGATGGCGTCCTCGATCTGCACGAACTTCCTTTCGGTCTCCTCGATCCGCGTGCCCGGCACGCCGCGGACGTGCAGCTTGATGAGGCCCGCGTCCACGGTGGGGAAGAAGTCGCGGCCGACGAGCGGGAGGAGCGCGAGCGAGGCGAGGACGAAAATGCCGAATCCGATGATCAGGTTCTTGCGGTGCGCGAGCGTCCAGGCGAGGAGCGATCCGTACCTCGCGCGCAGCTTCTCGAATCCGCTCTCGAAATGCTGGATGAACCGGCCCGCGATGGTCTTCGGCTCCGGATCGTGCCCGGCCGCATGGCGCTCGGCGTCCCGCGCCATCAGGTAGCGCATCATCGTCGGCACGAGCGTTCGGGAGAGGAAGTACGAAGTGAGCATCGCGAACACGACCGACATCGCGAGCGGCACGAAGAGCGACTTGGCGGAGCCGCTGATGAAGACGACCGGCACGAAGACGATGCAGATGCAAAGGGTGGAAACGAACGCCGGCGTGGCGATCTCCGCGGCGCCGTCGAGGATGGCGCGGATGATCGGTTTCTTCTGCGCCATGTTGCGGTGGACGTTCTCGATCTCCACCGTGGCGTCGTCGACCAGGATTCCGACCGCGAGCGCCATCCCGCCAAGCGTCATCACGTTGAGGGTCTGGCCAAGCCAGGAGAGGACGATGATCGAGACGAGGATGGAAAGCGGGATGGAGACGAGGACGATGACGGTGCTTCGCCAGCTTCCCAGGAAGACGAGGAGCATGAGCGCGGTGAGGCCCGCCGCGATCAGCGCTTCCTTGACGACGCCCTCGATCGAGGCCCTGACGAACAGCGACTGATCGAACATCAGCGCGACCTTCAGGTCTTTCGGCAGCCGCGCGAGCGTGGCCGGGATCACCTCGCGCACCCGGCGCACGACGTCGAGAGTGCTCGCGCTCCCCTGCTTGAGGATGCTCATCAGGACGGAGCGTTGTCCCTCGACGTGGACGATGTTGGTCTGCGGCGAGTACCCGTCGCGGACGTGGGCGACGTCGCGCACGTAGACGGTCGTGCCCTTGACGACCTTGACCGGAATCGCCTCGATCTCCGTGAGCAGATCGGGGCTCGCGTTCAAGACGATCGGGTACTCGCTGCCGCCGATCTTCGCGGTGCCCGTCGGTACAACGACGTTCTGCGAGGCCACCGCGTTGTTCACGTCGCGGGGCGACAGGCCCCAGGCGAAGAGGCGCTGGGGGTCGATGTCGATCATGACCAGGCGCTGCTTGCCGCCGTAGGGATACGGAATCTGGATCCCCTGGATCGTCGTCATGTCGGTGCGGACGAAGTTGACGCCGTAGTCGAAGAGTTGCTGCTCGCTGAGGGATTCGCTCTGCAGCGCGACCTGGAGGATGGGGACGTTCGACGCGCTGTACCGGATGATGAACGGCGGCGTCGTCCCTGGCGGCATCGAGCGGATGGCGGCCTGGGAGATCGCCGTCACCTGCGCGGTGGCCGCCTCGATCTTGGCACCCGGCTGGAAGAAGATCTTCACCACGGCGACGCCCGTCAGCGACTGGCTCTCGATGTGCTCGATATCGTTTACGGTCGTAGTAAGTGCGCGCTCGTAGTTGTTGACCATCCGCCGCTCCATCTCCTCGGGAGCGAGCCCCGAGTAGTTGAAGACGACGGAGATCACCGGGATGTCGATGTCCGGGAAGATGTCCGTAGGCATCCTCAGGATGGTGAGGACGCCGAGGATGATGATGAGCATCGACATCACTACGAACGTGTACGGGCGCTTGAGCGCCATGCGGACGAGCCACATCATGATCCATTCTTCATACCCTGAAACGGCCCCCTTTTCGTGTTTCGGGACCGCAACATTCCGCCCCCCATCAAGCAGGAGGAGAGGGCTTTGCAATGCGTCGCCAGTCGCGGAGGCCGCCGGCCAAAGCATTGGCGATGGACACCGACATTTTCGCGGCATAGCATCCGCGCACCGTTCTCAAAGGGGGATTTCCAACATGCGCATGCTCGCTGTGCTCGCCGCGGTCTCGTCCGCGGGCTGCGTCTTCGCCAACGTCACGACGCCCCTCGCCTACCGCGCGCCCACGGCCCAGGAAGCGAACGCCGAGAGTGCCCGCGACGTCGAGGGAATCGCTTGCAACCAGGCGGTTCTCGGTCTCATCGCCTGGGGCGACGCCGGCTATGCGGCGGCTGTCGCGGACGCGCGCACCCGCTCGGGAGGGGCCGAGCTCGCCGACATCCGCTCGGACACGAACTTCTTGAACATTCTCTTCATCTACACGAAGGCATGTACCCGGGTGACCGCGAGAGCTGTCCGGTGAAACCGCTGCTCATTCTCCTGCTCTGCGCGGGCTGCGTGCCGCCCAACGTCCTTGGGCCGGCCACGGTCTTCGAGGACGTCTCCGCCCCGCTCGACTATCGCGGCGAGCTCGCGAAAGGCGGCGAGGAGGTGCGCGGCGAGGCCTGCCAGATGGGCATCTTCATCCCCGTGATCTTCGCCTCCATCGCCTGGGGCGCAGGCGGATACGCCGAGGCGATCCGCGACGCCCAGGCGAAGGCGCCTGGGGCGCTCCTCACGGACGTGCGCGCCGACATGCACTCGATCAGCGTCTTGACCATCTTCCGGCAGCAGTGCGTCGTCATCACGGCGGCGGCGAGCAAGTAACCCGGCTCAGCGCTGCGCGACCCATTCGTCGACGACGCGCGCGAGGGTCGCCATCGACACCGGCCCGTGGCGCAACACCGCGGCGTGGAAGCCGCGCAGATCGAAGTTCGCGCCAAGGCGCCGTCCGGCTTCGCGGCGCAATCGATAGATTTCCAGCTCTCCGACCATGTATCCCAGCGCCTGCGCGGGACTCGCTGCGTAGCGATCGATCTCCGCCTCCGCCTCGAGCCGCGGCAGGGTGGTGTGGTCGGCGAGGAACTTCACGCACTTCTCACGATCCCAGCGGAGCGCATGCATTCCGGTGTCGACGACGAGCCGGGCCGCCCGCCAGGCCTGATAGCCGAGCATTCCAAAGCGCGCCTTCGGCCCCGAGTAGAGGTGCAGCGCCTCGTCGCTCATCCGCTCGCTGTAGAGCGCCCAACCTTCGATGTAAGCGGTGGGTCCGAACTCGCGCCGGTACTCGGGCAGGCCGTGCAGCGCGAGCATCGCCGAGCCCTGCAAGTGGTGCCCGGGCACGGCCTCGTGGAAGAGCAGCGGCTCGATGTTGAAGAGCGGGCGCGTCCCGGGCTGGTAGGTATTGACGTAGTAGATACCGGGGCTGCCCTCGCCCGCCGGAGGTTGGTAGTAGCCCGCCGTGAACGACGCCTCGCGATACTCCTCGACGGGCCGGACCTCCAGGGGCAGGAGCGCAAGGCCTTCGAATCCCTTCGGCAGCGCGGCGACGGTTCGTGCGAGCAGGTCGCGGTTGAAGGCGAGAAGCTCCTCGCGCGTCGTCTTGAATTGGCTGTCATCGGCGCTCAGCGCGGCGCGGAAGGATTCGATCGTATCGTGGCCTTCCGCGCGAGCGATCTTGCGCGCTTCCTCTTCGATGGACCGGAGCTGATCGAGACCAAGCTGGTGCAGCTGCTCGGGTGCGCGCGTGCCGCCCGTGTGGCGGCGCACGAGGAACGTGTAGCAGTCGGCGCCATCCGGGAGCGCCCAGATGCCGAGGCGATCGTCGGGGCGCGACTTCGGCAGGATCTCGTCGCGGAGGAAGTCGCGAAAGGTGGCGAGCGCCGGGAGGACCGCGCTCGCGTCAGGACCGAATGGTGACGGCGCCGCGTTGAGAAGCGAATCGAGCTGGTCGATCACCCGCATCACGTTCGCGCGGGATGAGACGAGACCTTGCGCGAGCCCGCGCCGCAGGTTGTCGGCAATCTGCGCGAAGTAACCTGGCGCTTGCGAAAGCCGGGCCTGGAGCGCCTTGGGATCCCGGTAGCCCTGCGCCGTTTGCGCAAGCTGCGTCTGCGGCCCGTTTTGCGCGTCCACGAGCCATAGCTCCATCTTGCAGATGTCAGAGGCCGCCGCATCGCGCAGCTGCTCGCGGAGGATCTCGTACGACAGCGCGTCCTCGCCTTGCAGCTCCTTGGCCGGTATTCGATCGAGCTCGTCTCGCAGCCCGCGCATCGTAGCGACGACCGCCGCCAGCGCTCCGGGCGAAAGATCATCCAACTTCTCGTCGAAGCGGTGGTCGCCGATCGAAGTCGCGTAGATCGGCCCGCCCAGATATCCGACCCCGTTCTGGTTGAGCGCCGTCAGCGTCGTCGTGGCGAGGAGAGCGTTCCAGTACCGGTCGCCGATGCTGCGGAGCTTTTCTGCCGCGTCGGAAGTCATGGGGATGGATCCGGGCGAGTGGGCAGCGCAGGCGGCGAGGGTCACGGCGATCGCGATGCATCGCAAGCGGGGCATTCCAGAAGGTACCGCATCACGCGCACCTTTTGCCGATCCCGAAGCGACCGCGACTCTCTGCCGCCGCACGGACAGGTCCGGCACTTCGTTTGCAGCGAACCGCGGTCGTCGCGCTTCGCAAACCGCGCGGCTCACCGACCAGGAGAGATTCATGAAAGCACTCGTTTATCGAGGCCCCGGCAAGCGCGCGTGGGAAGACAAACCGAAGCCGACGGTGCAAGACGCTTCGGACGCCGTGGTGAAAATCGTGCGCACCACGATTTGCGGGACTGATTTGCACATCCTGAAAGGCGACGTCCCCTCGGTGACCCCAGGTCGGATCCTCGGCCACGAAGGCGTGGGAGTCGTCGAGCAGGTCGGCTCCGCCGTCTCCTCTTTCAAGGCCGGCGACCGCGTCCTCATCTCCTGCATCAGCTCGTGCGGCAAATGCCCCACCTGCAAGAAAGGCATGTACTCGCACTGCGAGAGCGGCGGCGGCTGGATCCTCGGCAACACCATCGACGGCACGCAGGCCGAGTACGTCCGCATTCCTTTCGCCGACACGAGCCTCTACGCTGTACCGAAGGGTGCCGACCAGGACGCGCTGGTGATGCTGAGCGACATCCTGCCGACCGGCTACGAGTGCGGCGTGCTCAACGGGACCGTCAAGCCCGGTGACACCGTCGTCATCGTGGGCGCGGGGCCGGTCGGGCTCGCGGCGCTCCTCACTGCCCAGCTCTACTCGCCCTCGGAGATCATCGTCGTCGACGTCGACGAGAACCGCCTTGCGGTCGCGAAGTCGATGGGAGCGACGCAGGCCGTGACCAGCGCCGGCGCGGTGGAAAAGATCCTCCAGCTGACGGGCAGGCGCGGCGTCGACGTGGCAATCGAGGCGGTGGGCGTCCCCGCCACCTTCGATCTCTGCCAGGACATCGTCGCCGCCGGCGGTCACATCGCGAACGTGGGCGTGCACGGCAAGAGCGTCTCCCTCAAGCTGGAGAAGCTCTGGGCACACAACATCACGCTGACGACGCGCCTCGTGGACACCGTGACGACGCCGCTGCTGCTGAAGACGGTCCTCGCGGGAAAGCTGCAGCCGCGCCGCCTCATCACCCACGAGTTCCACCTCGAGGAGCTGATGAAGGCGTACGACACCTTCGGCAACGCGGCCCGGGAAAAGGCGCTGAAGGTGTTGGTCAAGGGCGCGGTCTAGCCGTCAGCCGAACGGCGCGTGGACGGAAAGCTTGAGCGTGCCGCTCAGCGAGCCGGCCGTCTGCACGCCGTTCGAGTCGTAGAGGCGCCCGTCGAAGGCGATCCCCGCGCCGAAGGAGATCCAGCGGGCGAAGAAGTGCTCGAGCTCGAGCCCCAGCCTTCCATCGACCTCGTCCGGCTGGAGGGCGCTTCCGTAGAGCATCTTTCCGAAGCCGAGGTACGGCGAGATCTCCGTTCGGTCGCCAGCGCCGATGTTGAACCCCACCGTTCCGAGCCAGCGCGTGAAGGTGATGTTCCTCGGCGAAAACTCGGCCGATTTCTCCAGGCGCACGCCGAGCGACACGAAGGTGAGCCGCATCTTCAAGTCGCCGCCGTAAAGGAACGCCACGTCGTCGGGCACGTTTCCGTGGAGCGGCTCGACGCCGCCGAGGAACCCGAGGTCGAGTCCGAACCGGGGAGGAACCGGCTCGTCGGCCCAGGCCCGCGCGGACAGCGCGGAGGCGCAGATCAGGGTCAGTGCGATGCGTCGCAAGCAGGCGGCAGGATACCGCAGCCAGGGCGGTTTGGCCGAACCCTGACCACAGAGCAGCCTTGGTCAAGCTTGCCGCTGGAACCTTGACCATGAGTTCTGGGCTTCGCGCAGGCGTCCGAATTCTTGCCGAATCAAGACTCCAGGAGTCCATTACGGCGAGCGACGCGGCATGCCCCGGATCGAATCCGCATCGGCCCTGCCGAGGTTGACCACCCGACCCCCGTTTTGCTACCCGATCCCGATCGCGCAGTGCCGTCTCGCGTCTTCGGGGACTCCGGTCTGGGAGGAAGCGCCATGGGTAGCGTCAGCATCAACGTCAACGGGGTCGATTTCACCCGCGAGGTGGAGCCACGGCTCCTCTTCGTCCATTTCCTGCGCGACGTGCTCGGGCTGACCGGGACGCACGTCGGCTGCGACACGAGTCAGTGCGGAGCGTGTACCGTCCTCGTCGACGGCGAGGCGACGAAGAGCTGCACGCTGTTCGCCGTGCAGCTCGAAGGCCGCAAGGTCACAACCATCGAGGGCATTGCGCAGAACGGGAAGCTTCATCCCGTCCAGCAGGCGTTCTGGGACAAGCACGGCCTGCAGTGCGGGTTCTGCACGCCGGGAATGATCATGACGACCTGCGCGCTCCTCGACAAGAACCCGAAGCCGACGGAGGAGCAGATCCGCCACGGCCTCGAGGGCAACATCTGCCGCTGCACGGGCTACCACAACATCGTCAAGGCGGTTCAAGAGGCCGCCGAGAAGATGCCCGCGGCGAGGGGGAACTAGCCATGGCCACCCAGCCCCAGCTCTTCGGACAGAGCATCAAGCGGCGCGAGGATCCGCGCCTCATCACCGGCAAGGGTACCTACGTCGACGACGTGAAGCTGCCGGGCACGACGTACGCCGCCTTCGTGCGCAGCCCCCACGCCCACGCTCGCATCAAGGGCATCGACACCACCGCCGCGCGCAACGCCAAGGGCGTCCTCGCCGTCTACACCGGCAAGGACCTCGCCGCCGCGGGCGTGAAGCCGCTCCCGGTCGGGTGGCTCCTCCCGGACATCAAGATCCCGCCCTACAACGTCCTCGCGCTCGACAAGGCGCGCTACATGGGCGACGCGGTCGCTGTCGTGGTCGCCGAGACGCCCTACCTGGCCCGCGACGCGGCCGACCTGGTCGACGTCGACTATGAACCGCTCCCCGCGGTGGTCGAGGGCACGAAGGCAGCGCAGGCGGGCGCGCCGCAACTCCACGCCGAGGCGCCGAACAACGTCTCCTTCAAGTGGACGATCGGCGACAAGCAGAAGACCGACGACGCCTTCAAGGGCGCCGCGAAGATCGTGAAGCAGACCTTCCGCAACCATCGGCTCATCCCGAACGCCATCGAGCCCCGCTCGACGCTCGCCAGCGTGAACCCGGGCACCGGCGAGGTGACCGCCTGGATCACGACGCAGAACCCGCACGTCCATCGCCTCCTCATGGCGGCGTTCGTGCTGGGGATGCCGGAGACCAAGCTGCGCATCATCTCGCCCGACGTGGGGGGCGGCTTCGGCTCGAAGATCTTCGTCTACTCCGAGGAGTGCGCCGTCACCTTCGCGACGAGGCAGCTCAACCGCCCGGTGAAGTGGACCGCCGATCGCAGCGAGGCCTTCATCACCGACCGCCACGGCCGCGACCACGACACGGAAGCCGAGATCGCCCTCGACGCGAACGGCAAGATCGTAGGCCTTCGAGCGAAGACCATCGCCAACATGGGCGCCTATCTGTCCGTCTTCGCGCCGGCGATCCCCACGTACCTCTACGGCACGCTGCTGTCGGGCTGCTACCAGATTCCAAACATCTTCGTCGACGTTACCGCCGTGTTTACCAATACCGTCCCCGTCGACGCGTACCGCGGCGCCGGACGTCCCGAGGCCTGCTACGTGGTCGAGCGCATGGTCGATCTCGCGGCCAGGGAGATCGGCGTCGACCCGGTCGAGATCCGCCGTCGCAACTTCATCCCCAAGGAGGCATTCCCGTACCAGACGCCGGTTGCCGTCCAGTACGACAGCGGCAACTACCCCATCGCCCTCGACAAGGCGCTCGAGACCTTGAACTACGCGGCGGTGCGCAAGGAACAGGAGACTTTGCGCAAGCAGGGTCGGTATATCGGGATCGGCTTCTCCACCTACGTCGAGGCGTGCGGCCTCGCGCCGTCGCAGGTCGCCGGAGCCCTCGGCGCGCAGGCGGGCCTCTACGAGAGCGCCAACGTCCGCGTGCACCCGACCGGAAAGGTGACGGTCTTCACCGGCTCGCACTCGCACGGGCAGGGCCACGAGACGACCTTCGCGCAGATCGCCGCCGACGAATTGCAGCTTCCCATCGAGGACATCGAGATCGTCCACGGCGATACCGGCCAGGTGCCCTTCGGCATGGGCAGCTACGGCTCGCGCAGCGGCCCCGTCGGCGGCACCGCGGTCTACCTCGGCGCGCAGAAGGTCAAGGAGAAGGCCAAGAAGATCGCCGCCCACCTCCTCGAGGCAAAGGACGAGGACGTCACCTACGAGGGCGGGAAGTTCTTCGTCAAAGGCTCACCCGACCGCTCCAAGGGCTTCGGCGACGTCGCCCTGATGGCGTACCTTGCCCACAACCTGCCGAAGGGCCTCGAGCCCGGCCTCGAGGGGCTCAGCTTCTTCGACCCGGGCAACTTCGTCTTCCCGTTCGGCACCCACATCGCCGTGGTGGAAGTGACGAAGGAGACCGGCAAGGTGAAGCTCGTCCGCTACGTGGCGGTCGACGACCTGGGGCGCGTCATCAACCCGATGATCGTCGACGGCATGGTGCAGGGCGGAATCGTCCAGGGCGTCTCGCAGGCGCTGTGGGAGGAGGCGATCTACGACGAGAACGGAACGCTCGTCACCGGCTCGTTCATGAACTACGCCATGCCGCACGCCGACGACGTGCCGTTCATGGAAGTGGGACGGACCGAGACGCCGTCTCCGGTGAATCCACTGGGAGTGAAAGGAGCGGGCGAGACCGGGACCATCGCCTCGACCGCCGCGGTCGCGAACGCCGTACTGGATGCCCTCTCGCCGTTCGGCATCCGCCACCTCGACATGCCGTTCACGCCGGGTCGCGTCTGGGAAGCGATCCGCTCCACGGGCCGCTAGGGAGAAGACCACATGTATCCGGCGCCATTCGAGTACCACGCTCCGAGCAGCATCCAGGAAGCCATCGCGCTCCTCTCCCGGCACGGCCAGGACGCGAAGCTCCTCGCGGGCAGCCAGAGCCTCGTCCCGCTGATGAAGTTCCGGCTGGCGACGCCCGCCCACGTCATCGACCTGCGCAAGATCTCCGGGCTGACCGGCATCCGCGAGGAGGGAGGCGCGATCGTCATCGGCGCGCTCACGCCTCATCGCGCGATCGAGCGGTCGGAGGACTTGCGCAAGAAGCTGCCCATCCTGCCCGAGGCGGCGGCATTCATCGGGGATCCACAGGTGCGCAATCAAGGCACCATCGGCGGCAGCCTGGCGCACGCCGATCCGTCGGCTGACTGGCCCGCCGTCACCACCGCGCTCGACGCGACGGTGACGGCGGTCGGCAAGAACGGGGAGCGGACGTTGAAGATCGCCGACCTCATCGTCGGCCCGCTCACCAATTCGCTCGAGGCCGACGAGATCCTCGTCAGCGTGCGGATTCCGCTCCCGCCCGCGAAGGCGGGCAGCGCCTACGAGAAGGAGCCGCACCCGGCGTCGCGCTTCGCGATCGTCGGCGTCGCCGCGGCGCTGCAACTAGACGGCAAGGGCGCCGTGCAGCAGGCCCGGGTGGCGATCACCGGTCTCGGGAGCAAGGTCACCCGCGCGGGCTACGTCGAGCAGGCGCTGACGGGCAAGACGCCCGATCCCAACACTCTCAAGGCCGCGGCAGCGCGGACCGCGGAGGGGATCGAGATTCGCGGCGACAACCTCGGCTCGCCTGCGTACAAGGCGCATCTCGCATCCGTGATCGCGGAGCGCGCGCTGCGCAAGGCAGCGGCGCGGGCCGTGGAGCGCTAGCCTCGTCAGGCCGCGATTGGCAGCTCGATGGTGAAGACACAGCCCTTGCCGGGCTTGTTCTCCACATGGATCTCGCCGCCGTTCGCGTCCACGCTCTTGCGGCTGATGGACAGACCGAGCCCCAGGCCGGTCTGGTCAGCGCCGCGCCGGTCGAAAGGACGGAACAACTCCTCCGCCTTGCCGCGGGGGAGCCCTCCGCACTCGTCCTCGATCTCGATGAGGACGTGATCGCCCGACTTGCGTGTCCGCAGCGATACGCGGCCATGAGCGGGGGTGAGCTTGAACGCGTTGTGCAGGAGGTTCGATACGGCTGACCCGAGCAGCTGGCGGTCAGCCTGGACGGCGATGTCGTAATCGACCCGGCCGACGGTGAGCTCGAGACTCCTCGCTTTCGCATCGAGCGCGGCGGCTACCTCCACCTCTTCGATGAACTCGGCGAGGACGACCCGGGTCCGCTTGTGCTGTCCGCTCGCGAGCCGCACCTCGGCCATGGAGCGATCGATCAAGCTGCGCAGACCGGCGAGGCTCCGCTCGAGCAGCGCTCCGGTGCTCCCGCCGATGGTGACGCTTTCGCCCTTGAGGATCTGAAAAGCGAGCGCGGCGTTCGACAGCTGGTCGCGCAGATCGTGCGCGAGGCAGCCGAGGCGCTCGACCTCGGCGGCGGAGATGTTGCGCTCGCGCTGGCGCGAATATCCGGTGACGGCCTCGGCGATGGCGTTGTCGAGGCACTGGTTGAGGATGTGGAACTCGGGCGTGCTGAATTGCTTGTTCTTCACGATGGCAAGCTCGGTGATCGCCTCGCAGATGTCGCCATAGTCGTGGACGACCTGCGCGATGGTGAAGCCGCGCCGGAGGAGATCCACGCCGTGCGCATTGGCGCCGGCGCCAAGCGTGGGCGACGGCGTCGCGCTGGCTTTCGTCACGGCGAGGAGGTCGGTGAACTGCGAGAGGAAGAGCGGTATGCCGGTCTCGAGCTCTTCGTCCGTCGGGCGCGGCGCCGACCGGCCTCGGACCTTTTCCCGCGCGACGCGGATGAGCTCCGCCCGATTCTCCCGGATGAAATCCAGCAACATGGCGAACAATCTAATTCCGCAGGAAGCATCTCGACAGCGAACCGGACCCCGACGAGAACAAAGGGCTCGCTCCCCGGCTCGGACCGCGAGCGCCTCTGCAACGGCTCGAGGGTTCTCTACGGCGAAGCGGCCGCGCGACTGAGCCGCGGCGCGGTCAACATCTGTAAGAGCTTGTCGCCAAAATCGACCAGCAGGAACGGCTTCGCGATGGCCGCATCCGGCGCATTGGCGCCCTTTTCTTCGGCTCCGCGTTTTTCGGTCATGAGCAATACCCGCGTCGAATTTCCCTCGGAATGGAGCTGGCGCAGGAAGGCGGTCCCGCCCATCGCGGGCATGTTCGCGTCGTACACGATGGCATCGGTCTGCAGACCGGCGTGCAGCATCGCCAGCGCCTCCGCCCCGGTCGAGGCGAAGAGGGCCCGGTATCCGACGCGGTCGAGGTATTCCGAGAGCGTCGCGCGCGTCGCGGCGCTGCCGTCCACGACGAGCAGTCGCTCCCGCTCGTTGATCGGTCCTCTATGTCCGGCGCTCCGCTCGACGCTGCGAGCGTATGGATCGTAGACAGGCATTCGCCTCGCTCCTTCCACGTCCGGAGTGTTCGACGGCGCGTCGGAGGCCGCGGGCGTGAGCAGATGATAACACGCCGGCGCATCGCGGACTTTCTCCGGCCGCGTGTTGACGAGCCCCTTCCGGTGGTTACGTTGAATCGGCTGGGGGTCGTGGATCGGTCGATGGCCTCCCCTGCGCCGTTCGAGGCGCCCGTTCAGCGGGGAGGTTCCCAATGTTCGTCGCTCGCTACGATCCGCTTCAGCTTCACCACCAGCTCTTCCACCAACATGTCCATCAGCCCGTCGACAGAGGCGAAGAGATCCGCGCCGCGACGTCTGCCTGGTCGCCGCTGGTGGACATTTTCGAAGATCAAGAGGGCATTACCCTGAAGGTCGAGCTGCCCGAGGTCGCCGCGAGCGACGTCGCCATCCAGCTCGAGGGCAACGCGCTGACGTTGCGCGGCGAGCGCAAGCTCGAGAACGCCGACAAGCGGGAGGATTATCACCGCATCGAGCGCTACTACGACTCCTTAAGCCGAAGCTTCACGCTGCCCTCGACAGTGGACCTGGGCAACATCACGGCGCAGGGCCGCGACGGGGTGCTGCGCATCTTCCTGCCGAAGAAGAGCGAGACGAAGCCGCGCCAGATCAAGGTGGAGGTCGAGTCGACTCTTCCCGGGGTCTTGAAGCAGAAGCAATGACGATTCCGGCAGGGAGCGCGGCGCCCGCTGCGCTCCGGCCGGGTCCAAGGAAAATAAAAATGTCAAAAGACATCCTGTTCGACACCCGCGGCCGCGAGGCAATCCTGCGCGGTATCGACGCTCTCTCCAACGCCGTGAAGGTCACCCTGGGCCCCAAGGGCCGCAACGTCGTCCTCGAGCAATCGTTCGGCGCGCCGGTCGTCACCAAGGACGGCGTGACGGTGGCGAAGGCGATCGAGCTCCGCGATCGGTTCGAGAACATGGTTGCGCAGATGGTGAAGGAGGTGGCGAGCCGCACCTCGGACATCGCCGGCGACGGGACGACGACCGCCACCGTCCTCGCGCAAGCCATCTACCGCGAAGGATCGAGGCTCGTCTCCGCCGGCAACGGCCCGATGGAGATCAAGCGCGGCATCGACAAGGCCGTCGCCGCCGTCATCGAGGCGCTGAAGAAGCTCTCCAAGCCGACGCAGGGACGGAGCGAGATCGCGCAAGTCGGCATCATCTCGGCCAACGGCGATGCCACCGTCGGCAACGTCATCGCCGAGGCGATGGACAAGGTGGGCAAGGACGGCGTCATCACCGTCGAGGAAGCGAAGGGCCTCACCACGACGCTGGAAGTGGTCGAAGGGATGCAGTTCGACCGCGGCTATCTCTCGCCGTACTTCGTCACCGACCAGGCCCGCATGGAGGTCGTGCTCGAGGACGCGTACGTGCTCGTCCACGAGAAGAAGCTTTCCGGGATGAAGGATTTCCTGCCGCTCCTCGAGGAGGTCGCGCAGGCAGGCAAACCGCTCCTCGTGATTGCCGAAGAGCTGGAAGGCGATGCGCTGGCAACGCTCGTCGTCAACCAGCTCCGCGCCACGCTGAAGGTGTGCGCAGTTCGAGCTCCCGGATTCGGCGACCGTCGCAAGGCGGTGCTCGACGACATCGCCACGCTCACCGGCGCGAAGCTCATCTCCGAAGACCTCGGCATCAAGCTCGAGAAGGTGGGACTCGCCGATCTGGGACGCGCGAGGCGCATCGTCGTCGACAAGGACAGCACCACGATCATCGAGGGCGCCGGCAGCAAAGAGGCCGTCCACGCCCGGGTGAAGCAGCTCAGGGCCCAGCTCGCCGACATTACCGAAGGGTCCGATTACGACCGCGAGAAGCTGCAGGAAAGGCTCGCCAAGCTCGCCGGAGGCGTGGCGATCATCAGCGTCGGCGCGGCCAGCGAGCTGGAGATGAAGGAGAAGAAAGCCCGTGTCGAGGACGCGCTCCATGCGACGCGCGCAGCCGTCGAGGAGGGCGTGGTTCCCGGCGGCGGCGTCGCCTACCTGCGGTGCCTGCCGGCGCTCGACGATTTGGTCGTTTCCGGCGCGGAGAAGTTCGGCGTCGAAATCGTGCGCCGTGCGCTCGAGGAGCCCACGCGGCAAATCGCCGCGAACGGCGGTCATGAGGCCAGCATCGTCGTCGGCAAGGTGCGCGAGGGCAAAGGCGCATTCGGCTTCAATGCCGCGACCGGCCAGTACGAGGACCTGCTCGCGGCCGGCATCATCGACCCCACCAAGGTGAGCCGGCACGCGCTGCAAAACGCGGCCAGCGTCGCCGGTCTCCTCTTGACCACCGAGGCGATGATCGCCGAGCGGCCGAAGAGGGGTCGCACGACGGCGGACCTGGGCGACAACTAGGGAGCCGTTCACCGTGTCTGACGACCGCCTCTCGTATATCCTGCCGGAGGAGGTCGAGTTTGGAGCTGACAGACGAGCGCAAGCTCGGGTCCGGTCCCGGTCCCGCACGGAATCCTGAAGAAGACGCCGCTTGGCGCTTCCTGGACGCCGTGTGGGACGTCCCGGTGGGGCTGGGTCTTTGCGACCACGCCCTTCGTTTCATCCGGGTCAACGAGGCGCTGGCGAAATTCGACGGCCTGTCCGTCACCGCGCACTACCAGGACCGCGACACGAGTTCCCTACTGCCGCCGGCGTTCGCCGAAGGTCTGCGCCAGGCGGCATCCGGAGTGGCGCAGGACGCCGAGTTCGTGTCCGGAGGGCGGTCGGTTCTCGTCAAGCTGCACCCCGTCCTCCGGCCCAGCGATCGGGAGACGATCGGGATTGGCATCGTCGCGGTAGACGTGACCGACCAGCGCAAGGCGTTCCGGGACGTCGCAGAGGCAAACGTCCTCATCGGGGACCTCCTCGCCGATGCCACCGCCAAGGAGAAGGCGCTCTCGCGGCTGATCGAATCCGTCCAGGAAGGACTGCTCGTGGTCGACCCGACGGGGCGGATGAAGCTCGTCAACCACGCAGCCGAGCGCATCCTCGGCCATCCTCGCGAGGCGCTGCTCGGAGCGCGGTTCCAGGAAGAGCGCTGGTGGGGCATGGACGGAAGCGGCAAGAGGGACGCGGCGGCGCTTGTGGCTCACGCGACCCGGGAGCCCGCCCTGTTCCACGCCGAGATGACCGTCGAGACCGACGCCGGCCGCGCCGCTCTCCTCGCGGAGGCCACAGGGCTGCGCGACGCGCGAGACGAGATCGAAGACGTCGTCATCTCCCTGCGCGACGTGACTTCCGAGCGGCACGATCTCGAGGTGGCGCGCAAGAACGTGGAATTCCAGCAGCAGATCATCGGGATCGTCGGGCATGATCTGCGCAATCCCCTGGCGACCATCGTCGGGTCCATCGCCCTCTTGCGCCGCCAGGCGGAGCTCCCGCCGTCGTCGGTCGCCTCGCTCGACCGCATTGCGCGCAGCACGGCCCGGATGGCCAGGCTCATCAGCGATCTGCTCGACTATACCCGTACCCATACGCCCGGCGGGCTGCCGGTGGTCCTTGCCCGGGCGAACCTCCATGCGATTTGTAAAGACTCGATCGAGGAATGTCGCAGCGCCAATCCCTCCAGTAACATTTCCTTGGAAACAGCCGGCGACGGCACTGGCTCCTGGGATCCCGACCGCATCGAGCAAGCACTGACCAACTTGATCACCAACGCGATCCAACATGGCGCAGAGTCGCCGATACGAGTACAATCGATCGCATCGGCGGCGCACATCGTCGAGATCAAGGTCCACAATGGAGGCGCAGCGATTCCGGCGGATGTGCTGCCGGAGCTGTTCAAGGCCTATCGGCGCGGCGTCCGGGGAACAGCAGCCGGGCAGCACGGCGGTCTTGGCCTTGGCCTGTTCATCGTTTCGCAAATCGCCGCAGCACACGATGGGCAGGCTTTCGCGGAGTCCTCCGCAGAGGGCGGCACCACGTTCACCATCCACCTGCCGAGATCCGTTTCGAAGAAGGGGCCGTAACACGCGCGACGGCCGGAATCGAGCAGGAGGTCGTCGATGAGCACCGCCGGAAAGGACGCGACGAGACCGACCGGTTTCGCCGTGGTAATGGAATCCGACCTGGATTTACGCGCCGTCCTTCGCGACGCACTCGTGCTCGACGGGCACCGGGTGGAATGCGCTCGGGATTGCGCGGCCGTGCTGGCCCGGCGCGGTCCTCCGCCTGACGAGCTGGTCCTCGCCCTGGGCGGGGCGGACCCCGATCCGGAGTGGGAAACCTTGCGGGGAGCGCTGGATCGCGACGCCGTCCTTTCGCGCGCCGCAGTGATCGTGCTCCTCACCATCCGCAACGGCCTGACCTTCCCCTCGCGCGCGAGGATCGTGCAGAAGCCGTTTGCCATGGAGAAGTTGCTGGCGCTCGTCGCCTCGGACATGGCGACACCGCACCGTGCGCCGGTTCAACCGAGCGCGGGCCCCGACTCGACCTCGACATAAAAAAAGGGCGGCCCTCTGCGGCCGCCCCCGTCGAACACCGCGCCGCCGCCTCAATAATCAAGGGCGAGCGCACGACGCGATCTGATGGAATCTCGATGCCTTGTAGCAGGCCGCGCGCAAGACCGCGAGCACAATCGACGTATTCTGCAAAATGATATCGCTTGACGCGCAAGAGCGATCGTGCGGGCATCATTTTGCAAGACTTTGCAACGTCGCCCGTCTACGGGCACAGCTCGCGCGCCTCGTCCAGCGCCCGCGCGAGCACGTCGACTTCCTCCATCGTGTTGTAGAGGGCGAAGCTCGCCCGCACGACGCCGGCGCAGCCGAGCGCGCTCATGAGCGGCTGCGCGCAGTGGTTCCCCGCCCGCACGCAGATCCCGCGCTGATCGAGGAAGGCGGCGAGATCGTGCGGATGCACGCCGCGCAGGTTGAAGGAGACGATCGCCACGCGCCGCTCGGGATCGGCCGGACCGTAGAGGGTCAGGTCGCGGATCTGGCCGAGCCGATCGAGCGCGCCGCGGACCAGCGCGCGATCGTGCAGAACGACACGGTCCATGCCGATCCGGCGCAGGTACTCGAGAGCCACGCGGAGGCCGACCGCTTCCGCGATGGGCGGCGTACCGCCCTCGAACCTTCGCGGCCCGTCGAGGAAGGTGGCTGACTCGAGCGTCACCTCGCGCACCATCCCGCCGCCGAGGACGAAGGGCTCCGTCTCGGCCAACCGGTCTGCCTTTCCCCAGAGGACGCCGATGCCGGTCGGCCCCAGTGCCTTGTGCGCCGAGAAAGCGAGGAAGTCGCAACCGAGCGCCTCGACGTCGAGCGGAAGGTGCGGAGCGCTCTGGGCCGCGTCGATCACGACCACCGCCCCACGGTCCTTCGCGGCGCTCGTCAATCGCGCGATCGGGAGCAGCGTCCCGATGGCATTCGAGACGTGCGAGAAGGCGACCAGCCGCGTCCGGGGGCCGAAAGTGAAGTCGCCGAGATCTCCCGATGGCGTCGCGGGCACCGCCCGGAGCGTCGCTCCCGACCGCGCCGCCGCGCGCTGCCAGGGCAGGAGGTTCGCGTGGTGCTCGAGCGCGGTGACCACGATTTCGTCGCCCGGCCCGAGCCGCCGCGCCGCCCACCCTTCCGCGACCAGGTTCAACGCTTCCGTCGTCCCTTTCGTGAAGACGATCTCGTTCTCGCTCCGCGCACCCAGGAACACCGCGGCCGTGGCGCGCGCCGACTCCAGCTCCTCGGTGGCCTCTTCGGCGAGGAGGTGCACGCCGCGGTGCACGTTCGCGTTCGACTCCTCGTAGAAGCTCGTCATCGCGTCGAGCACCGGGCGGGGCTTCTGCGAGGTGGCGGCGTTATCGAGATAGACGAGTGGCCTCTCCGCGTGCATCGTGCGCGAGAGGATGGGAAAGTCGTGGCGGACGGCGGGCCCCGGCATCAGGATTCCCGGAGCTGCTTGACGGCGCCGCGCAGGACGGAAAGCGGCAGCTCGGCGCACGACATCCGCGACGGACGTAGCTCCGTGTGCATCTCGGAGACGATCCGATCGACGGTGAGCGCCGCCGCCTCCGCCGGCGGCAAGGAGCGGATCATCTCGGTGAGCAGGGAAGCCGAGGCGGTCGCCACCATGCACGCATTTCCGCCGAATCGAGCTTCGGCGATGCGACCTTCCCGCATGCGCAGCTCGATGCGGATGCGGTCGCCGCAGAGCGGGTTCACGTCTTCATGGGCCGCGTCGGGGGCTTCCAAGGGGCCCCTGTTGCGCGGCCGCTTGGAGTGATCCTCGATCACCTTCCCGTAGAGTCCGCTCACGGCGGACCCAGCTCTCCTCGAGCGACGCCGGGACGGTACGGCGGGAGGACGTGCGAGCTCTCCGCCGAGAAGAGGCCGCCGTCCCCGAGGCGGGAAAGCTCTTTCAGCGTGAGCCGATCGCCGGCGAAGATCCGGGGCAGGACCAGATCGAAGGTCGTTGCCTTCGCGGCCATCCCGCAGGTCGGCATGCCGACGACGGGCGCGTTCCCCAGCTCCGCCACCCACAAGAGCGTTCCCGGATGGGCCGGAATGCCGCTCTTCACCATCCGGGCGCCGGCACGGGCGAGAGCGTCGACCGCGGGGTCCAGGGGATCCATCGGCCGCGAGCCGGCGACGACGACGAGCTGCGCGCCGCCCGCGACCGCTTCGCGCAGCGCCGAGGCGAGCGCGTCGGGCGTTGCGGCGACGCGAGAGATCTGCGCCGACTGCGCGCCGAAGAAGGCGAGCTTCTCGTCGATGGCGGCGCGGAATTTCGCGAGCGCCTGCTCGCGCAGCTCTTCTTGCACGAGGACCGTCACGCGCAGCGGCGCGAATTCGCGGACCCGGACGATGCCGCCCTGCGCCGCTTCCTCCGCCGCTCGCACGCGATCCTCGCGGGTGACGAAGGGAACGATCTTCGTCCGCGCCACCACCTCGCCTTCGACGACGACGCGCTTTTGCGGGAGCGCGAACGCGGCGACGTCTTCGACCTCGTTGAGCCGCCCGAGCCGCTCGGAGTCGACGTCGAGGAGCCCGCGCCTCGTCGCGGTGAGCGAGAAGGCACCGGTTGCGAAAGTCTTCGCCGCCTCCACAAACGGACCTGCCATCGCGGCGGCGATGCGGCGTCCACCCTCGAGCTCGTGGACGTCGCCCGGCTCCATCTCGACGACGTGCAGCTCCGTCCAGGGCAGCTCGCGGGCGCGTGCGACGGCGTCGCGATCGAGCACGCTGCCCTTGCCGACGACTACCTTTCCGGAGTCGTCGCGAACGTCCTGGGCGAGAACCAGTCCCTCGGAGAGCCCCTCTCCTCGTGAGATCCGGCGCGCTTTCATGCGAGGAGGTGGCGCTCGAGGGCGCGCAGGCTCTCGAGGTTGTGGGCGGAGGCGAAGACGGAGAGGTGCGGAAGCGCCGCCTGCATGCCTTGCGTGAGCGGCTCGTAGCCGGGACTTCCGAGGAGAGGGTTCAACCAGATGAGCCGCCGGGAACGCATGCGGATGGCCTCCAACGCACGGGAGAGCTCGGCCGGATCGCCGGTGTCCCAGCCGTCGCTCAAGACGATGACGACCGTACGGCGGTCGACGAGCCTACCCCACTCCGACTCGAAGGTGGAGAGGCATTCGCCGATGCGCGTGCCACCGGACCAGTCGCGCACGCTGTCGCGCAGGCCGCGCAGCGCGCTCGCGTACGGGCGCTCGCGCAAGGACTCGGTGATGCGCCGCAGCTCGGTCGAGAAGACGAAACTTTCCACGCGCGCGAACGAGCCTTGCAGCGCGTAGAGGAACTGGAGGAGGAACCGGCTGTACAGGTCCATCGAGCCGGAGACATCGCAGAGGGCGACGATTCGGGTCTTGCGCGTGCGCCGCCTGCGGAAGCGCAGCTCGGTGAAATCGGGATGCGAGCGCATCGTGCGCCGCAGATCGACGCGGGCGCCTCGGCGGGCGGCCTTCCAGCGGCGGCTCGGGCGGGCGGCGAGCTTTCGCGCGATGCGGGCGGCGATCTGCTCGATCTGCTCCAGTTCCTCTTCGGTGAAGTCGCGGAAGTCCTTGCGGGCGAGCGCGGGCAGGTCGCTCGCCATGGGCAATTCCTCCGACGAGTCGTCCTCGGGACCCTTTTCGCCCTGGCGCAGCCAGCGCGCGAGCGAAGGCGGCGGCTCGTTGCGCGGCGCCTCGGGAAAGGGAAATTTCGGCGAAGAGCTCGGGCCGCGCTGGCCGGAGTCCGCGGTGAAGTAGTCGTCGAACAGCTCGTCGAAGACGCGGAGATCCTCCGGCCGGGAGACGAGCACGCAGCGCAACGCGAGCCGGGCCGCCGTGCGCGATTCGAGCGTGCCGCCCGCGAGCGCGCGCACCGCGTCCGCGGAGTGCTCGACTCCGATAGGGAAGCCCTGCTCGCGCAAGGCCCTGCAGAACTCGACGGTGCGGGCGACGAGATCGCCCTTCAAGCGCTCGCCCCGACCGGCAAGCGGCCCGCCTCGATCTCGGCATTGACCTTCCGCAGGTCGGACTCGTCCTTGAGGATGCAGCCGAGGGTCTCCGCGACCAGCGCCGGGTCGAGCTTCGAGGCGTGGAGCGCGACGAGCGCCGCGGCCCAGTCGAGGGTCTCGGAGACGCCGGGGATCTTCGCCACCTTCGCGAGGCGCAGGCGCTGCACGAATCCGACGATCTCCGCCGCGAGCGCGTCGCCCGCTTGCGGCACCTTGCGGCGGACGATGGCGAGCTCTTTCTCGAAGGTCGGATGATCGATCCAGAGATACAGGCAGCGGCGCCGGAGCGCGTCGGAAAGCTCGCGCGACCGATTCGAGGTGAGAACGACCCGGGGCCGCCCTTGGGCGCGTAGCGTCCCCAGCTCCGGCACCGTCACCTGGAAGTCCGAGAGCACCTCGAGGAGGAAGGCCTCGAACTCCTCGTCGGCGCGGTCGATCTCGTCGATGAGGAGGACCGGGGGCTTCCCCGAATGGGCGATCGCCTGCAGAAGCGGCCGTTTCAAGAGGAAGGGCTCGCTGAAGATCTCCGCCTCGGTGGCGTGGGCGGCGTTCTTCTCGTGCAAGCGGATGTGGAGGAGCTGGCGCGCGTAGTTCCACTCGTACAGGGCGCTAGCGGCGTCGAGGCCCTCGTAGCACTGGAGCCGGATGAGGTCGGCGGAGAGGATCGCCGAGAGGGCCTTGGCGATCTCGGTCTTGCCGACCCCGGCCGGCCCCTCGACGAGGAGGGGCTTCTCCAGGACCTGGGCGAGATGGAGCGCGGTGGCGATGGCGGGGTCGGCCACGTACGCTTCGCGGGAAAGCTGCTCGAGGATGTTCGCGACGGGTTCGATCACGGGGGGCGGATCGAAGCACGCGGCTACGCAGGACGTCAAACGGTCTGCGGGACCAACGTCGTAGGAACACCACCGGTTTCTGCGTTTCGCGGTGCAGAATCTGCGTTCGGGCCCGCCCGCTGCGCGAAAAATATTCGGCGCCGTCGGTTACCAACCGTAGCAGGGAGGTCTTATCGATCCGCTGCCGCGGCGCGGCGTCGTGCGAAAAGACCTGCATGGCGACCTTTTCCACACAGTGGATCGCTTCTTGCGCATGCCTCGCGTCACACTGGAGGTACACGAATGAGCGAGGCGTTAGCAAAGAAAGTCCCCCTTCCCGAGGTGCCGCCGGCCCCAGTGCCGGCGCAAGTGCACCCGAAACGAAAGACCGTCCACGAGGTAATCGCGTCCGACGCGTTCCGCGCGCTCGTCCGGAAGCGCTGGACCTTGAACGTGACACTGCTCGCCGCGCTCTTCGTCACCTACTACGGCTTCATCCTCTTGATCGCCTGGGACCGGCCGCTCATCACCAGCAAGATCGGCGCGTACACGACGCTCGGCATCCCCCTCGGTGTGGGCGTCATCGTCGTCGCCTGGATCTGGACCGCCATCTACGTCGTCGTCTCGAACACCAAGCACGACCCCGAGGTCGAGCGCCTCCGGAAAGAGCTGGAGCACTAGATGCCGACCCTACTCGCACAAGCGGCGCAGACGACCCTCGGCAGGCCGAGCGCGGCGTCGATCGGCTTCTTCCTCATCATCGTCGGCATCACGCTCGTCATCACCTACTGGGCCGCGAAGCGGACGCGCTCCGCCAAGGACTTCTATGCCGCCGGCCGCAGCGTGAGCGGCCTCCAGAACGGCCTCGCTCTCGCGGGCGACTACATGAGCGCGGCGTCGTTCCTGGGCATCTCCGGCATGTGCGCCATGCGCGGCTACGACGGAATGATCTACGCCACCGGCTGGCTCGTCGGCTGGCCGGCGCTCATGTTCCTCGTCGCCGAGCCGCTCCGCAACCTGGGCAAGTTCACCTTCGCCGACGTGGTCGCGTTCCGGCTGAAGCAGACGCCCGTCCGCATCGCCGCGGCGATCGGCGGCGTGCTGACGGTACTGACGTACACGATCGCGCAGATGGTCGGCGCCGGAAACCTGATCAAGATGATGTTCGGCATCGACTACCTCTGGGCCGAGGTCATCGTCGGCGTGGTGATGCTCGCCTACGTGCTGTTCGGCGGCATGGTCGCGACCACCTGGGTGCAGATCATCAAGGCCGTGCTCCTCCTTGGCGGCGTCACCGTGCTCACGGTCCTGGTGCTTTCGAAGTTCGGGTTCAACCCCGGCAATCTCTACGCGGCCGTCGCCACCGAGTGGGGGCAGAAAGCCCTCGAGCCCGGGTCGCTCGTCTCCACACCAATAGAAGCCGTGTCGTTAGGATTGGCGTTGATGTTCGGGGTCCTGGGACTGCCGCACATCCTCATGCGCTTCTATACCGTCCCCGACGCCAAGACGGCGCGCAAGAGCGTGCTCTACGCGACCGGCCTCATCGGCTACTTCTACATCATCATCCCGATCGTCGGCTTCGGCGCGAGCGTGCTGGTGGGCCGCAAGGTGATCGCCGCCGTCGACGCCGGCGGCAACATGGCCGCGCCGCTCCTCTCGGAGATGCTCGGTGGCACGGCCTTCCTCGGCTTCATCGCCGCGGTCGCCTTCGCCACCATCCTCGCCGTGGTCGCGGGCCTCACCCTCGCGGGCGCGTCCGCCTACTCGCACGACATCTACGTGAGCGTGATCAAGAAGGGCAAGGTTACGGAAGCGGAGCAGATGAGCTCCGCGAGGAAGACCACCATCGTGTTCGGCGTCTGCGCCGTCCTCCTCGGCATCCTCTTCAAGGGTCAGAACGTCGCCTTCATGGTGGGCCTCACCTTCTCCGTCGCGGCCAGCGCCAACTTCCCGGCGCTGCTCCTGTCGATCGTCTGGAAGCGGTTCACCACCTGGGGCGCCGTCTTCTCCATCCTCACCGGCACCTTCCTCGCGCTGGGGATGATCATCGTCAGCCCCACCGTCTGGGTGGACGTGTTCCACTACAAGCAGGCGCTCATCCAGCTCAAGAACCCGTGCATCATCTCGATGACGGCGGCGTTCGCGGTCGGAATCCTGGTCTCGTTGCTCGTGCCGGAAGAGAAGGCGCAGGAGATGTTCGAGGGCGAGAAGCTGCGCACCTATCTGGGCGTCGGAGCGGAGTAGCAGAGGGCGAGGTACAGCTCCGCGGCGGCAATCGCGTCGGAGAGCGCGTCGTGCACCGGGTAGTCGGGCAGACCCAGGGCACGGCGCGCTTTTCGCAAATCGAGCTCCGGCTCGGGAGCGTGGGGCACGAGGAACCGCCTGCGATCGCCGGCGCGCGCGAGAAGCTCTGCCGTGTCGATCACCTCGGGCGCGGGCCACTTCAGGCCGCGCTCCTTGTGTGCCCGGCGCAAGAAGGCGACGTCGATCGCCGCGCCGTGGACGAGCAGGGCACCGTCGAGCAGCCGCGCGTCAATCTGGCGGAGCACGTCTACCAGAGCCGGCGCTCCTGCAAGCTCGCTCGGGACGATGTGGTGCGCGCCGATCGAGGCCGGCCTCACCAGCCCCTCGGGCCGGACCAGCGTCTGCCATGCCTCGCCGAGGCAGATGGAGCCGTCTCGAATCGGCACCATTCCCACCGCGATGATGGCGTCGCGGCGCGGATCGAGGCCGCCCGTCTCCAGGTCGAGCGCCCAGATGGTCCCTTGCCGCGTCAAACGTATTCCGTCCGGTAGTGATACGCCGAGGTCGTTTGCCACTCGCGCAGCGCGGCGAGGGAATCCTTGAGCGCGCGCCGGTCGGGGATCGACAGGTCGGACAGCGGGATCTGGCGGCCCCTTCCCCGCAGTTGCTCGCGCAGGTGGAGGCGGAGGAAGAAGCGATACGCCTCGTCCAGATTCGCATGGTCCTCGGCGGAGAGGAGGCCGGCTTCGGCGGCGGCGGCGAGCCGTTCGAGCGTGCCGCGGGCGCGGGACCCCACCTCGAGCGCGTGGCAACGGGCGAGCGCGACCATGGGTCCGACGCAATGGAGCTTCAGGTCGATCTCGTGGCGCAGCCGCATCGCGAGCGCGCCGGGCGGTGCGAGCGAGAGCGCGAGCTTCGCCAGTGCGGCGAGGAAGATCCGCTCGCGGCCGGTGCGCGCGGCGAGCTCCTCGAGCCCCTCCAGGGGCAAAGTGCCGCCGGCGCGGCGGAAGTCGAGGAAGACGCTCGCGTCGAGGAGCGCTCGAGGCCGCGGCTCGGCCAACCAGCCCCGGAGTCGCTGCTCCCACTCGTCCGTTGTCCCTTGCCACCGCGTCGCCATGTATCCGCCCGGGCACTCGGGGAAACCAGCAGCCAGCAGATCCTTCGCGACCCGCTCCGCGAAGGCGGTGAAGTAGCGGCGCGGTTCCGCACCGTCGGATGCGAAGACGAGCGCGTTGTCCTGGTCGGTCAAGAGAAGCTGCTCGCGCCGCCCCTCGCTTCCGAGCACGAGCCAGGCGTAGTCGCAGGGGGCCGGGCCGAGCTCCGCGTGCGCCCAGGCGAGGACGCGGCGCAAGAGAGCATCGTTCAGCCTGGCGACGAGCGCGGCGATTGCCGGTGCGTCGAGGCCGCCGCCGGAGAGCCGCGCGGCGAGCTTCGCGATCCGGCCGGCGTACCCGGGCAGCTCGCCGCGGCTCCCCAGGCGCTCGACGCTGCGCACGACCCCGAGCGGCCCTTGCCCGAGGCGCAGGAGGTCCGAGGAATTGACCACTCCGACGATCTCTCCCCCTCGCGTGAGCGGCAGATGGTGCACGCCCTCTTCCAGCAGGAACTGCCAAGCCTCGTGCAACGGCGCGTCCGCCCGCAGCGAGCGCAGGGGCGCGCTCTGTACCCGCACGATGGGCGTCGCGGGCCCGAGATCCTCCGCGAGGACGCGGTTGCGCAAGTCGCGGTCGGTCACGATTCCCGCCGGCGAGGAGTCGACCAGCACCGAGGTGACGTGGGCGTCGCGCATCGCGCGCGCGGCCTCGCCCACGGTCGCGTGGGGCGGCACGCGCACCGGAGGGCGGCGTACGAACGAGCCTACCGGCGCGGCGAAGTTGGCGTGGTACGTGGCGTCTGGAGTGCGCTCGAGGCTGTGGCGCAGGCGGTCCGCGAGGCCCGATGCGAAATGAGCGGCGAACGCCGGATCGGCGAGCAGCGGGTGGAGGGCGGCTCGCGAGATCCGGTACGCCAGCACGTCCTCGAGCACGGTCGCGTCGAGAGGCGTCGTCCCTGAGAAGAGCGAGGTGAGGCCGACCAGCTCGCCCTCCTCCAGCACCTGCACCGTCTCGCCGGAGCGCTCGAGGCGCACCGCGCCCTTGCGGATGACGTACAGGTGCGCAAGAGGCGCGTCGCCGTGCGCGAGGAGGCGCGTCCCCGCCGGCAGGAAGACGATCTCCAGCGCGCGGGCCGCCGATTCGAATGCCGGCCGAGGCAGCCGATCGAAGGGCGGAGTCGCCCGCAGGAATGCCACCGGATCGAGGGCCGGAGCGGCCTTCATCACTGTCTCGGGACTGCAAGGATCGCGCCGCGCGAGGCCCAAAGCGGCGGAATGCCCTTCGTCACCCCGTCACGTTTCGCTGCGCCGGGCGTAAACGAGAAATGGTCGCCTTCTTCGCGCTCGCGCTTCTGGCCCAGGCCGTCCCCTCCGAACCCGACCCGTCGCCACCGCGCGAAGTGCGGCTCGCGCGTCCCGTCGTCGAGGTGCCGCTCTTGCGTGTCACGGGCCGGCCCGCCGTCGAGGTGCTCGTCGATGGACAAGGGCCCTTCCGCTTCGGCATCGAGACCGGGGCCCGGTTCGTCGCCCTGGCCCCGCGCGTGGCGGAGAAACTCGGTCTCGCGGGCGAGGAATTCAGACTCCGCGAGATCGTCATCGGCGGCGCCACCTTCGTCGATCTGCCCGCCGCCCGGGCCCGGTTCGCGGACGAGCGCATCGACGGGATCCTCGGCTTGCCGCTCTACCAGGATCTCCTCCTCACTCTCGATTTCCCCGCCGCCAAAGTGCGGTTCGAGCACGGATCCCTCCCGCCCGCGGAGAGCTTGCCGCTCACGCGCGCGGGTCCCTTCTGGGCCGTCCCGGTCGCTGTGGGCGGGAAGAAACTTCGCGCCATCCTCGATACGCGAGGGTCGGGCACGCTCGGCGTGACGCCCACGCTCGCGGAGCAGCTTTCCTTCGCGGCGCCTCCGGTCGTGGTCGGGACGGCCCGCGGCGCCGCCATCCCCGAAGTACCCGTGCGGATGGGACGACTCGCGGGCGATCTGCGCGTCGGCGCGCTCACCTTCGCGCGTCCGCTCGTCGCCATCCGCCCGCTTCCGGCGCATTTTCCCGAGGAGCCGCTTCTCGGCATCGAGGCGCTCGAGCAACTGGTGGTGACGCTCGACCAGAAATCGGCCCTCGTCCGCCTCTCGCGGCCAGCCGGATCGAGCATCCCGCCGTCGCCCCCTCTGCGATCCCCGGGATTCCGGCTGCGGAAGGATCCTTCCGGAACTGCCCGGATCGCGGAACTACGGCCTGGATCCAAGGCCGCGAGCGTCCTGCGCGAGGGAGACGTCGTCGTGAGCGTCGCGGGGAAACCGCCCGGCGACCCGGAGGCCCTGCGCAACCTCGACAAGGTTCCCGTGGTGGTCGAGCGCGACGGAAAGCGCTTCGAGGTCGAGGTCGGCCAGGTCGTGCTGGTGCCGTGATCGCCGACCAATGAAGAGAGCCGGCCGCCCCGAAGGACGGCCGGCTCTGGAAGAACCGGAAGATCTGCGCCGACGATTACGCCTCGATCACGCGGCGGCGGCGCATCGCGAAGAGTCCGATGAGCGGCAGCGCCAGCCAGGCGGACTGGAAGCCTCCGCTCGAGCAGCCGCCGGTGGGAAATCCGATGGCTGCCGGCGTCGTCGCGGGAGCGGCCCCGGTGGTGGGCTCCGGCGCAGGCGCGCCCGCGGTGACCGGCGGCGTCGTCGCCGGTGCAGGCGTCGTCTCCGGAGTGGGGGTCGGCGTCGGCGCCGGCGTCGGCTCGGGCGGCCACACGGACTCCTTCGTGCGACCCATGACGAAGCCGTCGACGTAGGCGACGCCAGGGGTGCCGTCCGTGCCGTACACGTGGGTGCCGTCAGGGTAGAGCAGGTTCGGATCGCCGATGCGGGCGTTCCGGTACAGGCCGATGAGCAGGTAGTTCCGCATGCCGGGGTACTTGTTCGAGGCCATGTGCTTCGGCAGCACGTTCACGCCGTCGATCCAGATCTCGAGGTAGCCGACGTTCGGGTTGGACGACCACTTCGCGTGCATGACGAAGTCGTGCCAGTGGCCACGCTGCAGCTCGGCGAGGTTGACGGTCTCGCGGCAGGCGCTGGTCGCCTGATCGACGAGGCACATGGTGATGTACTTGTCCTCGCCACGGAAGTAGAGGGGCGCGGAGCCGCTCTCGACGGCGCCGTTGGCGTCGTGGTGCCACTCGACGATCGAGCCCGCGTTCGAGCGCGAAGACGGCGTGCCGAGCTCGTCCCACTTCGGGTAGCTGCCCACCCAGTCCTGCGGCCACAGCACCTGCCACCGGTACCAGCGCTCGTTGCCCTCGTCCTCCCAGAGCGTGTCGGGCGGGCTGAGGAGGCTCCTCTCGTCGGAGTAGCCCTTGTACTGGTCGCCGTACTTCACCTCGAAACGGACGGCGTTATGGCCCTCGAACACGGGATTGTCGACGATCTGGATCTGCTGCGAGCGGACCGACTGCTCGTTGCACCAGCCGTTGTCGCCGTACGTGCAGTGGCCGGTGAGGGACCCGAAGCCTTCCTCGAAGTCTCCCCTCCAGAGGACGTCGGGATTGTCGGGATACGCGGGGATAGCGGCTTGCGAGGCGCTGGCGACGAGAGCGGCGGCAGCGGCGAACGTCAGGGCAAGCTTCTTCACGAGGCGTCTCCTTGGTTGGTTGCTTACCGGAACGGCGTTCCTTGTTCCGGTCGCCCAACTCAGGGGACGACCCTCATCTTCCCTGGCCCCTGTACGGCTTCGGGGCCTCTCCTACGTGCCTATCGGTCTTGCGGGGCCCAGGGCCCTAGCTCGCACCACGTCCGCACACCCCCTGCTCCGCAAGGATCACATGCGGAGAAACGCCGCGGTTCTCCACTCTGACGGGGACTTGCCGCTCTCCAGACGTGGCAGGGGCGATTCGCTCGAGCAGCGATCCTGCGGACAAGCGCCGCGCAGGGCGGTGCCTCGGCGGCACTGAGCGGTCCGCCGGAGCGCGCCTCGACTCGCGAGGCAGCGCATTGCGCCTCGGCTCCTCCACGGGCTAGCAAGCGCGAGCTGCTGCAGCTGCGAGGGTGGCGGCTATCGAATCGGTAACCCCCCCGGCGCCGGCGCTCGCCCGCTCGTCCTTCGAGGCGAAATCCGCCGCGTGAGCACAACGTGATGGGCAGGGTCGATCAGGCGGGACGACAACCCGACGAGGATTTCGAGATGAACGACAGCGTCAGATGGTCGGTCGGAGCTCTGTGCGTGGCCGTTCTCGCGGCGTGCGGGCCGGACGGGGCGGCGGGTGGCCCCGGGACCGCGAGCGAAGCACCGACGGTCGAGACGCTGCAGATCGACGTCACCGGGAACGGGTCGGTCAGCTCCGATCCCGGAGGCATCGATTGCGGCACCATTTGTAGCGCGACGTTCGCGGACGGTACGCCGGTGACGCTCACCGCAAAGAGCGCCTCCGGATGGAGCTTCACGGGCTGGAGCGGCGCGTGCTCCGGGACCACCGCCTGCGTCGTGGTGATGAAGTCGAACGCGAACGTGACGGCGACGTTCGCCGCCGAGGCCGAGCCCCCGCCGGCGCCCGGTCCGAACCCAGCGCCCGCGCCCGATCCGAATCCGCCTCCCGCGCCAGCGCCGAACCCGGCTCCGGCGCCGGCCCCGAATCCTTCGCCGCCGCCCCCGCCCCCTGCACCCGCCCCGAATCCTCCACCCCCGCCCCCTGCACCCGCCCCGAATCCTCCGCCCCCGCCGAACCCTCCTCCGCCCACCGCGGACGAGTGCGCGGACCTCGTCCCTGCGACGTTGCCGCCGCCCGTCGTCGCCGAGATCTCGTCGAACAACAGCCTGCCCTGCACCCGCGGCGTGGCCGACGATCTCGACGGAACCTTCCTGCTGGGCTACTTGAGAGGGAGCGGCCCGGTCTTCCCGGCCTGGGACTTCTTCCAGGTGCAGGACGGGAAGGCCGTTGCGCTGAACAAGAGCAGCTTCGGCAGCGACGAAGGCGGCAAGCTCTTCTTCAGTCAACCGTCCGGGTTCACCAGCTTCACCATCTCGGGGCAGACGCAAGGAAGCGACCTCACCACCTGGTCGCACGACGGCCACGTCGTCTCGAACGTGCAAATCGCCGTCGGCGACTTCTCCCATCCGCCGAGCTCGGCGGTGGGCATCGATCCCTCGGGCGGCACCGCCACCGCGAAGACGGTGTTGACGAACGACAGCGGCCGGGTCACGCGCTACCAGCGCTTCGACAAGCACGGCGTCGCCGAGACGGGCGAAGTGCAGATCGACACCGGCGAGCATCGCGTGGGCGGCGTCGGCGTGGCGTTCTCGGGCGACGCCCTCGTTCTCAGCTCGGTGGGAAACCCGAACTGGCAGGCGCGCTGGGTGGCGCGCGACGGCTCGGTGATCTCGGGGCCGTTCAACTTGCAAGGGTCGGGATTCCCCGCCTTCCAGTTCCTCGCGGACGGAAGTCTCGCGTTGGGATTCGTGAACCGCTTCACCGACGCGCCCACGAACTTCGCTTACCGAATCGAGGACGGAGGAAGCGTCGCGGGTCCGTTGCCAGACTGGCTCGCGCCTCGCGCTGCGAACCAGCTCTACGTGGTCCGCGCCGGCAAGGCGTACGCGACCTGGGGTGCCGGCGGCAGGTGCGGAGGGGATCTCGAGATCCTCGCCGCGTCGTCGGGCAAGTCGTGCGGATGCGTGAAGGTGCCGAAGCTCACCGCGTCGGCTTCGGTAGGCCGCGACGGCTCGCTGATGGTTCCCAACCCAGCGGGTCCGGGCTGCAGCTACGACCTCTATCCCAAACTCCTGCGCTAGGGCGTATCCAATGACGCAGCTTCTCGATGGGATGAATCGCGTCTGGTTGATTCTCCGTGGCGCTGGTCGCGTGCGGACCGCAAGGCACGGTCACCGGCTCCGGAGGCGGAAGCGGGTCCGGAGGCGGAGGCGGAGGCGGATCCGGCGGAGCCGCCGTTCACACGCTGAAGGTGACCGTCACCGGGAACGGATCGGTGACGTCGAGCCCCGCCGGCATCGATTGCGGAACGACGTGCTCGGCGAGCTTTCCCAACGGCACGGCCATCACCCTGACCGCCAAACCCGGGTCGGACTCGAATCTCACCGCCTGGAGCGGA
>JBJMQD010000080.1:0-4821 GCA_045802855.1 Myxococcales bacterium | reverse complement strand
GATCTGGTCGGAAGCCTCGCCCACCTCGCGATGCTCGCGCGCACCGGCATCGTTCCTCATGACGCGGCCGCGGCGATCCGCGAGGAGCTGGTCAAGGCATGGCAGGACGGCGAGCTGCCCGACGAGGAGGACGTGCACATGGCGGTCGAGGCGCGGCTCGCCGCCCGCCTCGGCGAGCGTGCCGGCCTCCTCCACACCGCCCGCTCGCGCAACGATCAGGTGGCTCTCGACCTCCGGCTCCACGTACGCGCGCAGTGCGCTCTCGCGCTCGAGCAGATTGCGACGCTAGTGCGGGCGCTCGCGGCCCGGGCGAAGGCCGAGCAGGACACCGTGCTTCCGGCGTACACGCACCGCCAGCGCGCGCAGCCCATCTCGCTCGCCTATCTCCTCTGCGGCTACGGGGCGATGTTCGCCCGCGACGCGGAGGCCCTCGGATTCGTCTTGCAAGGGTGCGCCGCGATGCCCCTCGGCGTCGGCGCCATCGCCGGCACCTCGTTCCCGACCGACCGCGAGATCGTCCGGAAGCTCTTGCGTTTCGAGCGGCTGACCGCGAACGGCCTCGACACCGTCGGCGATCGCGACTTCGCGCTCGACTTCGCCTACGCCGCGGCGCGCTCGATCGTCCACGCTTCCCGGGTGGCGACCGACGTCGTCGACTTCGCCAGCGCGGAGTTCGGCTTCGTCCGCCTGGACGGCGACATCGCGTGCGGCTCCTCGATGATGCCGCAGAAGCGCAATCCCGACCTGTTCGAGATCATCCGCGGAAAGTCGGGGCAGGCCATCGGCAACCTCTCGTCGCTCTTCGTCACCTTGAAGGGCCTACCGGGCGGGTACAACCGCGACCTTCAAGAAGATCGGGCACCGATCCTCGAGACCGGCCCGCTCCTCTGCTCGGTGCTCGGCATGCTCCGTCTCGGCCTCGAGCACGTGCGATTCGACCCCGCCCGCACGCTCGCCGCCGTGGAAGGCGACTACATGCAGGCGACGGACGTCGCAGAGGCGCTCGCGCAGAAGGGTGTGCCGTTCCGCACCGCCTACCAGGCCGCCGGAAGGCTCGTCCGGCTCTGTCAGGAGCGCGGCCTGCCGCTCGCCAAGGCGACGCCGGAGCTTGCGCGGGAGGCGGATCCGAGAATCGACACCGACGTTCTTCGCGCTTGCGATCCGCGCGCTTCCGTGGGACGCAAGCGCAACCAGGGGGGTACGGGCACCGAATCCATCCAGGCACAGATCGCCGCCCTCGAAGCCGAGGCGACGCGGGCTGCCTCGGCGGCGAAAGCGGTGCCCAGGCTCGAAGATCTGTTCGCCGAGCTGTCCACGACGGAGTTGCGATGAAGCGCGATTTCCTGCGGCTGTCGGACTTCAAGTCGGACGAATACGCGGCGCTCTTCAAGCGCACCGCCGACCTCAAGGCCGGACGGAAGAGCGGCGCCATCGTCCGCACGCTCACCGCCAAGACCCTTCTCCTTCTCTTCGAGAAGAACTCCACCCGCACGCGCCTCTCGTTCGAAGCGGCGATCAGCCAGCTCGGGGGCACGGCGATCTCGCTGCCGCTGCAGGATTCGCAGGTCTCGCGAGGCGAATCGCTCGCCGACACGGCGCGAGTCGCCTCGCGCTACGTCGACGCGATCGTCTTCCGCACCCACGGCGACGAGCGCCTGACGGAGCTGGCCAAGGCCGCCACCGTCCCCGTCATCAACGGCCTGAGCGACGGCGGGCATCCCGTGCAGCTTCTCGCCGATCTCTTCACCATCAACGAGCGCTTCCGGGGCATCCGGGGCCGGACGGTCGCCTGGATCGGCGACGGAGCCTCGAACATGGCGTCCTCCTGGATCGAGGCGGCGCCGATCTTCGGGTTCACGTTGCGGATGTGCACGCCGGAAGGATTCCGCCCGAAGAAGGCCGGGACTTTCGAGGTCGTCAATACGCCCGCGCAGGCGGTCCGCGGCGCCCACGTCATCACCACCGACGTCTGGGTGAGCATGGGCCAGGAAAGCCAGGCGGCCGAACGAAAGCAGGCATTCAAAGGCTACCAGGTCGACGGCGACCTCCTCATCATGGCGCCTCCCGAGGCCATCGTGCTCCATTGCCTTCCGGCGCATCGGGGCGAGGAGATCAGCGCCGCGGTCCTCGATGGCCCGCGATCCGCCGTCCTCGACGAAGCCGAGAACCGGCTGCACGTGCAGAAGGCGCTGCTCGAGATGCTGATGGTAGAGCCCCGGCCCACGACGGGCATGCCCAGGCGTTGATTCCGCAGGTAGGGTTGCGACCGGACGCGGCGATCCGTTACCTTCCCCGGCCATGCGACGACGTGAATTCCTCGGAGCGGGTGCAGCCTTCGTTGCCACAATTCCTTTCCGCCGTCTCCTGGCGGACACCGGAAAGACGCCGGAAGCGGCGTGGCGCAATTTCGAGGTCACCACCCGTACGGAAGTCCTCAAGCCCGAGGGCGTCTCGCGGGTCTGGTTGCCGCTGCCCCTCTCCGCCGACACCGACTGGCAGCGCGGTCTCGGCAACACCTGGACCGGCAACGCGAAGAAGATGGAAGCGGTCAAGATCGGCCGCTACGGCATTCCGATGCTGTACGCGGAATGGGCGCCCGGCGAGGCCGCTCCGTACGTCGAGCTGAAGAGCAAGTTCTCGACCCGCGATCGGGCGGTGGACCTCACCGCCGTCCGCGCCTCGGCGCCGAAGCTCAGCAAGGAAGAGATCGCGCTCTACACGGCCCCTACCGAGTACATTCCCTGCGACGGCCTCATCCGGGAGACCGCGCTGATGCGCGCCGCAAAGGGGGCCAGCACCGACCTGGACAAGGGCAAGGCCATCTACGAGTGGATCGTGGAGCACACCGCGCGCGATCCGAAGACCAAGGGCTGCGGGACGGGCAACGTGAAGGCAATGCTCGAGAGCGGCAACCTGGGCGGCAAGTGCGCCGACCTGAACGGCCTCTTCGTCGGCATGTGCCGCTCCCTCGGTATTCCTGCGCGCGACGTCTACGGGATCCGGGTCGCGAGCTCCAAGCTCGGCTACAAGAGCCTCGGGGCCTCGAGCAACGTGATCACCAAGTCCCAGCACTGCCGCGCCGAGTTCTTCGCCGAGGGCATCGGCTGGGTTCCGGTCGATCCCGCCGACGTCCGCAAGGTGATGCTGGAGGAGCCGCCCGGGAATCTCCCCCTGCAGGACGCGAAGGTAGAGGCGGCGCACAAGCGGCTCTTCGGCTCGTGGGAGATGAACTGGCTCGCCTTGAACGTCGGCCACGACGTCGAGCTGCCGAACTCCAAGGGCCCGAAGCTCCCGTTCTTCATGTACCCGAACGGCGAGAGCGCCGGCGAGCGGCTCGACTCCCTCGAGCCCGACAAGTTCAAGTACACGATCACGGCCAGCGAGGTTTGATGGCTCTTCTGGTCGCCGCGCTGCTCGCGGCGGCTCCGCCGCTCGCGTTGACCGACACCAGCGGAGCGAAGCACCGCCTCTCCGATTACCGGGGAAAGGCGGTGCTGGTGAACTTCTGGGCGACGTGGTGCGAGCCGTGCCGGGAGGAATTGCCCTCCCTGGAACGGCTGCGTGCCTCGCTCGCCTCGAAGCCGTTCGCGGTGCTGGCGGTGCAGATGGGCGGAAGCCCGCGGACCGCTCGCGACATCGTCCAGGAGCTCGGCCTGCGGTTTCCCGTGCTCCTCGACTCTGACTCGAGCGTCACGAACGCGTGGCAGGTGTCGGTGCTGCCGACGACCTTCCTCATCGCTCCGGACGGGTCCGTCGCCGCGAAGCACGTCGGCGAAGTGGACTGGGCGCAAACCGAATGGCGGCGCAAGGTCGAGGCACTCTTGCCGCGCAGCCCCTGATCAGGCGTCCCGGGTTTCTCCTGCGCCTACCCGGAACCCGAACCAGACCACTGCCAGCGTCATCGCCGCGAGCACGGCGGTGATGGCGAGCCGCGAGAGAGCCGCGAAGAGGGAGAGCGTCCCCGCCGGAAGCCCGGTGAAGGCGAGCCCGACCATGGGAAGCACCGGCGCGCCGCATCCCGCGAGCGAGCAGGGACCGACGGTGAGCCCGAAGATGCCGGTCATCGCGCCCAGGAAGCCAGCGGGGCGGGCGGCGGCGAGACCGGGCGCGCACGATTCCCCCACCTGTCGGCGGCGGTAGGACCAGAGCGCGAAATAGGCGCCGAACACCAGCGCCGTGCAGAGGATCCGGGCGATGGTGGGGACGTCGAGGATGAATCCCCAGTCGATTCCCTCAGTGCCCTCCGCGCTCGCCCAGGCGATGGTCAGGTGGGAGAGGAAGGAGAGCTTGTCCAGAAACGGCGCATCCGAGCCGAGGTAGTCGGGCAGGCGGCGCAGCCAGGGGTTGAAGGTGAAGAAGTCGACCGGCTTGCGCACGAGCGAGAGGAGAGCGACGGGCGCGACGAGATTGAAGACCGCGACCGCCGCCGCGACTCCGAAGACCACGCCCGTTCGCGAGCGCAGCGCTGCCATGATTCCGCGACGCGTCTGCGTTATCGCGGTCCGGACCGTTCTCATCGAGGGCGTCAGGATATGCGACATGGCCGGCGATGGCCATGGAAAGAGGCAGGTGCAAGCGGCCTACCGCCCCACCTCCGCGGACCGCGCCACAGGACCGCATCGTTCGCAACACCTTTCCGCAGCGCGAAAAATTCGCTTCGGGCGCGTAGGAACCCGCCCCTGTCGTGTAGATTCATCGTGACCCGTGCGCGCCCCGTTTTCCAGATCACCGCTGCTGCCGTATGCCGAAGAGTTGGAGCCGCTCCAGCGCCGCGCCCTGCGGACCGGATCGCTCATCGGCGCCATCCTCATCGTCGGCTTC
>JBJMQD010000416.1:0-13308 GCA_045802855.1 Myxococcales bacterium | reverse complement strand
TTCGAAACCGGATCGGACGGCGAGACCTCGCCCTTGCGCGCCATGTCCATCAGCAGGAGCGAGGTGAACACCTTGGTGATCGAGCCGATCTCGAAGACCGTATCGCCGTCGAGCGGCTGCTTGTCGTTCTTGGCGAGCTGTCCATACGAGACGACCCGGCGGCCGTTCGCGTCGATGACGCCGACCACGATGCCGACGCCGAGGTCCTCTCTGCCGAGGCGCTCGGCGAGGATCTTCCGGATCTCGGCGTTGGGTGCTACCTCGGCCGACGCCGCGAGGGCGGGAAGGATCGCCGCCGCGACGAGGGCGAGCGCAGAGCGTCGCAACACGTCAGCGCTTCTTGGGCGGCTCGCTCTCCGCGACGGGGCCGTCGCGCCAGATGCCGTCCTTGTACTCGAGATCGGACTTCTCCTGCTTGTGCTCCCCCACCGGCCCGAGCTTGCCGGCGCTGTCGAGACCGGGCGGACAGGGCTCCTTCGCGGGGTCGTCCACGCCGATGCGGGGATCGGGGCGCTTGATCGAGGCCATGGGGGGTTCCTCCGGCGGCTAAGTTCCGTTTGGTACGCGAGCGCCGCAACTGGACTGCAACTCGAAACGCGCCACCGCCTCGAAGAGCGCCGTCTGTGGGAACAGATCGAGCGGCTTGGCCCACCGCAGGCCGTACCCTGCCCCGGCGAGCAGCCTGGCATCGCGCGCCAGGGTCGGGGCGTCGCAGCTGACATAAGCAATCACCGGCACGCGTCCCTCCGCCAGAGCGCGCACCGCCGCCGCGGCACCCGTTCGCGGCGGATCGAGGAGCGCGGCGTCGAAGTCGCGAAGGTCGCGCGCGACCTTGGCCGCGTCGCCTGCGACCAATCGCAGCTTCCCCGAGAAAGCGGGAACCTCGTCGGCGCTCTTCCGCAAGAGCTGCAGCGCGGGCGAAGACGATTCCACGCCGACGATCCCCGCAGCGCGAGCGAGGAGCGGCAAGGTGAGCGTGCCGGTTCCGCAGAACAGCTCCAGCACCCGGCCCGAAACAGCGTCGCCGAGCGCTTCCAGGGCGGCCGCGCGCAGCGCCGGAACCATCGATCGGTTGGCCTGCGCGAACAGGTCGGGGCGCGACCGGAGGCGACACCCGCACGAATCTGCCGAATCAACCAGCACCGGATCGCCCGCGATCTCGTTCCCCAGGACCGACCCCGCGACGACCCCCGAGTCGACCAGCGCACGCAGGCGCTTGCGCAGCCCCGGCGAGGGCTGATCCGCGCGCACTTCGATGGCGCCCCTTCCGGTATCGCTAGTGTCGAGGCCGATGTCCGTCGCGCCCGGCAAATCGAAGCCTCGAACCGCCTCGAAGAGACGCTGTAGCGGTTGCTCGAACAGCGGGCAGTCGTCAACGGGGACGATTCCGTCCGCCAATTCCCCCGCGAAGCCCCAGGTCCCCTTCGGACCCCGGTGCAACCGAGCGCGGCGGCGATACCTCAGCTCGCGCGGGCTCGGAACGATCCGCCGTAGCTCGTAGCTCTCGCGGGGGAATCCGCCGATGCGCTCGAGCGCGTCGGCGAGGAGCGCTTCCTTCGCGGACAGTTGATCGGAGTAGGCGACGTGCTGCAGCGGGCACCCTGCGCAGCGCTCGACGATCGGGCACGGCGCAAAGGCGCGCGCTCTTCCGGCCTCGACGACCGCCAGGGCCCGGGCGTGCTCGAAGCGGCCCTTCCCGGTGACCTCTGCCTCGACGACGTCGCCCGGCGCGCCGCCGCGCACGAAGACGACCCGCCCCTCATGGTGGGCAAGCCCTTCGCCGCCGTGCACGATGGACTCGATGCGGAGCGCGACCTTCACGCAGGCGCGGCTGTGAGATCCTGCGTCAGCTGCCGGATGACCCGGCCGAGCAGCGCGCGAGTAGGCCCGTCGGTCTCGATGAACTCGATGCCCATGCCGGGCTCGTCGGCGGCGGGACCGGCGGGCTGCGACCAGACCACCCGGCCGAACAGCTTGCACTCCGGCTGTCCCGGCAATTGCAGGAGCACGGAGACCCGCTCGCCGACGGGGGGCGCGAGCGGGGAGTTCACGAAGCAGCCGCCTTCGGACACGCTGGTGCTCCAGCCGGAGAACCCTCCGTGCTTGTCGGTCTCCACCGACACCATCACCTCGTGATGGAGCCGGGGCCAGCGCCGCTTGGGCTGCTCGGTCATGTGGCCCGGGACGCTATCATGCACAGTCGCGCTTGCGCACCGCCTACACGGCCATCGGCCGAAGCTCCGGGGAGACACGTAGCCGAGCACCGGTGATCTTCTGTACGTCCTCGGCGGTGTGCCCGGGCGCCACCTCCTTGAGCAGGAGGCCCTGCGGAGTGACGTCGATGTACGCCATGTCCGTGATGATGGTGTTCACGCACTTCTTCCCGGTGAGCGGCAGCGCGCAGCGCTCCAGGATCTTCGGGGCACCGCCCTTCGCCGCGTGCTCCATCGCCACGATGACGCGCTTCGCGCCAGTGACGAGGTCCATCGCCCCGCCCATCCCTTTCAGCACTTTCCCGGGGATGGTCCAGTTGGCGATGTCGCCCTGCGCGCTCACCTCCATCGCGCCGAGGATGGCGAGGTCGATGTGGCCTCCGCGGATCATCCCGAACGAGTCGGCGCTGGAGAAGAAGGCGGTGCCCTTGATCTCCGTGACCGTCTCCTTGCCGGCGTTGATGAGGTCGGGATCGAGCTCCGCCTCGGTCGGGTAGGGACCGATGCCGAGCATCCCGTTCTCGCTCTGGAAGATGACGTCGATCCCCTTGGGGAGATAGTTCGCCGCCATGGTCGGGATGCCGATCCCGAGGTTCACGTACATCCCGTCCTTCAATTCCTTCGCCGCCCGCGCGGCGATCTGCTCGCGAGTCAGAGGCATCAGCCGGCCCTCACGGTGCGCTTCTCGATCGGCTTCTCGTAATCCTTGCCCACGAAAATCCGCTTCACGAAGACGGACGGCACGTGGATCTGGTCGGGATCGAGGTCGCCGACCTCCACGAGGTGCTCGACTTCCGCGATGGCGATCCGCGCCGCGGTGCACATCATCGGCGAGAAGTTCCGTGCCGTCTTGCGGAAGACGAGGTTGCCCCACTTGTCGCCCTTCCAGGCGCGCACGATGGCGTAGTCGGCCTTGAGTGGCTTCTCGAAGATCATCTCGCGGCCGTCGATGACCCGCGACTCCTTCCCCTCCGCGATGAGCGTGCCGGCGCCCGTGGGAGTGAAGAACCCGCCAAGCCCGGCCCCGCCGGCGCGGATGCGCTCGGCGAGGGTGCCCTGCGGGTTCAGCTCCACCTCCAGCTCCTTGGAGAGGAACTGGCGCTCGAACTCCTTGTTCTCGCCGACGTAGCTCGCGATCATCTTGCGCACTTGCCGCGACTTGAGGAGCACGCCGAGGCCCCTGTCGGTGGTGCCGCAGTTGTTGCTGATCAAGGTCAGGTTCTTCACGCCCTTCTTGTGGATGGCCTCGATCAGGTTCTCGGGGTTCCCGCACAGGCCGAACCCTCCGGACATGATCACCGCGCCGTCCTGCATGTCGCGGATGGCCTCGTCCGCGCTGCCCACTACTTTGTTCATCGAGCCTCCCAAGCCCGGGAGTGTCGGGACCCGCTCCCGGGCGAATCCAGGATCAATCGCGTTCGACGATCAGGGCGATGCCTTCGCCGCCGCCGATGCAGAGCGAGGCGAGGCCGCGCTTCTTGTTCAGGTCCTTCATCGCGTAGAGCAGCGTCACGAGCAGGCGGCAGCCCGACGCGCCGATGGGATGACCGAGGACCACCGCTCCGCCGCGGACGTTCACCTTGTCGGGCGTGATCCCGACGAGCTTGTTGGCGGCCATCGTCACCACCGCGAACGCCTCGTTGATCTCCCACAGGTCGATGTCCTTCGCCTGCAGATTGGCGCGCGTCAACGCCTGCTTGATGGCGTCGGCCGGGGCGATGGTGAACTCGACCGGATCGCGCGCGGCATGGCCGAAGTCGCCGATCCGGGCGAGCACCGTGCGGCCTTCCTTCTTCGCCCGCTCTGGGCTCATGAGGACGACCGCCGCGCCGCCGTCATTGATGGAGGAGGCGTTCGCCGCCGTGATGGTGCCGTCCTTCTTGAAGACGGGCTTGAGCGAGGGGATCTTGTCGGGCCTGGCGAGCTTCGGGCCCTCGTCCTCGCTCACCAGGGTCTTGTTGCCCTTCCTGTCGACGATCTCCACCGAGGCGATCTCGGCCTTGAAGGCGCCTTCCGCCTGGGCCTTCTGCGCGCGGCGGGTTGACTCCATCGCGAACTCGTCCTGGGCGGAGCGCGAGAAGCCCTGATCGGTGGCGCATTTCTCGCCGCACATCCCCATGTGCATGTCGTTGTACGGGTCCCAGAGCCCGTCGTGGATCAGCAGATCCTTGAACTCGACGTTCCCCATCCGGGCGCCCTGGCGGAGCGCGTGCGAGAAGTAGGGCGCGTTCGACATCGACTCCATGCCGCCCGCGACGACGACGTCGGCTTCGCCGAGCGCGATCACCCGGGCGCCCTGGATGACGGACTCGAGGCCGGAGCCGCACACCTTGTTCACGGTGACGCAAGGAACGCTGTTGGGGATGCCCGCGTAGAGGGCCGCCTGGCGCGCGGGCGCCTGTCCCACGCCGCCCTGCAGCACCTCGCCCATGAAGACGGTCTTCACCTCGTCCGGCGCAACTTTTGCGCGTTCGAGAGCCGCCTTGATGGCGGTCGCGCCGAGCTTCGGCGCCGACACCGCCGCGAGCGATCCGAGAAACGCTCCGATGGGCGTCCGCGCCGCTCCGACGATGACGACCTCGTGCACCTTGCGCTCCTGAGCCATGACTGCTCCTATCCTTTTGGGGTGGGACAGCGATTCATAACGGGGGTTACGCTGTCAAGCCGCGGAGCCTTGCAAAATCAGCGCCCCCGCCGTCGCGCCACCGCCGCGCGCCCCGCTTCCAGCTCGGCGCGGAGCGCGGCGACCTCCTTCGTCAGGTCGTCGATCTGGCGGGCCTGCACCTGCAGCGCGGCGACCGCCATGCTCGCGTAGCTGTACAGATCCACCCGGTCCCGTTCCGGCTCGACGCAGACCAGCGATTCATGGCCGTCGATGAGGAACCCGAGGTGCTGGCGGGAATCGGCGTTCCGGTATCGGTATGTGGCGAGCGGGAGCGCGAGCAGCTGATCGCTATACGTCTGGAGCTCGCTCGACGAGAGGTAGTGGATGTCCTTCTTGTAGCTCGCGCGCGAGATCGGACAGCCGCCGGACTGCTGCCGGGGATCGGTGGTGCTGCAGACGAGATCCTCGTTGCAGTCGTTCCCTGGATCGCACTTCGCTCCGGGCGTCGCGCATTGCTTGCCCGGCGATTCGCCCGTGCAGCGGGGAAGTCCGTGATCCCGGTGTCCGCCCGCCATGCAGACGGGATCGCCGCACGTGACGTACCAGAGCAGTGCTCCGGTGCCGGCGTCTCCCTCGAGGTTTCCTGACCCCGCGTTCGTGGCCGCGCTCATTCCGCAGGCGAGGCTCGTTGCCAGGATCGCGACCAAGGCGGACCGCATGCCATCCTCCTCAAGCTGTCTGCAGAAAGGGGATCATCGCAGCAAGGACTCCCTCGGGCGATTCTTCCGGCAGGAAATGTCCGCAATCGAGAAGCTGGCCGCGGACGCGCCTCACAAAGGCGGAATACATCAGGATTGCCGCCCGCGCGCGGTGGATCTAACGTCCGCGCCCCCCATGAGCTACGCGGGCGATCTGAGCGCGGTCGAGTTCGACGCCATCCTCGACGAAGGGAGCGGACCGGCCGTCGTCGTGCACGGCGGGGCGGGAACGCCTCCCGACCTCGATCCGGCGCCTTACCTCTCCGGGTGCCGAGCCGCCGCCGAAGCCGGCCTCGCGGTCCTACGCCGGGGCGGAAGCCCGCTCGATGCCGCGCAAGCGGCGGCGGTGATGCTCGAGGACGACCCGATCTTCAATGCCGGAACCGGCGCCTGCCTGACGGCGACCGGCGACGTGGAACTGGACGCCTCCTGCATGGACGGAACGGCGCTGCGCGCCGGCGGCATCGCCTGCGCGAAGACGATCAAGAACCCGATCCTGGTGGCGAGGCGCGTCTGCGACGACACCCCGCACGTCCTCCTCTGCGGCGCGGGGGCGGATGCATTCGCCCGCGAATGCGGATTTGCCGAGTATCCGAACGCCCTCCTCGTCACCAAGCGCCAGCGCGCCCGCTGGGAAGAGCTTCGCGCGCTGGCGAAGCAGCAGGGCGGCGACGAGGTCCGCGCGGGGAGGATCGGCACCATCGGAGCGGTGGCCGTCGACGGCAAGGGACATGTCGCAGCGTGCACCTCCACGGGTGGTACACCTTACAAGCGCCCCGGACGCGTCGGCGACACGCCGATCATCGGCGCGGGCACCTACGCCGACGACGCCGAGGCGGCCGCTTCCAGCACCGGCCTGGGCGAGGCGATCCTGAAAGTGACGCTCGCGCGGGACGCCTGTGCACGCGTGCGCGCGGGACTTTCGCCGCGCAGGGCTGCCATCGAGGCCGTGGCCCTGTTGCGCGACCGCGCGCACGGCGACGGCGGGATCATCGTCGCCGGACCCGACGGACGGCTCGGCTGGGCCTACAATACGCCGCGGATGGCGCGGGCGCTCGCGCGAGGATCGCTCCCGAAGGCCCTCGCCGCGGTGTGATCCGGGTTCACTGGTAGCGGACTTCGCGGAGCAGCTTGCGGATCCATTCGCGCATCTCGCGGTCGTCGCGGGCGACGGCGCGGCGCCCATGACCCGGAAGGACGAACCGGAAGCGGAAGTCGAGCAGCTTCTCGAGGCTCGAGATCTGCTCGTCCCACGAGTACCAGCAGACCGAGCGCGACATCCCGAGCGATCCGCCTTCAATGCTCGGGCCTCCTCCAATCCTCCGGCCTTCGGCCTCCGCCCGGCGCAGGGGGACCCCGCTCCTCCCCTCCGCCCAGAGGTGATCTCCGGTGAACAGGTACGTGTCGTCGACGAGAAGCGCGGCGCTCCCCGGCGTGTGGCCGGGCACCGGGATGACGAGAAGGCCGGGCGAAAGCTCGACGGGATCGGTGCCGCCGATCTGGCGCTCGACCGACTGCGTCCGTCGCGAGACGTCGTGGCGGTGCAGGACGCGCTCGCATCCGAACCGCTGGTGGAGCTGTTCGTGGTCGGCGACGTCGTCGCGGTGGGTGAGGAAGTTCCAGCGCGCTCCGCCCATCTGTTCGATGCGGTCGAGGAGCGGCTTCGCCGCGCGGGGAGAATCGACGATCACGTTCCCGCCCTCGCGCACGACGAGATAGCTCGTCGCCCCGTACGACGATTCCGCCCGCAGCCCGAGATCGTGGACCGGTCCGTGGATGTGGAGGGGCAACGAGCGGAACGCGTCGCGGACCTCGCCGCCATGGGCGCCGCCGATCGAAGCCGTCGGGCAGGCGACGAGCGCGACCAGGGCGTCGGCCTTCTCGACCGGCTCGGGCTGCCTGCGAACGTACGAGAGGCCGCTTCGATCCGAGCGCGCGAACGTCCGGGGCGCGAGCTGGCGGCAGGCGTCGCAGTCGATGCAGGTGGAATCCACGAAGAGCGGCCCCGGAGCGTTCTCCGGAAGACGCAGGTTGAGCCGGGCCACGAGAGATGGTGTAACGGGCGCCCCACGATGCCTCAACCGGACGCTCGACTCGAAAAGCGGCTCCTCCACGACACCGGCCGCGCCATCCACGATTTCGACCTCGTCCAGGACGGCGACCGGATCCTCGTCGCGGTCTCGGGCGGGAAGGACTCGTTCACCCTGCTCCACGTCCTGCGCGAGCTTCGCCGCCGGGCGCCGATCCGTTTCGACCTCGTCGCCTGCAACCTCGACCAGGGCCATCCTGGCTTTCCCGCCCAGCGCCTCGAGGCCTATCTGCGCGAGCAGGGCGTCGAGGTGCGGATGCTTCGCGAGGACACCTACTCGCAGGTCCTGCGGCTGACGCCACCTGGGAAGACCCTCTGCACGGTCTGCTCACGGCTCCGCCGCGGAATCCTGTACTCGGCCGCGCGGGAGATGGGCTGCACCAAGATCGCCCTCGGCCACCACCGTGACGATCTGGTCGAGTCGCTGCTCCTCTCCATGCTCTTCACGGGGAAGATCCGTTCCATGCCGCCCCGCCTGCGGAGCGACGACGGGCGCAACGTGGTCATCCGGCCGCTCTGCTACGCGGCGGAGGCGGACATCGCCGAATTCGCGCGGTCCGCCGGGTTTCCCATCATTCCCTGCGATCTGTGCGGCTCGCAGGACGACCTCATGCGCAAGCGCGTGAAGCGCCTCCTCGACGATCTCGAGCGCGACCACCCTGGCGTGCGGCGATCGCTCTTCGCCTCGATGGGCAACATCCTCCCGGAGCATCTGCTCGATCAGCGGCTGTACCCGCGGGAGGAGCAGTCCGGACCGGATCCATGGGTGGACGAACTGGACCAGGTCGGTCAGTCCTGTCCGATACAAACCCTGTAACAACGACAGTCATCGCCACCCGCCCTGCCGCATCTGCCCGAGTTTTCAGAGGGGCGGTTGCCAGCCACTCCCGTGGCTCACCGCTTGCACAATCCCGCGGTAGCGGATTGAGGCGAGCCCGCTGCGGGGGTCGGTCGTGAACAAGACATGCGAGCGCTGCGGACGGGACGCGATCTTCGACATCCGGATCGACGACTCGACCGATGTCTGCGGGCACCATTTCACCGCCGAGATGCCGGCCACCCGCTGCGCGGCTTGCAGCCAGGTGGTGATCCAGGCCGAGCACGTGAAGCGCTTCGAGCGGCGGATCGCGGTCGAGCTGGCGAAATCGGGACTCCGCAGCGGCGAAGGCCTCCGGTTCCTCCGCACGGTCCTCGGGATGAAGCAGCCGATGCTCGCCGAGCTTCTCGACGTCCCGGTCGAATACATGCAGTACTGGGAGTCGGGGAAATGGCCCGTCGACCCGCGAGCCATGGCGGTGGTGGCATCGCTCACGCTCGGCCGGTTCGACGACCAGCACGCGTCCCTCGACTGCCTGCGCGTGTTGCGGGTGCCGCGCAAGCTCTCCGCCAAGGTCCGCCTTCACATCGACGAGCCCGGCGCAGCGACCAAGACCTGGCGCTTCGGTGACGCTCCCAGAAAGGCGCCAGCGATCGCCTAGCGCGCGATCCTGGCGCCCCCAAGCACTTCGTCGCCCCTGTAGAACACCGCGGACTGTCCGGGCGCGATCCCGAGCGCCGGCTCGCGCAGGCGCACGCTCACGTCTCCGCCGGGCAGTGGTTCGATCTCCGCCGCCAGGGGCTTGCCACGATGGCGGATCTGCACTTCGCAGGTCGCACCGGTCCTCGGGGGCTCGGATACCCAGCGGGCGGCGTGCGCGCGAAAGATGCTCCGCGACGCCTCATCGCGGGTGCCGACGACGACGCGCTGGCTCGTAGCGTCGAGGGCGGCGACGTAGAGCGGAAGGCGACGCGGGATCCCCAGTCCCTTGCGCTGCCCGACGGTGAAGCGGTGCACGCCATCGTGCTCGCCGAGGACGCGTCCCTCGACGTCGACGATCTCTCCGCGCGCGCGGGATACGCCGTGCGCCTCGAGGAAGTCAGCCACGGAAGCGCCGGCTACGAAGCACGTCTCCATGCTCTCGGGCTTGTCCGCGTTCGGGAGGCCGTGCTCGCGCGCCAGCGCCCGCACCTGGGTCTTCGTCAGCTCGCCGAGGGGAAAGCGGACGAAGCGCAGCTCGGCCTGGGTGAGGCCGTGCAGGAAATAGCTCTGGTCCTTGCCGGCGTCGCGAGCGCGAAGGAGCCGATACCGGCCATCCGGCCCTTCTTCGACGCGTGCGTAGTGGCCGGTGGCGAGAGCCGCCGCGCCGAGGCGCCGTGCGCGGTCGAGGAGCCACTCGAACTTGACCTCGTCGTTGCAGCGGACGCAGGGATTGGGCGTCTCGCCTCGCGCGTAACTCGCGATGAAGTCGTCGATCACCTCGGTGCGGAACCTCGCTGTCGCGTCGTAGACGTAGAACCGGATGCCGAGGACGGCGGCGGCGCGGCGACCGTCGTAGAGGTCCGAAGGAGCGCAGCAGGAACGCCCGCTCCGCTCCGCCTCCTCGGACGTCGAGTACAGCCGCAACGAGATGCCGCACACGGAGTCGGCACCCTCCTCCTTCGCGAGGAGAGCCGCCGAGGCGGACGAATCGACGCCCCCGCTCATCGCTACGACCGTCAGCACGGCGCGATTCTAAGACGTTCCGCCTTCGGGTGCGGCTTCCAAAATCGGTGCGCCCGCGACCGGACGGACGTGCGCGCGATCGGGAATCCAGAAGGCGACCTTGGCGCCGGTGTAGTGATGCGGTCCCTCCGGCTGCGTCTTCGGAGGGCTTTCCAGGAAGACCCGGCCCCCGTGCGCCTCGACGATCTGCTTGGCGACGGGGAGCCCGAGCCCGGCTCCGGGCGCCTTCTCGTCGCCGACGCGGTCGGCGTGGAAGAAGGGCTCGAAGACGCGCTCCGCCTCGTTCGGCAAAAACCCTTCGCCCTGGTCATAGACCTCGAAGAGCAGCCTTCCACCGTCGGAGATGACCCGGACCAGGACCTCGCTTCCGTGCGGGCTGAACTTGATGGCGTTGTCGATCAGGTTGGAAAGCGCCTGCCGCAGCTTGCGGACGTCTCCCACACCCGGCTCCGTCGCCTCGATGGTCGTCTGAAGCCGGACGCGCCGCGTCTTGGCCTTACCGCGCTCGTCCTCGATGACCGGAGCAACCAGCTCGGAAGGAGCGAATTGCTCGGCGTGGATGATCTGCCCGCCGCCTTCCAGGGTGGCGAAATCGACCAGGTTGTCGATGGTCCGCGAAAGCCGGTCGGCGGCTACGTGGATCGAGTCGATGATCTTCTGCTGCGAGTCGCTGAGCGGGCCCATCTTCCCGCTCCGTAGGATCTTCAGATAGCCGAGAATGGGGGTGAGCGGGGTCGCGAGCTCGTGCGAGAGGTTCTGCATGAACTCGTTCTTGCTCCGCGCCGCCGCCCGCAGCCGCGTGTTCGCCGCGGTCAGCTCCCGCACCGTCGCTTCCAGCCGCTCGACGAGCGCCTGGCTGTACTCCCGCAGATAGCGCCGCTCCTCGATGCCGCGGAGCTTCTCGCGCTTTCCCTTGAGGAATTCCCGTAATTGCTGAGGGAACTTCTCTACGTCGATGGGCTTCTCGATGAACCCATCCGCGCCGACGGAGAGCGAAAGGCCGCGGTCGCCGTGGCTCGTGAGGACGACGATCGGGCAGCCGTCCAGGCCCTTGTACGATCGGAGTCGGGTAGCGGTCTCGTACCCGTCGATCCCGGGAAGCTGGATGTCGCAGAGGATCAGGTCCGGGTGGGCGCTGATGGCAAGATCGATGCCGGCGATACCATCGCTCGCCTCCAGCACGTCGAACCCGCGAGGCTCGAGAACGCTGCGCACCAGCGCGCGGCTTTCCGGGTTGTCCTCGATGTAGAGGATCCGCGGCGTGGCAGGAATGACTGCGTCGGCCATCGATGAGCGTCCGTGGGGCGGTCGCGCGACGCGGCCGGAGCGGAGATCTGTTGTTTGCAAGCTTAACACCCGGACATTCGAGCGGGTAGCTGTCACTGGGCCTCGGAACGTCCCTCCAACTTCCCTATGACGTCGGAGGCACTGGCTTCGTTCCACATCTTTTCCACACCCCTCTTTGGGACGATGACTGCTCGGCCCTGTCCGCGGGCACCTCTCCTCGGTCCTACGTTCAGTTCCGTACTGGTAACTCGCAGGATCCCGTTCCATCGACGCATTTCGTGTGCCGTAACGAACGCTGCCGCATCGCGGCGCTCTCGGAGGCGGCGGTCGCGGGTTCCAGGCCCGCTACGCCTGTGGATTGCCTGTGGAGAGAGATTGAGCTGTCTCCGGTACTAGTCCCAGCAGGCGTTCACGAGTGTTCAATTCGGGCTCGTCGAGCACGCGCTCGAGCAGTTTCGCCAGGACTTGTCCGACCACCCGGCCGGGTCCGATCGACAGCGCTTCCATCACGTCGCGTCCTCCGATCGCCAGATCCCCGATCTTGAGTGCCGAGGCGCGTCGAAGTTCCAAATCGAACCGGGCCTCGAGCCGGGCCTGGTTCGCGAGGCCCTCCTCCACGAACCGCCCCCGCGCCCGGAGATCGGCGCGGCGCAGCGCCCAGAGTGCGGGAAGCTCGGCCGGTCCGATCCGGGCAATGGTGCGGCGAACGGTCGCGTCGTTCCACTCGTCCCGGTAGTACCAGTTGTGCTCGCGCACGAGGAGCGCGATGCGCTCCACGTCGCGGTGGGGAAGCTTCCACCGCAGCAGGATTTCCCGCGCCATCTCCTCGCCGATGAACTCGTGCCGGTAGAAGGTGTGATCGCCCTTCGGATCCGGTGGTACCGCGGAGCGCGGCTTTCCGACGTCGTGCATCAACGCCGCCAGGCGGACGATCGGTTCCGGCGGCGCGTAATCGACGGACAGCGAGGTGTGCCGGAAGACGTCCCACCGGTGGTAGGCGTTCTGCTGGAATGCGACGCCCTCCAGCAATTCCGGGGCGACGCGGGCGAGAAGGCCGGTCCGGCGCAGGAGCCGTAGCCCGCGACTCGCCGGCTTGCCGCGCACGAGCAGCTTGACCAGCTCGTCGCGGATCCGCTCCCAGGCGACCTTCTCGAACGTTTCGAGCGCCTTCGGGATGGCCTTCTCGGTCGCGCGATCCAGGGCGAGGCGCAGCGTGCAGGCGAACCGCACCGCGCGCAGCGGCCGCAGCCCGTCCTCGCCGAAGCGGGCGATAGGGTCTCCGACGGCCCGCAGCCTCCGGCAACGGAGGTCCCGGACCCCGTCGAAGGGATCGCGCAAATCGTCCGAGAGCGGATCCCAGGCGATGGCATTGACCGTGAAATCGCGCCGGGCGAGATCGCCCTCGATGTCGCCGAGAAAGGTCACCGAGGAGGGGCGGCGTCCGTCGAGATAGGGCCCTTCGCCCCGGAAGGTGGTCACCTCCACCTTCAGGCTCCCGGAGAGCACGGTGATGGTGCCGTGGGCGATGCCCGTCGGAGCGGTGCGCGGGAAGAGGCGCTGCACCTCCTCGGGCAGCGCGTTCGTCGCGACGTCGAAGTCCTGCGGCGCCCCCGCCTCCTCGCCGAGCGCCGTCCGGACGATGTCCCGGACCGCGCCTCCGGCGATGAAGGCCTGCTTCCCTGCGGTGCGCAGACGGCGCAAAACCGTGACGACGTCGTCGGGAACGAGGTCCGCAGAGAGCCGCACGGGCGGAAAGCTACTACTACGATTGGTTCGCGGGCGTGGGATCGTCAAATTGTCCCGACCCCGCGCAC
>JBJMQD010000363.1:0-3535 GCA_045802855.1 Myxococcales bacterium | reverse complement strand
CGCGTACGTCTGAATCAGCGCGATCAATCCGATCACCGCCGCCCCCGCCACCGAGTGCCACCACACCTTGCGAAAGATCGGGCCGAGGGCGTGCGCGCGCTCGTACGGGTCGTCGTAGCAGGCGGCGCAGGCCACCATGATCGACTGCGCGTCGATCATCTTTCCCATCACGCCGCCGGTGGAGTTGGTGGCGACGATGAGCGTCTCGTTGAGGTGCAGCTGCTGCGCGGTGATGCGCTGCAGACTGCCGAACAGCGCGTTCGAGGCGGTGTCGGAGCCGGTGAGAAAGACCCCCAGCCAGCCGAGATAGGCGGCGAAGAACGGATAGGCCGCGCCGGCCGAGGTGAAGGCGAGGCCGAGCACCGCGTCCGCGCCGGAGTAGCGCGTCAGAAATCCCAGTCCGAGGACCTGCGCGATGACCAGCACCGGGATCTCCATCCGCTTCGCGGTTCGCACCACCGCATCCTTCCACTGCGACGCGGTGAGCCGCAGCGCCAGACCGGAGAGCAGCGCGGCGACGAAGACGCCGGTGCCTGCGGCCGACAGCCAGTTCAGCGTGAAGCGCGCCGCCTCCGGCTTCGCGCCCGGCGGCGCGACCGGCGGCATCCGCTGCACGAGATTGTGCAGCGCCGGCATCTCCCACGCCGGATTGGAGATGCCGTTCAGCGTCTTCTTCACGGCAGGGCTGCCCCACAGCGCGCAGCAGGCGATGAGGATCGCCCACGGCATCCACGCGGCGACCGTTTCCCGCGCGGTGTAGCGATACGTCCACTGGCGCGGCGCTTCGCCCTTCAGCAGGAAGCGCGTTTTGGGCCGCCAGACGAAGCGGACGAAGAGCGCCGTGCAGATGACCGAGATCACGCCGGCCACCACGTCGGTGATCAGATGCAGTGCACTCGATGCGGATGCAAAATGCTGCACCAGCGCGAAGGTGCCGCCGGAGACGAGCGCGCCCGGCCACACTTCCAGCGCCTGGCGCCACGAGCCGCCTTCCATCTTCACGAACGTCACCACCAGCCAGAAGGGGACGAGCATGGAGACCCACGGCAGTTGCCGTCCGGCCATGGCCGACAGCGAGAGCTGATCGAGTCCGCTCACCGCCGCCAGCGTGACGATCGGCGTGCCGATGGCGCCCCACGCCACCGGCGCCGTGTTGGCCAGCAGGTTGAGCACCGCCGACTGAAAGGGCGTGTAGCCGAGTCCGACCATCACCGCGCCGGCAATGGCCACCGGCGTGCCGAATCCCGAGGTGCCTTCGATGATCGCGCCGAATGAGAAGGCGATCAGCAGCACCTGCAGTCTGCGGTCGAAGGAGATGTGGACGATCGACTCCTTGACGATCTCGAATCGTCCGGTGACGACGGTAATGGTGTAGAGGAACATCGCCGCCAGCACGATCCAGATGATGCCGAGGAAGCCGGAGAGCGAGCCGAGGGCGAACGCCGACACCGCGGAAGCGATGGGCATCCCGAACACGAGGGTCGTGATAAGGAAGGCTGCGATGACGCCATAGAAGGCGGCGTACGGGGCGGAGATCCCCAGGTGCCTCATCCCCGTCTTGTCCCGGTGCGGATGGAGCGCGATGAAGTAGAGGAGGACGAGGATCGGTACCGCCGCCGCGAGCGTCGATAGGAACGCACTGCCCAACGGATTGTAGTTCTGGTGGTACATGTAGTTTCCTCGGTCGGTCGGAAGCGGGAGTTGGACGAGATGGGGGCCCGGCGCCTACATCGCACCAGACGCGCCAGAGTGTCCAATTCGCGTCCGGAGAGCAAGCCCTCCGGGCGCGAAAATCACCGCTATCCGTTACCGACCGACCGTTTGGGGGCGGGCTGCGCGCGCCGCATCTTCGCAGCCGGCTCGCGGCTCGGCGCCCCGGCCTCGCCGAGGCCGTACCGCTTCATCTTGGCGTAAAGCGTCGTCTTTGCGAGGCCCAGCGCCTCCGCGGCGCGAGCCACGTTGCCGGCGAAATGCGCCAGGGCTTCCGAGCAGGCGCGTTTCTCGAGCTCCTCGAGCGAGAGGATCCCCTCGCTCGCGGCAGGACGGGAAGGGGCGCGCGAGGAAGTCTGCAAGAGCACTCGCGGGATCCGCGAGATGACGTCCTCGTCGGGATGGAGCAGGCTCGCCTCGCTCTCGATGACGTTGCACAATTCCCGCACGTTTCCGGGCCAGTCGTACTGCTCGAGGGCCTCGGCGACCTCCGGAGAGAGCCGGATCGGCGAACGCCTCGCGTTCTCCGCCTGCATCCGGAGCTGGTTCTCGGCGATGAGGAGGATGTCGCGCCGGCGCTCGCGCAGCGGCGGGATGCGCAGGTGCACGACTCGCAGCCGGTGATAGAGGTCGAGACGGAAATGGCCGGTTGCCACGGCCTGCTCCAGGTCCCGGTGGGTGGTGGCGATGACCCGCGCCTTCACCTGCACGTCGGCGACCGAGCCGAGCCGCTGCACGACCCTTTCTTGCAGGACGCGCAGGAGCTTGCCCTGGATTTCCAGCGGCATGTCGCCGAGTTCGTCGAGGAGGAGCGTTCCGCGTCCGGAGAGCTCGAACTTGCCGGCCATGCCGCCCGAGCGGGCGCCCGTGAAGGTCCCGCCCTCGTAACCGAACAGCTCGCTCTCGACCAGCTCTCGCGGAATGGCGGTGACGTTGACGCCGAGGAACGGGGCTGAGGCGCGCCCGGAGGCGTTGTGGATCGCCTGCGCGAGGAGCTCCTTGCCGGTACCGCTCTCCCCGGTGATGAGGATGGGGAGGTTGGAAGGCGCGGCCCGGCGGGCCGTCTCGAGCACCTCGGCAAACGCGGGGTCCTCGCCGACCAGCCGCTCGAAGGTGAAGCGGGCAGTGGATCCCACCGCGCGCTTCGAGATGGTGTGCTCGGTGGCGAGGTCGCGAAGGATGGCGACCATGCCCCCCTCGTAACCGTGGCGGCGAACGACCATTTCGCCGCGAGGAAGAGGTACCACCTCGACGCCGCTCGGGGCTCCGGTCAGGGCGGACGCGAGCGCGGAGAGACCGGGCAGCTCGCGCAGCTTGCGGCCGACCGCCTCCTCGCGCCCGACTCCCATCGCGGTGGCGGCGGCCTGGTTCAGCGCCCGCACGATACCCGTCCGGTCAGTTGCGACGATGCCGTCTCCGATGGCGGCCAGCGTCGCGGCGTCGCGGGCGTCGGCCTCCCGGAGGGCGGCGCGGGAGGTGGCGTGGACGAGCGACAGCGCGGCGAACGACGCGAAGACGGAAAGCTCCTCGAGCTCCCGCTCGCGGAAGGGAGTGGCACGCTCGACGATCAAAGCCAGCCTGGGGTCCGAGGATCCGAGCGGAAGGACGGCCAGCGATCCGCCGTCCGGTCGCTCTAGCTTGCCCGAGAGGGTCTCGTGGATGCGCTCGGCGAGCGCTGTGCGCCCCGACGAGAGGGGCGAGCCGTTGGCGGCCAGCGTCTCGACGGCTCCTTTTTCCCGGGCCCGGACCACCTCGGCGCCGCTCGCGGCGCAGACGACCCCGGCCAGGCGGGCGACCGCCGCGACGATCGCATCGTGATCTCCCA
>JBJMQD010000352.1:0-2933 GCA_045802855.1 Myxococcales bacterium | reverse complement strand
CGCTTACAACCGCGCCGCGGCAGGGTACGCTTGCACCGATGGAGCTGCCCCGGCTGGCCGTATCCCGGACGAACTTTCGCGATCTCGCGGTCACGTTCGGACCGCTCGTCGTCGCCGTCCTCCTGGCGGTGTGGATCGCGTTCCACTTCGTCCGCCCCGCGCCGCCCCACACCATCGTCATGACGAGCGGCGCGGAAGGCAGCTCGTTCCAGTTCAACGCTGAAAAATATCGCGCGATCCTCGCCAAGCAGGGCGTGACGCTGAAGGTCCTCCCCTCGCAAGGGTCGCTCGAGAACCTGAAGCGCCTCGCCGATCCGAAGTTCAACGTCGACATCGGGTTCGTCCAGGGCGGGCTGTCTACGCTGGTCGATACCAGCCGCCTGGTCTCGCTCGGCAGCGTCTCGTATCTCCCGGTCTTCGTGTTCTACCGGATGCCGAACCGGATCAATTTCTTGTCCGAGCTCGACGGCAAGCGCATCGCCATTGGCCGCGAAGGCAGCGGCGCCCGCGTGCTCGCGGAGACGCTGCTGAAAGGGAACGGCATCGAAGCGGGCGGCAAGACGCAACTGCTCGCTCTGGAGGGAAAGGCCGCCCAGAACGCCCTCATGAACGGCCAGGCCGACGCGATCTTCCTGGCGGGCGATTCGGCGACTCGCGAAACCATGCGCGAGATGCTCCACTCGACCGACGTGCGCCTCTTCGACGTCGAGCAGGGCGACGGATACGTGCGCCGCTTCCGCTATCTCACCAAGATCGATCTGCCGCCCGGGTCGATCGACCTGGGGAAGAACCTCCCCGCCGAGGTCCTCACCCTCGTCGCGCCGACGGTGGAGCTCCTGGCGCGGTCGGACCTGCATCCCGCCCTTTCCGACATCCTCATCGAAGCGGCGCGCGAGGTGCACGGGCGCGCGACGCTTTTGCAAAAGGCCGGCGAATTCCCCGCTCCCCTCGAGCACGAGTACAAGATCAGCGACGATGCCGCCCGCTACTACAAATCCGGCAAGAGCTTCGCCTACAAGCACCTGCCGTTCTGGCTGGCGAGCCTCGTCGACCGCGCGGTGGTCCTGCTCGTGCCGCTCGCCGTGCTGCTCATTCCCGGGCTGCGGCTCGCCCCGATGCTCTACCGGTGGCGCCTGAGCGGCCGCATCTACCGGCGCTATGGCGAGTTGATGGCCCTCGAGCGCGTCGCCTTCGCGCAGGCGACGGCGGAACAGCGGGCGGATCTGCTGCGGCGCCTCGACGAGATCGAGAAACGGGTCATCACACTGAAGCTACCCGGCTCGTTCGCCGATCAGCTCTACGTCCTGCGCCAGCACATCCAGTTCGTGCGCAGCCACATTTTGCAAACTCCGAGTGCCGCTCCATTCGTTTCGGCGCTCTCCCGAAGACCGTGAGGATCACTGCCGTTCCCAGAGCTTCACGCCGCCGAGCAGCCCCGCGACGTTGTCGACGGTCTTCACCTGCGGCGGCAGCTCGATCGCGACGTTCTTCGAATTGCCTCCCCCGAGGTACAACGCGTCGTAGTTGAAGGTGCGGTGCAACTGCTCGATGGCGATGCCCAGCATGCGATTCCACTTCTTGCGGCCTTCCCGGGCGAGGGCCTTCTTGCCGAGAGCGTCCTCGTACGTCCTTCCCTTGCGGAAAGGATGGTGCCCGAGCTCTAGATTCGGCACGTATTGTCCGTCGACGAAGAGCGAGAAGCCGAACCCGGTCCCGAGCGTCACGCACACCTCGACGCCCTTGCCCTGGATGGCACCGTAGCCCTGCACGCCGGCATCGTTCAGCACCCGCGTCGGCTTCCGGGTCACCTTCCCGATCGTGCCTTGGAGATCGAACCCCGCCCACGACTCGTCGAGGTTCGGCGCCGACCGCACGATGCCCTCCACCACCACTCCCGGAAACCCGACCGAGATCCGGTCGTACGCGCGCGGATCGGGAAGGATGGTGCGGAGCGCCGCCGTCATCGCCCGCGGCGTCGCCGGTTGGGGCGTCAGCACGCGCGCCGGCTCGGTGAGCGGCTTGCCCAGCGACGAGACCACCATCGCCTCGATCCCGGTGCCTCCGACGTCGATGCAGAGGGTGCGGGGACCGTCGGCCTCGACCTTCGTCGCTACTCGCTCTGTCATGGCTCTACTCCACCGCCGCGAACCAACCGCCGGGCGCCAGCCGGTCCGCCTCCGCCGGTCCCCACGTCCCCTGCTCGTACGCGTGGATCGGAGTCGAGGCCTTGATCGCCGGATCGACGATGCGCCACGCTTCTTCCACGTAGTCCTCGCGCGCGAAGCGGAAGGAGTCGCCCGCGACTGCATCGCCGAGAAGCTCGTCGTAGGGCTCGATGTCCTTGCCTTCGACCTTGTTCAGCTCGAGCTCCACCTCCTGGCCCGCGAACTTCTCGCCCGGTGCGCGGACCATCGCGCCGAGCGCGATCACGAACCCCGGGCTCAGGCGAAAGCGGAAGTAGTTCGGCGGCGGCACCAGACCCTCCACCAGGATCGGCGCCTGCCGGAGCCGGACGAAGACCTCGGTGCGGGTGACCGGAAGGCACTTCCCGGCGCGGATGAGGAAAGGCACGCCCTGCCAGCGCCAGGAATTCACGTACAGCCGAAGCGCCGCGAACGTCTCGGTGGTCGATTCCGCCGCGACCCCCGCCTCCTGACGGTACCCCCGGAACTGGCCGCGCACGAGGTCCGCCGGCTGGATCGGGGGGATGCCTTTCAGCACCTTCACCTTCTCGTCGCGGACGGACTCCAGGTCCGTCGTGCGGGGCGGAGGCTCCATGGCGACGTTGGAGACGATCTGGAGCAGATGGTTCTGCACCACGTCGCGGATCGCGCCGGCTTCCTCGTAGAACGCCGCGCGCCCCTCGATGCCGAGCTCCTCGCCGACCGTGATCTGGATGTGGTCCACGAACTGGCGGTTCCAGATCGGCTCGA
>JBJMQD010000340.1:0-4793 GCA_045802855.1 Myxococcales bacterium | reverse complement strand
GACGCCGGGAAAGAACTTCCCCGCCACGGGAGGATTCGGGCCCTGGCTCGTGACCACGGACGAGCTGCAGGATCCGTCGAAGCTCACCCTCACGACGCGGCTCAACGGGACCCAGATGCAGCAGGCGACTACCGACTTGATGATCTTCGACATCCCCACTGTCATCGAATACGTGACGGGCTTCACCGAGCTTCTCCCCGGTGACGTGATCGCGACCGGGACGCCCGGAGGCGTCGGGTTCAAGCGGGAGCCGCCGGTGTTCATGAAGGCGGGAGACGTCGCGGAAGTGGAGATCTCGGGCATCGGAATCCTGCGGAACCGGGTGATCGCCGAAGAAGGCTAGCGGAGGAGCGGGCTTTGCCCGCGTCGCCAGTCGCGGAGGCCAGAAGGCCGCAGGCATTGGAGACGGCATGGAAGTCGTCATCGTGGGAGGGGGGATCGGCGGACTGACCCTCGCGCTCACGCTGCACAGGGCCGGCATCGCTTCCCGCGTCTACGAGTCGGCGTCGCAGATGCGGTCCATCGGGGTGGGAATCAACATCCTCCCCCACGCGGCGAAGGAGTTGATCTCGCTCGGACTCGGCGCGGAGCTGGACCGGGTGGCCGTCCTCACCGAGGAGGCGGTCTTCTTCAACCGCTTTGGCCAGCTCATCTTCAGGGAGCCCCTCGGCCGCGCCGCGGGGTACGAGTGGCCGCAGTACTCGATCCATCGCGGCGACTTGCAGATGGTGCTGCTCGAGGCGGTGCGCGCGCGGGTGGGCGCGGATCGCGTCTTCGCCGGCTGGAAGTGCGTCGGGTTCGAGCAGGACGGGCGCCGCGCGACGGTGCGTTTCCAGGATGCGACCACGGGCGAGGAGCTTCCGCCGCAGCAGGGCGACGTCGTGGTCGGCTGCGACGGCATCCACTCGCGGATCCGGAAACAGCTCCATCCCGGCGAGGGCGAGCCGCTCTACTCCGGCGTCAACATGTGGCGCGGCGTCACGCGCTGGCCGCCGTTCCTCTCCGGCGCGAGCATGGTGCGGGCGGGGTGGCTCGCGACGGGGAAGATGGTCATCTACCCGATCAAGAACCGCATCGACGAAGAGGGGAGACAGCTCGTGAACTGGGTCGCCGAGGTGGAGACGCCGAGGCACGTGACGCGCGACTGGAACCGGCGCGGCGAATTGCGGGACTTCCTCCCCGCGTTCGCGGACTGGCACTTCTCCTGGCTCGACGTCCCCGCTTTCCTGCAAGCCGCCGATTCGATCCTGGAGTTCCCGATGGTGGACCAGGATCCGCTGCCCTTCTGGACGCAAGGGCGGGTGACGCTCCTCGGCGACGCCGCGCACCCGATGGTTCCGCGAGGGTCGAACGGAGCGGGCCAGGCGATCCTCGACGCGCGGGTGCTCGCCGAGGAGTTGGTACGGCAAAAGGAACCGCAAGCGGCTCTGGCCGTTTACGAAGACCAGCGGCTTCCCGCCACGGCCAACATAGTGCGGATGAATCGGCAGAATCCACCCGACGCCATCCTCCGCGAGGTCTACGTGCGGAGCGGCGACAAGCCGTTCGCGCGCATCGAGGACGTGATCAGCAAGGAGGAGTTGCAACAGATCTCCGATCGCTACAAGCAGGTCGCGGGGTACGATCGCAAATCGCTACAGCGAGAAAAGCCATGAGCGCGGCCGTGAACGTCCAGCAATTCATCGACAGCCGGCCATTCGGCGGTTTCCAGCTTCGAGTGGTCGCCCTCTGCGCCCTCGTCGTCCTCATCGACGGTTTCGACACCCAGGCCATCGGGTACGTGGCGCCTGCCATCATCAAATCCTGGCACGTCCGCCGCGCGGACCTGGGCCCGGTGTTCGCGGCCGGCCTGACGGGATTGATGATCGGTGCGCTCGCTTTCGGGCCCATCGCGGACCGCGCCGGGCGACGGCCCGTGCTGCTCTTCTGCACGCTGTTTTTCGGCGTGCTGTCGCTCCTCACCGCGACCGCCGGCTCGCTTCAGGCCCTGCTCGTCTACCGATTCGTCACCGGGCTCGGACTCGGGGGCGCGATGCCCAACGCCATCGCGCTCACGACCGAATACGCGCCGAAGCGGGTGCGAGCCACCACCATCATGATCATGTTCTGCGGCTTCTCGCTGGGCGCGGCGCTCGGCGGAGTGGCGGCGGCGGGCCTCATCGCGCGCTTCGGGTGGAAAGCCGTCTTCCTCGTCGGAGGCGCGGTGCCGATCCTGGTGTTCCCCTTCCTGGCGCGAGGACTGCCGGAGTCGATCCGCTTTCTGGTCGTGCGCGGCGGGCGCACCGCGGACGTGGCGTCGATCCTCTCCCGGATCGATCCCGCGGCGGCAGGAGGCGCCGGCTCCACCTTCACGGTGGAGGAGCACGCATCGAAGGGATTCGTGGTCGGCCAGCTTTTCGCCGAGCGCAGGGCCATGTTCACGCTGCTCACCTGGGTCGTCTTCTTCATGAGCCTTCTCGACCTGTACTTCCTGAGCAACTGGCTTCCCACCATCATCCACGACGCGGGGATCGCGGTGGAGAACGCCGCGCTCATCACCGCCATGTTCCAGGTCGGCGGAATCGCGGGGACGCTCCTCTTGGGACGGCTCTTCGATCGCTTCTCGCCCTTCGCGATGCTGGCCCTCACCTACCTCGGCGCGAGCGCCTTCGTGGTGCTGATCGGGACCGTGGGCGCCTCCGCCGCTCTCCTCGTCGTCACCATCTTCGGGGCGGGGTTCTGCGTCGTCGGTGGACAGATCGGCGCCAACGCGCTCACCGCGGAGTCGTATCCGACGGCCATCCGGTCGACCGGAGTCGGCTGGGCGCTCGGCATCGGCCGGATCGGATCGATCGTCGGGCCGCTGATCGGCGGCTGGCTGTTCGCCTTGCACTGGGACATCCGGCATATCTTCCTCGTCGCCGCGGGGCCGGCGCTGATCGCGGCAGCGGCGGCGCTGACGATCTCGTTCTCCCGCCCGCGCGCGGCGCACGCTTCCGGCGTCGCTCGCGCCCCCGAGCAGGGGAGCGCCCCATGATGCAGGCTCCGCAGAAGACCGCCGAGCGCAAGGCGTTCTACGAGCGCATCAGCGGCGAGAACCTGACGCCGCTCTGGGAGGTGCTGGGCGATCTGGTCCCGCAGCGGCCGCGCACTCCCTGCGTCCCCGCGTTCTGGCGATACGAAACCGCCCGCGCTCACCTTCTCGAGGCGGGCCGGCTCATCACTGCGAAAGAGGCGGAGCGCCGGGTACTCGTTCTCGAGAATCCGGGACTTCGCGGACATTCGTCGATCACGCACACGGTCTACGCGGGGTTGCAGTTGATCCTGCCGGGCGAGATCGCTCCGAGCCACCGGCACGCGCAGTCCGCGCTCCGCTTCGTCGTCGAGGGAAGCGGCGCCTACACCGCCGTCGACGGCGAGCGCGCCACCATGCGCCCCGGCGACTTCATCGTCACGCCGTCGTGGACCTTCCACGACCACGGCAATCCCGGGAACAGTCCCGTCATCTGGCTGGATGGGCTGGACATCCCGATGATCTCGTTCTTCGACGCCGGCTTCGCCGAGCGCGATCCGAACGAGGTGCAGCGCCCGGTCCGGCCGGAAGGCGATGCGCTCTTCCGCTACGGCCAGAACCTCCTGCCGGTCGAATACCATCCCGCCTCCCGGAGCACGCCCGTCTTCGCGGTTCCCTACGAGAAGACGCGGGAGGCGCTCGCCCGGCTCGTGCACGGGGGGCCGCCGCATCCCGTCCACGGGGTCAAGCTGCAATACGTGAACCCGGCGACCGGCGGCTATCCGATGCCCACCATCGCCGCGTTCATCCAGCTTCTCCCGGCGGGGTTCCAGGGAACGCGTTACCGGTCGACGGACGGAACCGTCTTCAGCGTCGTCGAGGGACGCGGCAAATCGAAGGTGGGCAGCGAGACTTTCGAATGGGGACCGAAGGACCTCTTCGTGGTGCCTTCCTGGCACGAGGTCTCGCACGAGGCCCGCGAGGAGGCGGTGCTGTTCTCGTTCTCCGACCGGCCCGTGCAGAAGGCGCTCGGGATCTGGCGCGAGGAAGAGATCTAGTTACTGCCGATCCGGGTGCGCCTTCGCGAAGGCGTCGATCTTCATGCACGCTTCGTGGATGCGCACGATCCGTGGGTAGGCCGCGAGATCTACCTTGAACCGGATCGCGTTCACCACCTGCGGCACGAGGCAGCAGTCCGCCATGGTGGGCGCGTCGCCCTGGCAGAAGGTGCCGGTGGCGGGCTCGCCCAGGATCTGCTCGAGCGGGGCGAAACCCTCGTGTACCCAGTGATGGTACCACCGATCCATTTCCCGCTCGTCGATCCGCAGCTCCTTTTCCAGCCAATTCAAGACGCGCAGGTTGTTCAGCGGATGGATGTCGCAGGAGACGAGCTGGGAGATCGCCCTCACCCGCGCGCAGTCGAGCGGCGCGACGGGAAGGAGCGCCGGGGAGGGATGGGTCTCGTCGAGGTACTCGATGATGGCCATCGACTGCAGGAGCGTCTTGTTGCCGTCGACGAGGGTGGGGACGGCCTGCTGAGGGTTCAGTCGCGCGTATTCGGCGGCGCGATGAGCGCCCTTACGCAAATCGAGCACTACCGATTCGTAGGGAATCGACTTGAGGTTGAGCGCGATGCGGACACGGAACGACGCCGAGGACCGGACGGCCTCGTAAAGCGTCATGAGAACCCCCCGGTTCGACGCGAGGCGGCCCGGTTCCCGCCGGGCCGCCTCGTACGACTCGTTCAGAAGATGAAGAAGCTGCCGAAGAATACGCGATTGTTGGTAGCGACGGGTCCCGT
>JBJMQD010000032.1:0-25845 GCA_045802855.1 Myxococcales bacterium | reverse complement strand
CAAGCTCGCGGCGGAGCTGGCCTCTCCCGCATTCGGGAAGTCGGTCTACGTCCTCGACGAACCGACCACCGGCCTGCACATGGCGGACGTGGCGAAGCTCGTCGGGGCGCTCCACCGGCTGGTCGATCGGGGCGACACTGTCATCGTCATCGAGCACAACCTCGACGTGGTGGCGGCGGCGGACTGCGTGATCGATCTCGGGCCTGAAGGCGGCGAAGCGGGAGGGCGGGTCGTCGCCTGGGGACCGCCGGAGGAGGTGGCGCGCTCGCGTGAATCGCGGACCGCGCCCTTCCTCGCGGAGCTCTTGCATCGGCGGGCACCGCGATCGAAGAAGCCGCGGTCCCCGCGGGTGAGTACCGAGATGCGCTAGCCCAGCCGGGAGCGGTGGAACTTCTCCATCTCGACGTTGGCGCGCGCGATCACTTCCAGGCGCCGTTCCACGTCGGCCAGCCGGTCGCCCGGAATCGCGAAGTACGCCTCGTCGTCTCCGGCGCCGGTGTACACGCGATTGCCGATGCAACCGAGGCTCGCCGCGGTCCTCCCGCTGTTGATTGCCTCCGGTAGCACGGCGCAAGTCGGACGCCCGAGCGCCGGTGTCGTCCCCGCGGCGCCGGCGGACTGCGCCGCTTCGGCGAGCAGCATCAGCTGGCGCGGGTTGCCGCGGACGAGGACCACGTCGGGACGCATCGGCGCTCGATCGAGCGGCGCGTAGACCGCGACCCCGAAGGGCTCCGCCCGCCGCGGAATGCGCGCCACGTCCTCCATGGTCAGGTACTCGAGCCCGACCATGGTGCCGACGAGGCCTTGCAGCTGCTCGGCTTCCGCGGGGGAGAGCGACACGTTGTGGGTATGTGCGCCGACCGGGCAGAGTTTGTGGTCGTCGGCGTCCGTGTAGAAGACCTCGCCTGCGGCAGCGCGCCGCCAGTACCCGCATCCGGCGGGCTCGCGGGCGGCGACGCGGGCGATCCCCTCCGGCGCGGTCGGGCGGAACGAGATTGCGATCGGCCTCGAAGAGAGTCCCAGGACAGTCTCGAGGGTGGTCGACATGGAGGTTCTATACGCGAATACTCCGCCTCCGACACGAGTCAGCGACCAGAGGTCGCGCTCGATGCGGCGGGGCGGGCGACGAACGCCACCACCTCGCCGTGTGTGGTGGAATGGCTCCGGAGCTGACCCTTGGACGTCCAGGTCGAGTGCTACTCGGGGTACCGGGGCGAGGAAACGCCGCGCCGGTTCCAGATCGGCGACCGCCGCGTGGAGGTGGTCGAGGTGATCGACCGCTGGCTGGGCCCGGATCACCGCTATTTCAAGCTCAAGGGCGACGACGGGGGGCAGTACATCCTCCGGCACGACGAGCCGTCGGATCGGTGGGAACTGATCCAGTTCCTGAAAGAGGCGTGAGGCGCTAACCTCGGTCCATGCCCGGGTCCGCGAAGGTCCTCCTCCTCCCCGGCCTCTGGAACTCCGGTCCGGAGAACTGGCAATCGTACTGGGAGCGTGAGCGCGACGATTGCTTGCGGGTCGTCCAGTCCGACTGGGAGACGCCTCGGCGCGAGGACTGGGTAGCGACCCTGGAGAAGGCGGTCGCCGGCGCTCCTGAGCCGGTCGTGCTCGCGGCGCACAGCCTGGCGTGCACGCTCGTCGGGCACTGGGCGGGCTCGCCCGGCGCGACGGTACGGAAGGTCCGGGGCGCCCTGCTGGTCGCGCCGAGCGACGTCGAGGCGCCGTCGTACCCCAAGGGCCCGCGGGGATTCGAGCCGATGCCTCAGCGGCCGCTCCCCTTCCCAGCGCTGGTGGTGGCGAGCAGCGACGACCCTTATGTGTCGCTGCCCCGCGCGCGGCAGTTCGCGGAGGCCTGGGGAGCGCGGCTCTTCGAGGCGGGCGCACTCGGCCACATCAATGCCGATTCAAGGCTGGGAAGCTGGCCGCAGGGCCAGGGGCTGCTCGCGGAGCTGCTGGGTCAGCGCTAGGACCGGAACCGGTCGAACGGCTGCAAGACGAGCCCCGACGCCGCGAACTCCGCCTCGACCGCGAAGACGAAGCGCTGCGGATCGCCCGGAGCCGAGGCGAGTTGCGAGAGCGCGTCGGGCCGCTCCAGCAGGCGATCCAGGTCGCCGATGGTGAACGCATCGGGATCGGTGGTCTCGAGCTCCTCCCACCCGAGCGGAGTCGCCACCGTCGCCCGCGGCCTGGCGCGCAGCGAGTACGGTGCGACGACGGTCGCGAGCGGCGTGTTCCGCAGCCAATCGACGAACACGCGCTCCCCTCGCAGAGCGACGCGGAACACGATGGTCAGGTCGTCGCCGTGCTTTGCTGTGATGAGCGCGGCGAACTTCTGCGCGGCAGAGGCAATCGCCTCGCTCGACGCTGTCGGCCGGATCGGCGCGACGACGTGATAGCCCTTCGAACCCGTCGCGACCGGAACCGTGGCGAGGTCGTACGCAGCCAGGGCATCCCGGACGACGAGGGCCGCGCGACGCACCCGATCGAACGAACCGGGCGGCGGGTCGAGATCGATGACGATGCGATCCGGATGGAAGAGATCGCTCGCCCGCGACGTCGGGACGTGGACCTCGATCGCTCCCTGGTTCGCGAGATACGGCAACTGCTCGGCATCGCGCAGGATCGGATACACGGTGACGTCCCGATCCTTTCCGGCCGGATGCTTCTTCGACGCCTCCCGGCTCCGCGGCACGGCGAAGCGCTCGAACGAATCCGGGTAATGCGGCGGGACGTTCTTCTGGAAGAATCCGGGGCCAGAAAGGCCCTTCGGATAGCGCCGGATCGAGACCGGCCGCCCCGCGACGTGCGGCAGCATCCGCTCGGCGATCCTCTCGTAATAGGCGACCACGTCGCCTTTGGTGAGGCCGATCCCGGGAAAGACGATCCGGTCTGGGTTGGAGACTTCCACGGGTGAGGTTTCCCGTGCTCCCGCGGGGTTGGCAACCCCCTGCGGCGTCGGCCCGCCCGATGTCGGAGGGTAGTGCTATCGGTGATTTCAGACGCATGACCCGCGACGCCCGCAACAGGAAACTCTTCACCTCGCCCTCCGCGGCGGCCCGGCAGGAGCGCGCCGCGCGATGGCTACAGATACTTCCGCCTGGAGCCCAGGCGCTGGTGGTCGGGTTCAGCCAGATCGCCGCAGCGGAGGTGACCCGCGGAGCGGGCTGCGACGCTACCTTCGGCTGGCATCGATTGTCCCTCGACGGAGTCGCCGCGTCGGTCGCGTCGCCGGTGCTGGCCGCGCGCCGGCTCGTTCCGGTCGGCGAGCTGGCGATCGAAGCGGTCTGCGCAAGGGTCGTCCATTCGTGCGGCCGGGCAGAGCTGGGGAGGCTCGAAGCCCTCGCCGGCCACCCGGGACTGTCGCGGGCGCTTTCGCGCACGCTGCAAGAACTGCGGCTCGCCGGGATCGAACCCGCCGCCCTCGCGCCCCTCCGGCCGGAGCTGGCGACCCTTCTCCGCCTCTACGAGGCGGAGCTTGCCCGCGCCCGGCTCGCCGACCGCGCGACCGTCCTGCGCCTCGCGACGGACCGCATCGGCGACGGCATCGCGCACCCGGTCCTCGGGCATCCGACGCTCTTTGCAGACTTGTCCGTCCAGAGCGCCGCCGAGCGCGACCTGGTTGCCGCCCTCGCGCGCCGTAGCCCGGATGTTCTCGCCTTGGGCCCCGCCGCCGACTCGCGCTCGACGCGGCATCTCGCGGACGCGCTCGACGCGAACCCCGAGGAGATTCCGCCGCAGGGCTTTCCGGGGTCGCTGCAGCGCCTGCAGCGGCAGCTCTTCTCACCAGCCGCGCCCGTCCAGGGCTCCCTCGGAGACGACGTGGCGGTCTTCTCCGCTCCCGGCGAAGGCCGCGAGTGCGTCGAAATTGCCCGGCGGATCCTGCAGGAAGCGGCGCGCGGTGTTCGGTTCGATCGGATGGCGATCCTGCTGCGCGCGCCTTTGCCCTACCGGCCGCTGCTCGAAGAGGCGCTCCGGCGCGCGGGAATCCCAGCCTGGTTCGCTCGCGGTGTGCTTCAGCCCGACCCTGCTGGCCGCGCCTTCCTGTCGCTTCTCGCCTGCGCCGCGGAAGGCCTCTCCGCACGGCGATTCGCGGAGTACCTCTCCCTAGGCGAGGTTCCGCTCGCGACCGACGAAGGCACCCCGCCCCCGGCGCCTCCTTCGGGGGAACGCTGGGTGCCGCCCGACGACGAGCTCGTCGCGCTCCTCGGGAAACCGGAAGAGCTGCAAGGCGACCGAGAATCCGAAGACGACGAGCCGCTCCCCGCGCCCGATGCGCCCGTCCAGGCTGGAACCCTGCGCGCCCCGTGGCGCTGGGAGGAGCTGCTGGTCGAAGCCGCGGTGATCGGAGGGCGCGACAGGTGGGAGCGGCGCCTTCTCGGCCTGAGGCACGAGCTCGAGCTGAAGCTCGCCGATCTCACCGGCGCGCGCGAGGAAGCCGCAATCGATCGCGTGCGCCGCGACCTTGCCGACCTGGAGAGCCTGCACCGCTTCGCCCTGCCTCTGCTCGACGAGCTCGCCTCGCTGCCGCGAGCGGCGCCGTGGGGCGAATGGCTCGACCGCCTCTCCGCGCTCGCCTCGCGCGCGCTGCGTAGGCCCGACCGCGTCCAGGCGCTCCTCGCCGAGCTCTCGCCGATGGCCCCCGTCGGACCGGTGGGAATCGGCGAAGTCCAGCTCGTCCTCGCCCGCCGGCTGGCGGAAGTCGCCGTTCGCCCGGCCGGACACAGATACGGGCGGGTCTTCGTTGCGCCGGTCGCGCTCGCCCGCGGCCTCTCCTTCGACGTCGTCTTCGTCCCCGGCCTCGCCGAACGGCTCTTCCCGCAGAAAGTGCTCCCCGACCCTCTCCTGCGCGACCCGGATCGCCAGGCCCTCGGCCGCGGGCTCACCACCAACGAAGACCGCGCCGCGGCCGAGCGTCTCGCGCTCTGCATCGCCGCGGGGTCCGCCGCGAAGAAGATCCACCTCTCCTATCCGCGGCTCGATCTGCAGCAGGCGCGGCCGCGGGTGCCGTCGTTCTATGCCCTGGAGGTCCTGCGCGCCGCCGAAGGACGGCTGCCGGGATTCGCCGATCTCGCCCGCCGCGCCGAGGAGGTGGGTGACGCGCGCATCGGGTGGCCCGCGCCGCGCGCGCCTGCCGACTCCATCGACGACGCCGAGTACGACCTCGCGCTCCTCGACGGCCTCTTGCACAGCCCCGAAGGAGAAGCAAAGGGCGCGATGCGCTATCTGCTCGCCGTGAATCCCGCTCTCGCGCGCTCGCTCCGTGTGCGGGGCAGGCGGTGGCGCAAGCTGTGGACGCGGGCGGACGGCCTCGTCGATCCCTCGCCCGCGGCGCTGGCGGCGCTCGCCTCGCACGCGCCGTCGGCCCGCTCCTTCTCGCCCACCGCCCTGCAGCACTACGCCGCCTGTCCGTACCGCTTCCTCTTGCAGGCGATCCACCGGCTCGAGCCGCGCGAAGAGCCGCAGGCGCTCGAGGAGATCGACCCGCTCACCCGCGGCTCGCTCATCCACGAGACCCAGTTCGAGCTGCTCGCCGGATTGCGCGACGCGGGGCTCTTGCCGGTCACCGCCTCGAATCTGGAAGATGCGAGGACGCGGCTCGAGCAGGCGCTCGAGAAGGTCGCGCAGCGCTATCGCGACGATCTCGCCCCCGCCATCGAGCGCGTCTGGGAAGACGGCATCGCCTCGATCCGTGCCGACCTGCGCGAGTGGCTCTTGCGCGTCTCGCAGGAGCCTTCCTGGGAGCCCTGGCGCTTCGAGCTTTCCTTCGGCCTTCCCGAGCGGCGCCACCGCGATCCCGAGAGCACTCTCGATCCCGTCGTCCTCGACGAAGGATTCAGGATCCGCGGATCGATCGATCTGGTGGAGCGCTCGCCGGACGGCGCGCTCCGGGCCACGGACTACAAGACGGGTAAGGTCCGCGCCGCGCCCGGGATGGTGATCGGCGGAGGCCGCACGCTCCAGCCCGCGCTCTACGCGCTCGCCCTCGAGAAGCTCTTCCCCGGTGCGCATGTCCAGGAGGGCCGCCTCTACTACTCTTCCTTCACGGGCGACTTCACCGCGGTCGAGGTGCCGCTCGATCGCGTAACGCGCGACTCGGTCAAGGAGCTCGCCAGAACGCTCGGCGAAGCGGTGCAGCAGGGTTTCTTGCCCGCCGCCCCGGCCGAGCGCGAGTGCACGTACTGCGATTACCTCGCGGTGTGCGGTTCGTCGGTCGAGCGGCAGACGGAGCGCAAGCCGAAAGATCGCATCGCGTCGCTGGTCAAGCTCCGAGGAATGCCGTGACGCTCGGCGACGCCAAGGCGCGCGATCTCATCCAGACCAACTTCGACAAGACGCTCGTCGTCGAGGCCGCCGCCGGGACAGGGAAGACCACCGAGCTGGTCGGGCGCATCGTCGCCCTGCTCCGCTCCGGACGGACGACGCTCGATCGCATCCTCGCCGTCACCTTCACCGACAAGGCCGCGGGGGAGATGAAGCTGCGGCTCCGCACCAGCCTCGAGGCCGCGCGCGAGAAAGCGACCGGCGCGGAACAGGATCGACTGACGGACGCGCTGCGCCTTCTGGAGGTCGCGCAGATCAGCACCATCCATTCCTTCTGCGCCGACCTGCTGCGGGAATGGCCCGTCGAGGCCCGGATCGATCCGCTCTTCGAGCTGGCCGCTGGCGAGACAGCCGATCGCCTTTTCGCCCAGGCATTCGATTCCTGGTTCCAGCGCGAGCTGGAGGCTCCCGGCGAGGGGTTTCGCAGGGCGCTGCGGAGACGGCAGCGGGGCTGGAATCCGCAGAGCCCCCGGCAGGCCTTGCTCGATGCCGCCTGGGAACTCAAGGAGCAGCGCGACTTCGACGCCGCCTGGAGACGGGCGCCGTTCGATCGGGCCGCGGAGTCCTCCGCCGTCGTCGACCGGCTCGCGGACGTCGCCGCCTTTGCCCCCCGCGCGAGCGACCCGGAGGGCTGGCTGGCGAAAAGCCTCGCCGAGATCGCCCGCTTCGTCGACGAGCTGCGCAGGCGCGAGGAGATCCGGGGCCGCGACGAAGACGGCCTCGAGGCGCAGCTCTGCGAGCTATCGAAGCTGAGGAGCTGGAACTGGAAAGGGAGCGGAAAGTGGTTCGCGGAGGGCATCGAGCGGAGCGCGGTGCTCGCCCGCCGCGACGAGGCGAAGGACCTCCTCGATTCCTTCGTCGAGCGCGCCGGGGCCGATCTCGCCGCCCGCCTGCGTGAGGAGCTGCGCGCACCGCTCGCGGAATACGAGGAGCTCAAGCGCCGGTCGGGCAAGCTCGACTTCCTCGACCTCCTGCTCCGCGCGCGCGACCTCGTCCGCGACGCGCCGCAGGTCCGCGAAGGGCTGCAGCGGCGCTTCACGCACCTCCTCGTCGACGAGTTCCAGGACACCGATCCGCTGCAGGCGGAATTGCTCCTCCTGCTTTCCGCCGAAGACCCCGAAGGGCGCGACTGGACGAAAGTGAAACCCGTCCCGGGGAAGCTCTTCCTCGTCGGCGATCCCAAGCAGTCCGTGTATCGATTCCGCCGCGCCGACATCGCGCTCTACCAGCGCGTGAAGGATCTCCTTGTCTCTCGCGGGGCGGAGGTCGTGCACCTCACCACGAGCTTCCGCGCCGTGCCTTCCCTCCAGGCAGCGGTCAACGCCGCGTTCTCGGCTCGGATGGTACGGACCCCGGAAAGCTGCCAGGCCGAATACGTCCCGCTCGATCGGTACCGGCCCGAACCGGAGGGACGGCCGACCGTGATCGCCCTGCCCGCTCCGCACATCTACGGCGACAACGGCAAGGTCGCGTACTGGAAGATCCAGAAGTCCTATCCGATCGCGGTGGGCGCGTTCGTCGACTGGCTCCTGCACAAGAGCGGCTGGACGGTGACGGAGCGCGACAAAGCACCGCCCGTGCCCGTCCAGGCACGGCACGTCTGTGTCCTCTTCAAGCGCATGTACAGTTTCGGCGAGGACCTCGTCCGCGACTACGTCCGGGCGCTCGAGGCGCGCGGGATTCCCCACGTGCTCGTCGGCGGCGGTTCGTACCATGAGCGCGAGGAGACGCTCGCCCTGCGCAACTCGGTGTCCGCGATCGAGTGGCCTTCCGACGAGCTTTCCGTGTTCGCCACCCTGCGAGGACCGTTCTTCGCCCTCGGCGACGACGCGCTGCTCGCGTTCCGCAAGACGCATGGGCGTCTCCATCCGCTGCGGCGCTTCGAGAGCTCGGCGCTCGATGACGAGACGCGCGCCGTCGCGGAGTCGCTCGCAGTGCTGGGCGAGCTCCATCGTTTCCGCAACCGCCGCCCCATCGCCGACACCGTCGGGCGGCTGCTCGACGCGACCCGCGCCCACGCCGGCCTCGCCATGGCACACGCCGGCGAGCAGGCGCTCGCGAATGCGCTGCGCGTCCTGGATCTCGCCCGCCGCTTCGAGAGCGCCTCAGCCACCTCGTTCCGCAGCTTCGTCGACTGGCTCTACCTCTGCGCCGAGCGGGGCGACACCGGCGAGGCTCCCGTCGTGGAGGAGGGAACCGAGGGCGTGCGGATGATGACCGTGCACGGCGCGAAGGGGCTCGAATTCCCGGTGGTGATTCTCGCCGACCCCACCGCGCCCTCCGCTCCGAAGAATCCGTCGCGGTTCGTCGATCCGGAGCGGCGCCTCTGCGCGATGCCGCTCATCGGCTGCGTCCCCTCGGAGCTGCAGGACGAGCGCGAGACCCTCATCGAGCGCGACCGCGAGGAGACGGTGCGCACGGCCTACGTCGCCGCTACCCGGGCGCGCGACCTGCTGGTGGTTCCCGTCAACGGCGACGAGGAGCGGGAAAGCTGGCTCGATGCGCTCAATCCGGCGGTGTATCCGGAACCGGCGGAGCGGCGCGATCCCCGGCCCGCTCCCGGGTGCCCGGCCTTCTCCGGCCGGGACACGGTCCTCGACCGGCCCGAGAACGCGGCGTTCAGCGCAGCCCGGATCCGGCCGGGCCTCCACCGGCCCAGGGCCGGGAAACACCTGGAGGTCGTCTGGTGGGATCCGAAGGCCCTCGATCTCGAGCGGGACGCGGAAAGAGGCCTCCGGCGCGAGAGCCTTCTCGTCGAGGCGGAGGGCGCGGCGAAGGAGGTCGACGCGGGTGTGGCGAAGGCGCACGAGGCGTGGCGGGATCGGCGCGCGGCGACGCTCGCGGCCGGGTCCGCTCCGACGCTGCGTTTGATCGCCCCGACGGCGCTCACCGCCGCGGAAACGGCTTCGAGCAGCTTCGATGCCGTGGCCGACCGCGACCCCCGCCGGCCCCGGGGCAAGCGATTCGGCATCCTGCTCCACGCGACGCTCGCGGACATCGATCTGCACGCCGACAGCTCTGCGATCGCGCTGCTGGCCGCCAATCTCGGCCGCACGCTGGGCGCGACGGACGAGGAGGTCGCCGCCGCGGGCGCGGCAACCGCAGCCGCCCTCCGCCATCCCCTCGTCCGCCGGGCGGCGGCGAGCCCCGATTGCCGCCGCGAGGTCCCCGTCTCGCACGTGCTCGGCGACGGCACGCTGGTCGAAGGCACCGTCGATCTGGCGTTCCGCGAGAAGACGGGTTGGACGGTCGTCGATTTCAAATCGGACGCGCGCCCGGAGGACGAGCCGAGATATCGATCGCAAATCGCCGCTTACGTGGAAGCGATCCGCGCCGCGACGGGAGAGCCGGGAAGCGGGGTGATCCTGGCGGTCTAGCTCACTCCGCCTTCATGGCGATGATCGGGTCCACCCGCGCGGCCCGCCGCGCCGGAAGCCAGCAGGCGAGCACCGCGGCCGCGGCCAGCACGACGCAGACGGAAGCGAGGGTGAGCGGGTCCAGGGTGCCGACGCCGTAGAGCACGCTTGCGAGGACCCGGGTCAGGGCGAAGGAAGCGGCGAGACCGAGGACGATCCCGGCGCCGACGAGCAGAAGCCCCTGCGAGAGGACGAGCCGCAGGACGGCCTCGGCCGTCGCTCCCAGCGCGAGCCGGATCCCGAGCTCGCGGGTGCGCTGGCTCACCGAGTACGAGATCACGCCATAGATACCGACGCCGGCGAGGAAGAGCGCGAGCACCGCGAACGCGCCGAGGAGCGTCGCGTAGAAGCGGGGCTGATCGACCGAGTGGGCGCGAGATTCCTCCATGGTGGAAAGCCGGTAGAGCGGCAGATCCGGATCCAGCTCGCGCATCGCCTCGCGGGCCGCCCGCTGCACCGCCGCCGGGTCCGCGTTCGAGCGAATGAGGGCGGTCATCGTCTGCACGGGCGTCTGCGAGAACGGCAGGTAGAGGATGGGCGGAGCGTCCTGCGCGGGGCCGAACTGCCGTACATCGGCGACCACGCCGACGATCTCGCCGCCGGCCTCGAACGATTCCCCTGCGTCGTCGGCGATGCCCCAGCCGAGCTTCACGCGCTTCCCCAGCGGGTCCTCTCCGGGAAACTCGCGGCGCACGAACTCTTCGCTGACCACCAATACTTGTTGGCGCCCGGCGCGATCCCCTTCGTCGAAGAGCCGGCCCCGGAGGAGTCGCAGGCCCAGCACCCGGAAGAAGCCGGGCGTGGCGGGACGCACCTGGGCGCTCGGCTCCATCCCCGGCTCTGCGGGCGGCCGTCCAGCCACCTCGTAGCTGAATCCGTAACCGCTCTGCGTGAACGGTTCCTTGTAGGTGATGCCCACCTCGGTCGCGCCGGGGATACGCCGCAGGCGCTCGGTCATGCGGGTCTCGAAATCCCGCGTGTCCCGCAGGAGTGGGTACTTCGCATCCGGCAGGTTCACCGAGAAAGTCACCACGTGGTCGGTGCGGATGCCGGGATCGACGTTGACGAGGCGGAACAAGCTCCTGGTGAGGAGTCCAGCGCCGGCGAGCAGCACCACCGCCAGCGCCATCTCGCCGACGATGAGGATGCCGCGGGTGCGGCGCCCGGCGTCGTGGCCCGCGGCCGGAGCGGATCGCCGCAGGACCTGCGCCACATCGGGACGGGCGGCGTGCAAGGCGGGCAAGAGGCCGAAGAGGAGTCCGGTCACCGAAGCGACGGCGATGCCGAAGAGGAGCGCGCGGCCGTCGACCGCCACCCCGTCGAGCCGGGGGATCCCTCTCGGGCCGAAGGCTACCACCGCGTCCACCGCCCAGGTCGCGAGCGCCGCGCCGAGGACGGCGGCGATCAGCGAGAGCAGGACGCTCTCGATGACGAGCTGGCGCGCGAGGCGCCACGATCCGGCTCCCAGCGCCATCCGCACCGCGATCTCCCCTTCCCGCGCACCGGCGCGGACGAGCATGAGGTTCGCGATGTTGGCGCAGGCGATGAGCAGCACGAAGACCACCGCCCCGAGGAGCGCGAGGAGCGGCGCCCGCACGGGCCCGACCAGCGCCTCGATGAGCGGCGTGACTCCGGCGGAATACTTGGAGTTGGTCTTGGGATACTGCACCGACAATCCGGCCGCGATCTTCGCCAGCTCGTGCCCGGCCTGCTCGACGGTCACGCCCTGTGCCAGGCGACCGACGAGTCGCAGCCAATGTCCGCCGCGGTTGTCCGGCTGCGCCTCCCAGCCCTCGAACACCAGCGGCATCCAGGCGTCCGCGTCCTCCGGATATCTCCAGCCCGGAGCGGCGACGCCGACCACCGTGGCGATCTTCCCGTCGACGCTGACGGTCTTTCCCAGGATGCCGGGATCGCCGCCGAAGCGGGACCGCCAGAGCGACTGGGAAAGCACCAGCACCGGCGGGGAGCCGGCCTTGTCCTCGCCCTCCTGGAAGGAACGGCCGAGCCGGGGGCGGACGCCGAGGAGATCGAACCAGACCGCGCTGACGCGGGCGAGCTGGATGCGGAGCGGCTCGCTGCCGCCACCGGTCAGGGCGGCCGAGGCCATCGCGTACGCCGCCATCGGCGAGACGGTCCGGGTCTGCGCGCGGTAGTCGAGGAAGTCGGGCTGCGAGGCCGTGCTCACGGTCTGCCCGGCGAGCGAGTGGACGCGGACCAGCCGGTCCGGATCGCGGAAGGGGAGCGACTGGAAGAGGACGCCATCCACCAGGCTGAACACGGCGGTGGTGGCCCCTATGGCGAGGCCCAGCGTCAGGAGCGCGACGAGGGCAAAGCCGGGCGCGCGGAGGAGCTTGCGCAGGGCGTAACGGACATCTTGCAGGACGGAGTCCACGCCGCTTGCGGCAAGGAAGTTTCGTGCCAGACGAGAACGCCCTCGCGCGAGCGGCGTCGGTGCGTTCGTCTGTGGGACCGCGTCGGCCCGGATCCGGTCAGCGCCCCCGCTGCGGAACCGTCGCCTTGGCTTCGTCGCGCAGCATGCGTTTCAGGATCTTCCCGGAAGCGGTCTTGGGGAGCGCGTCGATGAAGCGGACCTGCCGCGGCGCCTTGTAGACCGCCATCTCGGTACGGCACCACTCGGCGATCTCCTCCTCGCGCACCTTGCCCTTCGCCTCCGGCTTCAGGACCACGAAGGCGACCGGATCCTCGCCGCGGTACGGGTCGGGAACCCCGACGACGCCCGCTTCCGCGACCGCGGGGTGCCGGTAGAGGATCGCCTCCACCTCCGCGGGGAAGACGCTGAACCCGGAGACCTTCAGCATGTCCTTCTTCCGCTCCACGATGGAGAAGTACCCCTCCTCGTCCATGAAGCCGATGTCGCCCGTGAGGAAGAAGCCGTCGTGGAAGGCGTCCTTCGTCGCCTCGGGGCGCTTCCAGTACCCCTTCATCACCTGCGGGCCGCGCACCGCGATCTCGCCGCGCTCGCCGGGCGCCACCTCGGTGGCCGGATCGTCCAGCTTGACGATGCGGACGTCGGTGAGCGGAAGCGGCAGCCCGACGGTGCCGTACTTGGGACGGTCGGGCGGGTTGATGTGGGTCGGCGCGGTGGTCTCGGAGAGGCCGTAGCCCTCGATGAGCTTGTGGCCCGTGATCGCCTCCCAGCGGCGCGCGACCTCCGGCGGGACGGGCGCTCCGCCGGAGAAGCAGCGGCGCAAGGACGAGAGATCGAACTCGCGGGTCCTGGGAAAGTTGACGATGGCAACGTTGACGGTGGCGATGAGCGTCGTCAGCGTGCAGCGGTAGCGCTCGATGGCGCGGAGCACGGTGACCAGGTCGAACCGGCCGATGGCGACGAGCGTGGTCCCCCGGTACGCCATGGCGTTCATCTGGCATTCCATGCCGGTGATGTGGAACCAGGGGAGGACGCCGAGGATGACCTCATCGTCCCTCCCCCCGACGTACTGGTACTGAAGCTCGCCGTTCGAGACCAGGTTCCGGTGGGTGATTTCCGCCGCCTTGGCGGTGCCGGTGGTTCCCGACGTGTACTGGAGCAGCGCGGTGTCGGAGAGCGAGCGCGGGGCGGGCTGCGCGAGCGGCGGCGCGGCGCGGACGACGGGGAGGAAGGGTTCGGTGCCGCGGTCGTGCGCCGGCGCATCGAGGAACGAGGGCGGGGGCGGCAGGGTCGGCTCGGTGGGCAGGAAGTCGCGATATGCCGTCACCACCACGTGCTCGAGCGGCGTCCTGTCGCGGATGGGTTGCACGACTTGATACAGCTGATCTGAAGTGACCAGGACCCGCGCGCCGGAATCGTTGAACTCGTGTTCCAGCTCCACCGCCTTGTGCATCGGATTCAGGCAGACGACGACCGCGCCCGCGCGCAGCGCGCCGAAGTACGCGATGGCGAACTGCGGGCAGTTCTCCAGGAAGATGGCCACCCGGTCGCCAGGGGCGATGCCTCGCGACTGCAGCCATCCGGCGAATCGGCAGACCGCGTCGTGCAATTCCGCGAACGTCACTTCGCGGCCGTAGAAGATGATGGCCGCCCGGTCGGGGACGCGGTGCACCTGCCGCTCGAGGATGACGGGAAGCGTCTCCTCGGGAAGGCGGATCGCGGATTCGTCGATCGACGGCGGCCAGTATTTCTTCCAGACCTTTTCCATGGCTGTCCCTCGGCCTTGCCATCAGAGTAATAAAGCCGATCCCGTGTCGAATGAGCGCGCGGGCAGACTGTACGCAGAGGAGACGGCCATGCGCAACAAGCAGGTCTTGCTCGCAAACCGCCCGAAGGGCGCCGTGCAGGAGAGCGATTTCCGCACCGTGGAATCCGACCTGCCCTCTCCGCGCGAAGGACAGGTGCTCGTGCGCGTCCTCTACCTCTCGCTCGATCCCTACATGCGCGGCCGGATGGACGACGCGCGGTCGTACGCCTCGCCGCAGCCCATCGGCGAGGTGATGGTCGGCGGCACCGTCGGCGAGGTGGTCGAGTCGAACGACCCCGGTCTGCGCAAGGGCGACCTGGTGGTGGGGATGGGCGGGTGGCAACAGTTCCACCTCGCCGACGCCAAGACGGTGCGGAAGATCGACACGAACGTCGCGCCGCCGTCGGCATATCTCGGCGTGCTCGGGATGCCGGGAGTCACCGCCTGGTACGGTCTCACGCAGATCGGAAAGCCCAAGGCCGGGGAGACGGTGCTGGTATCGGCGGCCGCGGGCGCGGTCGGGAGCGTGGTGGGGCAGCTTGCGAAGATCGCCGGCTGCCGCGCCGTCGGAATCGCGGGCGGCCGGACGAAGTGCGACTACGTCGTGCGCGAGCTCGGGTTCGATGCGTGCGTCGATTACAAATCGCCGTCGTTCAAGGACGACTTCAAGAACGCGACGCCGGAGCGGATCGACTTCGATTTCGAGAACGTCGGCGGCGCGGTGTTCGACGCCGCGCTCGCGCGCATGAACTTCTTCGGGCGGGTCGCTCTCTGCGGCCTCGTCGCCGGGTACAGCGGGGAGGACATCGCGCTCCACAACGTCCGGTCGATCCTGGTGAACCGGCTCCTCGTGCAAGGGTTCATCGTCTCCGAGCATCTGGAAGTCTGGCCGCAGGCGCTCAAGGAGCTAGCGGGGCACGTGGCGGCGAAGCGGATCCGCTACCGGGAGACCGTGGCGGAGGGCATCGAGAGCGCTCCTCGCGCGTTCATCGGGATGCTCCGGGGCGAGAACCTCGGGAAGCAGATCGTGAAGGTCGGATAGCGATGGATCCGCTCCGTCCTCCCGCCCGCGTCGGGTTCGTCGGGCTCGGGCAGATGGGTCTTCCCATGGCGCGCAATGTCGGTCGCGCGGGTTACCGGCTCGTTCTTCACGACTCGAGCGCCGCGGCCCTCGCACGCGCCCGGGAGGAGATTGGCGCGGAGCCGCACGAGACGCTTGCGGACTGCGCGGCGGTCATCACCATGCTGCCCGACGGGAACGCGGTCCGCGCGGTGATCGGCGAGGCGCTTCCCCGGCTCGCCAAAGGCAGCGTCGTCATCGACATGAGCTCGTCGTCGCCGGTCGGTACGCGCGAGCTGGGGGCGCAACTCGCGGAGCACGGGATCGCTCTCGTCGATGCGCCCGTCTCGGGCGGGGCGCGCAAGGCGGCCGACGCGACGTTGTCGATCATGGTGGGAGGCGATCCGCAAACCATCGCCCGGTGCCGACTCCTCCTCGAATCGATGGGAAAGCAGATCTTCCTCACGGGTCCCCTCGGATCGGGACACGCCATCAAGGCGCTCAACAACTACGTCTCGGCCGCCGGCCTCGCGGCGGCGATCGAGGCGGTGCTCGCCGGCCAGCGCTTCGGTCTCGAGGCGAAGACCATCGTCGACGTCCTCAACGCGTCCACCGGAATGAACAATTCGACGCTGAACAAGTTCCACCAGTTCATCCTCTCGCGCAGATTCGACGCGGGCTTCTCGCTCGACCTGATGGTCAAGGATCTGCGGACGGCGATGGAGATCGCGCACGCGACCGGATCGCCGGTGCCTCTCGGCGAGGCCTGCCTCGACGCCTGGACCGAGGCGCGTAATACGCTCGGACCCGGCACAGACCACACCGCCGTCGCTCGCTACTGGGAGCAGCTTGCAGGGACGGAGCTCGGCTCAGCGTGAAGTTTCGGAGCTCTTCTTCAACCGGAACGTGCCGAGCGCCTTCGCCACCAGCTCGCCGTCGGCGTCGTGCACGTCGCCCTCGCAGTGGACGACCGAGCGGCCTCCGCGCAGGACGCGGCCCTCGGCGCGCAGGCGGCCGTTCGCGGATCGCAAGAAGCTGACGCTGAGATCGATAGTCACGATCCCCAGAGCCTCCGGGTCGACCGTCACCGCGGCGGACCCCATGCAGACGTCGAGGAGGGTGACGACCACTCCTCCGTGCGCGAAGCCCCAGCTGTTCCGCAGGTCCTCGTGCATCTGCAGCGAGACGACCACTTTCCCCTTCTCGCGCGCCTCGGCGCGGGCCCCGAGGAGATCGATGAAAGGAATCTTGCGGCCGAAGAAGGTCTCGCCGACGGGCGCGCTCATGCGATCGACGCGCCGCCGTCGATCGCGAGGAACTGGCCCGTGATGTGCCGCGAGGCCTCCGAGGCGAGGAAGACGATCGCTCCCTTGAGATCCTCGTCGCCGCCCAGCCGGTGGAGCGGAGTCCGCTCGACCACCTGCTTCTCGATCTTCTCGAGGAGGCCCTTCGACATCTTCGAGGGGAAGAAGCCCGGGCAGATCACGTTCACGTTGATCCCGTACGGGCCCCACTCCGCCGCCAGCGCGCGGGTGAAGTGGATCGCGGCGGCCTTGCTGGTGTTGTAGGCGATGGTCGCCATCCCGGGCGGGTTCGCGCGCAGGCCCGCGATGGAAGCGATGTTGACGATCTTCCCCGAGCGCCGCGGGATCATGCAGCGCTTCCCCACTTCCTGGCTGAGGAGGAAGACCGCGTCGATGTTGAGGCTCATCACCTTGCGCCACGCCTCGGGCGGATGCTCCACGGTCGGCGCGCCCCAGGTGGTGCCCGCGTTGTTGACGAGGATGTCGATGGTGCCGAAGCGCTTCACCACCTCGTCGACGACATGGGGAATCGTCTCCGGCTTGGAGAGATCGCCCGCGATGGCGAGAGTCTCGATCTTGCGCTGGCCGAGATGCGCCTGCGCCTCGTCGAGCTCGCCCTGCTTGCGCGCGGTGATGGCGATCTTCGCGCCCACCTCGCCGAGGGCCTCGGCCATCTGGAGCCCGAGCCCCCGCGACCCTCCGGTCACGAGCGCCACCTTCCCCGAGAGATCGAACAGGTCGCGAACAGAGCCCATGGGTCATACCTACACCGCGGAGGCGCTCAGCGGAAAGCGCGCAAGGACCCGTCCTCCAGCGCGACCACCACCGGAAAGACGCTCTTGCGCGCCGCGAACCGCACCTCGGGCTCGAGCCCGCGGTCGAGCATCATCCGGCCGACCCGGCTCTTCGAGAGGCACTCGTACGCGTCGGAACGATCGTGCAGGAGCTGCGCGGCGATGGCGGCGTCGCTCAGCTCGTGCCTTCCCGAGCGCGCGAAGAGCGAGACCAGGTAGCCCGCGCCGTAGAAGTCCTCGAGGTTGAAATTGTCCGCGGAGCCGGAGCAGACGACGAGGACGGTCTCGCCCGCTCCCGTGCGCTCGATGTGCTCGACCATCGCCTCGCCGTTCAGGAGCGCCGCCGCGTACACCTTGCTCGCCTCGCGCGACCTGGCGATGGCCACCGTCCCGTTCGTCGTGCAGTAGATGACCGACTTGCCGTCCACGTTCTCGCCGAGCAGCGCCAGGGGCGTCGGATGACAAAAGCCTTCCAGGGTGGCGGCGTTCAGCTCCCCCGAGAGGACGAAGGACCCGGGTTTGCGCTTGCGCGACTCGCCGAGCGCCGCCTGCCCTTCCAGGAACGGGAGCACCTCCAGCGCGCCGTTCGCGAGCACGGTGACGATGCTGGAAGTGGCGAAGAGCACGTCGAGGACGACCACGATCTTTCCGGCGAGCCGCTGGCCGTCCAGCTCCTCCTTCTTTAGGAGGACGTGGATCTTCATCCGCGCGGCCTCTGCAGGAACATGCCGTAGCCTTCCATCTGCATGACCTCTTCGCCGTGCTGGTTGAAGAGTTGCCAGCGGTTCTTGACCAGTCCCACGCCCGGCTTGCTCTTGAGCGGCCGGGCCTCGAGGACTTCCAGGCGGACCTTCAAAGTGTCGCCGGGCCGCACTGGCTTCACCCACTTCACGTTCTCGACGCCGGGGGATCCGATGCTCGCCGCGTCGAGCAGATAAGCGTCGCAGCACATGCGCATCGCGGCGGCGCAGGTCTGCCATCCGCTGGCGATCAGCCCTCCGTAGGGGGACTGCCTCGCCGCCTCCTCGTCCACGTGGAAGGGCTGCGGGTCCCAGTCCCTGGCGAAGCGGATGATATCTGCCTTTTCGAGCTTGAGGCCGCCGAACTCGCGGACGGTGCCGGGCGCGAAGTCCTCCCAGTAGTACTTCTTCGGTCCCTGAGCGCTCACCCTTCGAACCTTTCCTTTGGCCTCGCCGGCGTGACGGTGGCGAAGACGCCGCTCGCGCGCAGGACGCGGCGGGTGCCGACTTGCAGGAAGCACGTCGCGAACGCGAGACGCGCTCCCAGCTTCTCGATATCGACGTGCGCTTCCACGAAATCGCCCTCGCGGGCGCTGGCGATGAAGTCCACCGAGAGGTTCACGGTCACGAACGCGCGCGGGCGCGACGGGTCCTGCCCGGCAGTCGCAATGGCGATGCCGAGCGCGCTGTCGGCGAGCGTCACCAGCATCCCGCCGTGGGCGATTCCGCGGGTGTTGAGGTGCCTGTCCTCGATGCGCATGGCGATGACGAGACCCTGCTCCGTCTTCTTCGCATAGAGCGACCCGAGGGAAGCGAGAAATGGGCCTCCCCGATCGAGCCGCGCGAATCCTTCGGGGAGGTTCTCTTCCATCGTGGCTCCGATGCCCGCGCTCAGGAACCGCTTCCGAGGCGGTCGATGCGGTCCTTGTCGAGCGCGAGCGCCGCCTGCCGTCCGAGCACCCGCACCCACTCGCCGAGCGCGCGGAAGCGGGGATCGCTCGTCGACCCCTCGACGAAGCGCTTGTAGATCTGCTGGACGATGACGGCGATCTTGAAGAGGGCGAAGACGTAATAGAAGAGCGGCTCGAAAGTGCGGCCGGTTTTTTTCGCGTACGCCTCGACCACGCCTTTGCGCGAGAGGCTTCCCGGGAGGAACGTCGGCCCGTACGGCCGCAGGCGAAGCTCGGGCGGGTCGTCCGGATCGGACCAGTAGCCGAGCAGCGTGCCCAGGTCGAGGAGCGGATCGCCCACCGTGGCCATCTCCCAGTCGAGCACCGCGACGATGCGGGTGAGGTCCGCGGGATCGAGGATCACATTGTCGTACTTGTAGTCGTTGTGCACGACAGCCGCGCCGCTCTCGGGCGGGACGTTGGCGTTGACCCAGGTTTGCACCGCCTCGATCTCCGCAATCTCATCGGTTTTCGCGTTCGCGTAGCGGGCGGACCATCCCTCCACCTGGCGGCGTACGTATCCTTGCGGATGGCCGATCGCCGAAAGCGCCGGTCTCGACGCGTCCACCGCGTGCAGGTCGGCGAGGTTCTCGACCAGCGCGGTGGACATGCCCCGGAGCAGTTCCGGCGGAAAGCTCTCGACTCCCTGGCCTCGCAGCACCACGCCCCGCCGCCGCTCCATCAGGTAGAACTTCGCGCCGGCGACGGTCTCGTCGTCGCAGAACGCGATCGGCCGGGGCGCCTTGTCGTAGAGCCCTTGCAGCGCGGAGAGGATGGTGAACTCCCGCCGCATGTCGTGGGCCGTCTTCACCTTCACCCCGAACGGCGCGCGCCGGAGGACCGCCTCCTCGTCGCCGTAGCGGACGAGGTAGGTGAGGTTCGAGTGCCCCTTGCGGAACTGGAGGAGGGAGAGCGGACCTTCGCGCTTTCCGAACGCGCTCTCGAGAAAGGGGCGCAACCTCTCGGGATCCAGACGCTCCTCGTCGCGGAGGTCCGAGGGTTCGTCGGCCGGGAGCGCTGGGGACGCCATCGCCGGCCTGCATTTATCAGAATCTCCTGATTGTTTGGGACCGCCGCCTGCCACTGACGCGCCACGGCGACGGGTGGCGCTTTGTGCGCGGCGCGACCGATGTTACGCTCCTGAAGTAACTGTCGCGGCGGCCCCGGCGAGGTTCAGCGGTGAACACGTTGAAATCCGATCTCAAGAAGCGCACGCCCCTGCTGATCGCCTGCGCGCTCCTCATCGCGGCGGCGCTGCTCAGCAGTCCGGACGTGCTCGCGGAAGTGCCAGCGCGAGTCGCGGCCGCGGCACAGGCGCGCTAGCGCAGGTCACACTTCGAGCCATTCGCGGCGCACCGATTCGTTCGCGCGTAGCTCGCCCGGCGTCCCCTCGAAGACGATCCTTCCGTGTCCCATCACGTAGAGCCGCTCGGAGATGTCGAGCGAGATGGTCAGCTTCTGCTCGACCAATAGCGCCGAGACGCCGCGCTTCTTCACCGTCGACAGGAACTCGCCGATCTGCGCCACGGCCTTCGGCGCGAGCCCTTCCGTCGGCTCGTCGATGAGCACGAGCTCCGGGTCGCCCATCATGGTCCGGCACAAGGTCAGCATCTGCTGCTCGCCGCCGGAAAGGACGCCGCCCGGCGTATCGGCGCGCTCGGCCAGCAACGGAAAGAGCGCGAAGACCTCGTCCACCGTCCAGCGGCCCTTCCGCCGCGGATCCTTGATGCCGAGCAGCAGGTTCTGGCGCACGGTGAGGTCGGGGAAGATCGCCCGATCCTCGGGTACGTAGCCGAGCCCCTTTCGCGCCACCTCGTGCGCCTTGAGCCCGAGGATGTCCTCGCCCTTGAACCGGACGCTTCCCTGCGCGGAGACGAGCCCCATCACGGCCTTGATCGTGGTCGATCGCCCCGCCCCGTTGCGGCCGAGCAGCGCCACGATCTCGCCGCGGCCGACGGTGAGCGAGACGCCCTGCAGGACGTGGCTCTTCCCGTAGAAGGCGTGCAGATCGGAGACGTCAAGCACTGGCGAAGCCCGTGCCCAGGTAGGCCTCGCGCACCGCGGGGTTCTGCCGGATGGCGTCCGGAGTGCCGGTGGCGAGGATCCGCCCGTAGACGAGGACGGAGATGCGATCGGCGAGGCCGAAGACGACGCTCATGTCGTGCTCCACCATCACCAGCGTCCTTCCCGCGCTGATGCGGCGGATGAGCGCCACCGCCTCCTCGGTCTCCGAGCGGCTCATGCCCGCGGTGGGCTCGTCGAGGAGGACGACGTCCGCGCCCCCCGCGATGGTGATGCCGATCTCCAGCGCGCGCTGCTCGGCATAGGAAAGGACCGAGGCGGGCGAGTCGCGCCTCTGGGTAAGGCCGATCTGCTCGATCACCTCGTCGGCGCGATCGCACGCGTCGCGCAAACCGGAGAGCCGCCGCAGGAAGGAATATCGATGGCCGAGCGGCCAGAGGACGGCACATCGCACGTTGTCGAATACCGACAGATTGTGGAAGATGTTGGTGATCTGGAAACTGCGGCTGAGCCCGCGCCGGTTGATCTGGTAGGGGCGGAGGCCGGAGATGTCCTCGCCTTTCAATTCGATGCGTCCCTCGCTCACCGGGAACCGCGCGCTGACGAGATTGAAGAGCGTCGACTTGCCGGCACCGTTGGGCCCGATGATCGCGTGCCGCTCGCCCTTCTCGATCTCCAGATCGACGTTCTTGATGATCTCCGACCGGCCGAATCTCTTGGAGACGCCCGACAGGCGCAGCGCCGGCGCGGTCATGTGCGCCCCTGCGGCACGGGCCGCGCAAAGCGGTCGCCGGCGATCTTCCGCGCCGCGGCTCGTAGCAGAGCCACGCCCACCGCAAGCGCCGCGGCCCCGGCGATCCAGGTGAGCGCGCGACCGGCGTCGAGGTTCAAGCCGAGCACGCGAAGCTCCGCCGTGGACCCGGTCTTGGAGGAGGTGACGAGGGCGTACGACATCTCGACCAGGAACACGATGGCGACGACGAGGATGGCGGCGGGCACCGAGGCGAGCAGGTACGAAGGCCACAGACGGCGCAACTCGCCCGAGCGCCAGAGCCGGATCTGGTCGACCAGGATGCCGGCGATCCCTCCCGGAGCGTAGAGGACCACGAGCAGGAAGAGGAGCCCGAAGTAGAACGGCCACGCCTCCGTCGCGCCCGCGACCACGATCTGCAAAACGGTGATCAGCGCCGCTCCGATGATGGGTCCGAAGAACTGTCCGATCCCGCCGACGAACGCCATCATGATGACGAGTCCGGACGCGTAGGCGCTGAGCGATTCGGCGGTGACGATCTCGTAATTGAGCGCCGTGAGCCCTCCGGCGACGCCAGCGAAGAAGCCCGCCAGGGCCATCATCAGGAACCGCACCCGGTGCGGGTTGTATCCGACGAACTCCGCCCGCTCGGGGTTGTCGCGGACCGCGTTCGCCATCCTGCCGAGCGGCGTCTGCGTGAGCGCGTACATGGCGAGGATGGCGAGGAAGGCCCAGCCGGCGATCAGGTAGTACATCTGGATCTGCGGTCCGTAGGTGATCCCGAAAAGGCCTTTGCCGCCCGCGACCCGGTTGCTGGAGAGGCCCGCTTCTCCTCCGAAGAAGGAGGGGAACATGAGCGAGCTTGCCGCCACCATCTCCCCGATGCCGAGGGAGATCATGGCGAAGGTCGTCCCCGCCCGCCGCGTCGTGACGTAGCCGAAGATGACGCCGAAGAGGAGCCCGGCGGCGCCGCCGACGAGCGGCATCAGCGTCACCGGAAAGGGCAACGAGCCCGCGTTGATGGCGCGCAGCGCGTGCATGGTGATGAAGGCGCCGAGGCCGTAGTAGACGGCGTGGCCAAAAGAGAGAAGTCCCGTCTGCCCGAGCAGCATGTTGAACGAGAGCGCGAAGATGGTGTTGATACCGATCTGGCAGAGGAGCGAGAGCCAGTACCCTTTGTGCGCCGCGAGCGGCGCCACCGCGATGAGGAGCAGGTAGGCGCTCCAGAAGACGACGCGCCGCGGGTGGAGCAGAGGCGTCTTCATGTCTCGCGCGCCCCCATCAGGCCGCGGGGCCGGAAGATGAGGATCGCCACCATCAGGAGATAGGGCATCACCGGCGCGAACTGGGTCAAAGAGAGCCGGGCGAGGAGCGGCGCCGAGTGCAGCTCGAGCCCGATGCTGCGCGCGAAGTCCACGAACGAGTAGTCCACGCCGACCATGAAGGTCTGCAGGATGCCGATGAGGAGCGAGGCCACGAAAGCGCCGGCGAGCGACCCGAGCCCGCCAACCACGACGACGACGAAGACGATCGGGCCGACGGCCTCCGCCATTCCGGGCTCGGTGACGAGCGCGTTGCCGCCGATGACGCCCGCGAGCCCCGCGAGGGCGGTCCCGCCCGCGAACACCAGGGTGAAGATGCGCGGCACGTCGTGCCCGAGGGCCTGCACCATGTCCGGCCGCGACAGCGCCGCCTGCACGATGAGCCCCACCCTCGTGTAGGTGAGGAACACGTAGAGGCCCGCGAGCATGAATACCGAAATGGCGATCATGAACGCTTTGTAGATGGGATACGACATCGAATAGAGCGTGAAGAGCGTCCCTTGCAGCGCGGCCGGCACTCGATAATCGACGGCTGCCTTGCCCCAGATGAGCTGCACCACCTCCACCGCGAGGAAGCTGAGGCCGAAGGTGAAGAGGAGCTCCGCGACGTGGCCGTACTTGTGTGCCTTGCGGATCCCGAATCGCTCGATGACGGCGCCGAGGACGCCGACCAGTACGGGCGACAGCACCAGCGCGGCCCAGAATCCGACCGCGCCTCCGATCTGGTAGGCGAAGTACGCCCCGAGCATGAAGAAGCTCGCGTGCGCGAAGTTGAGGACCGACATCATGCTGAAGATGAGCGTGAGCCCGCTCGAGAGCATGAAGAGGAGGAGCCCGTAGGTCACGCCGTTCAGGAGCGAGATGAGGGTGAATTCCATCCGCGAGCCTCAAGCGTTGATGGCTTTGGTGATGTTCTCGGCGGTCAATGGCAGCTCGCGTACGCGGACGCCGAGCGCATCGTGCAGCGCGTTCGCGATCGCGGCGGCGGTCGGGCCCATGGTGCATTCGCCGGCGCCGAGCGAAGGATGCTGGTTCTCCAGGATGTGCACTTCCACCGGCGGCGCTTCGGAGAACTTGAGGATCGGATAGTCCTCCCAGGTCAGCGCGCCCGGGCGCCAGGCTTCTTTCAGCGCCCAGCTCGTCGCCTGCACGCAGCCGCCCTCGATCTGGTTCGCGACGCCGTCGGGATTCACCGGCAGCCCGACGTCGACCGCGGCGACCAGGCGCGTGACCCGCAAGTCCACCCCCGCCTCGACCTCGGCGACGACGGCGCAAAAGGCGCCGATGTTCTTGTACCGCGCGTAGGCAATGCCATGGCCTCTTCCTTCCGTCTTGTGGAAGGAAGCCCAGCTCGAACGGCGAACTGCTTCTTCGATCACCGCGCGGCCGCGCGGGTCCTCGAGGTGGCGGAGGCGGAATTCCACCGGATCCGCGTTGGCAGCCGCTGCGAGCTCGTCCATGAACGACTCGATGGCGAAGACGTTGCCGAAGGCGCCGAGCGCGCGGAGCGACGAGCCGCGCACGGGCGCGTCGCGCACGTAGTGATGCAGTACCAGCACGTCGGGGAAATCGTACCCCGCGATGGCGTTGCGCTGCGCGCCGCCGGCGGGGAGCGGCGGGTCGATCGCCGGCGCGCGTTCGAAAGGCTTCGCGAGCTCCCCCGCGGCGAGCAGCACCGGCTTGCTGCTGCGTCCCGGGCGGTGCGTGTGGCCGCTGCTCCACAGGTCGTGGCGAAAGGAGACGATGCTGCCCTGCCCGTCGAGCGACGCCTCCAGCGCGATGGCCATGGCGGGGCCGTAGGGCTCCCAGGCGAACTCGTCCTCGCGACTCCACTGCAGCCGGACGGGCCGTCCCATGGCGAGTCTCGTCAGGATCGCGGCATCGAGGGCGGCATCGTCCGCCCCGTTGTGGCCGTAGCATCCGGCGCCCTCCGCGTGCCGGACGATCACGTTCTCCTCCGGCATCCGCATCACCAGGGCGATTTCCTTCTGCAGCGCGAAGATGCCCTGCGTGTGCGACCAGACCTCGACCGTGTCCCCTTGCATGCGCGCGAGCGCGCAGGAAGGGCCGATCGACGCGTGGCAGAGGAACGGCTTGCGGTATTCGGCCTGCAGGCGCTTGACTGCGCGCGCCTTCGCGGCAGGGTCGACCTTCTCCTTGGCGACGATGCGCTCGGTCACGTTGGCCTTGAGCCAAGGGTACATGTCTCGCGGAATGGCCGGCCCGTCGCTCCATTGCGCCTTCACCCGCAGCTTCTTCGCCGCCTCGATAGCGTCTTCCTCGCGCGCGGCGAGGACGCCGGCAAAGCTACCGTCCCGAACGACTTCGACACCGGCGGGCGGATCGGGAAGGAAAAGGAGCTTCGCAAACGGTCGCGGCGGCCGGAGCATGCGCGCGTGCAGCATTCCGGGCAGCACAACGTCTTGGATATACGCCGGCCGGCCGGCGATTTTCGCGGGCAGGTCGACCCGCATGACGTTCGTGCCCACGACGCGATAGTCGGCTACTGGCTTCTCCTGCGCGTCGCCCGGAATGTCGAGGCCCTCGAGGTCCCAGTAGCTCTTCTTGCCGCTCTTCGCGAGCAGCGCCCGCAGCCCGGCGCAGGTCTTTCGCAGCGCCTTGCCACCATCCTGGATCGAGAGGCTTCCGGAGGTGAAGCCTTCGTCCGGGCTATAGGCCGTGCTCGCCGGCAGGATGCGGATGTTTTCCAGCGGAACTCCCAGCTCGTCCGCGGCGATCTGGGCGAACGCCGTCGTGATCCCCTGCCCCAACTCGACCTTCCCGGACGCGACCGTCACCGTTCCGTCGCGCTCGAAGTGCACGCGTTGCGTGAGGCGCCGCGGCGAGACCGGGTCATTCCTGGGCATGGGCGGCTTTCAGGACGGCGCGTACGACGCGGTTGTGCGACCCGCAGCGGCACAGGTGTTTGTCGAGCGCCTCGCGGACTTCCTTCTCGCTCGGCC
>JBJMQD010000319.1:0-10941 GCA_045802855.1 Myxococcales bacterium | reverse complement strand
CCATCGCCGCCGCGGCCAGCGTGGAACGGTCTTTTGCTCTTTATCGATGCCAGCACCCTGCCGTCGGGCGCCCGCGCCGCCGCCGGATTCAATTTCTATTACACGCCGCGATTCCAACTCGGCGGGAGCTTTTCCTTCGAGCGGGGCCAAATCCATTTCAACGAGGAGCGCGTGTATACGCGCCTGTCGCCACTGGCCGACACGTCGTGGTGGTTCACGCCGCGCTTACGCGCGCTTGCTTCGTATCGATTCGTCCACACCACGAGCGACGCGGCGGCTGACGCAAAGGACGAGCACCGATTCACTGCCGCGCTGGCGGTGCGCCTGCGCTGAGCGGAGTCGCCGCTCAGCGGCCGTGCGCGACGGCGCCCATCGCGTCGACCGCGGCCAGAACCTGCCCCGGCCTCGCGCGGACGAGGATCGACTCGGTCAGGTTCACCCAGCGGACGACGCCTCCTGTGTCGATGACGAACTCCGCCGGCCGGGCGATGTCGCCCTCGCCCGGACCCGCGCCCGGATGGAGCACGTCGTAGCGGCGGATCACCTCCGCCTTCGGGTCGGCCAGAAACGAGAAGGTATAGCCCTTCTCCGCGCGGAGCTTCTTGCTCGCCTCCGGGGGATCGACGCTGATCGCGTACACGCGGACGCCGCGGGACTCGAACTCGGAAATCCGGTCTTCGAAACTCCGAAACTCGGAGTTGCAGAGCGGTCACCAGAATCCGCGGTAGAAGACGAGCACCACCGCTCGCGGTTTCGCTTCCAGAAGCACTTTCGATAGCGTAACGGGGTTTCCGTCCTGATCGGGGAGCGTGAAGTCGGGCGCCCTCGATCCCACCTGCGGCGCGCCCTTCGACGCCGGAACCCGCCGGGCCCCCACGAACGTAGCGTGAACGAAAAACCCGACCAGCCCCACCGCGAGGACAGCGAGGATGGTGCCTGCGACGCGGCCCCGGTAACGCTGCGGCTCGCAGAAGGCACGAGCGAGACCGATCCAGAGAAGCGGCACCGCGACGAGGATCGCGACGACGCTCACCCAGGGAAAATCGCGCAGCGCCGGAACCCCGAAGAGGAACGGATAGCTGAAGAGCCCCGCGAGGAGGATCGCGAACCCGATCCAGATCAGGGCATTCCGGTTGCGCTTCATGGCGGGTCCTCCCGCGGCGGAGCTTAGCGCAAAACCGGATCTCAGCCGACGATGCCCCCGCGAGCCGATTCCTGGAGCCGCGTCCGCAACCTCTCGTCGCCCGACTTCGCGGCATCGAGCAGCGCCAAAGCCTGCTGCGCCACCAGCGCCGCGGTCTGCGCATCGCCGCGCATCGCCCGCAGGTCGGCCTCCTCCGCCATCAACTCGGCGAACAGCGCCGTCCGCTCGCGCCCGAGCACCCCGGCGAGCTGGTCCGGACGCATGTACCCGACGAAGCGGCGATCGATCCCGAACATGTCGCCGTACGCCGAGAGGAGCAGCTCCTGCGCCGACTCGAGGTCGCCCTCGTCCTTCAGCTTCATCAGCCTGGCGATGAAGAGCGCCAGCTGCCGGATGATCCGCAGGACGTAGTCGCGCTCGATGGCGTCGGACACGGCTTTCCTTCTAATGCACCTCGACGACCCGCTGGAAGTCCCGCCGGTACATGCGCATGAGCGCGAGGAAGAAGGAGACGATGAGCGGTCCGATGATGATGCCGAGGAGACCGAACACCTCCAGGCCCCCGAGCAGCGAGAGGAAGACGAGCCCGGTGTGCATCTCCACCTGGCCACGCAGGAGCAGCGGTTTTCCGACGTGCTCCCCGCCGATGACGAAGACGAGGCACCAGGCGGCGAGCACGATGGCGGCCGTCATGTGGCCGGTCGCTCCGAGCAAGAGGACCGCCGGCACCCAGACGATCGCCGTCCCTACCACCGGCACGAAAGAGGCGATGGCGGTGAGGAGCCCGAAGAAGAGCGCGTGCGGGACGCCAGTGATCGCGAAGCCTATCGCGGTCAGGATCCCCTGCGCGAGCGCCGAGACGACGGACCCCACCACCGACGCGTTCGAGACCTTGCGGAACTCCGTCAGGAGCTCGCGGGTCTGACGCGCCTGCAGGGGCGACACCGTCCCCAGCCACTCGATGAGCCCCGCCCCTTCGAGAAGCAGGAAGTAGAGCGCGATCAGCATCACCACGGTGTGGAAGGCGGCCCGGCCGGAGCTCGCCAGGAGTTCCGGCGCCGCCGTGCGGATCTCCTCGCTGACCCGGGTGATCCCTTCCTGCACCTGCGCGCGGTTGAGGTGCACGACGCCCAGGGTGCGGTTGATGGCGGCCTCGGCGCGCGGAGGAAGCTGCCCGGACTTGAGGTCGGTGACGTTGGTTACGCCGAGCTCGCTGCGGAGGTAGTCGAGACCGACGAGCGACTCGCGCACCGCGAAGGCGGCGATGCTCGCGAACGGCAGGACGATGGCGAAGAACACGCCCAAGGTCAGGACCGCCGACGCGAGCTTGCGCCTCCCTCGCAAGAAAGCGGACGTGCGCTCGAACGGCCGCTGGAACACGGCGGCGAGCACCACCGCGAGGAAGAGCGGCGCCCGGAAGGGCCAGATCACGAGGACGAAGAGCGCGGAGGCGACCAGGACGAGCACGCCGAAGGTGATCCTCGCCTTGCGCGATTCGGCCCGCACATTGGGCTCGTGCAAGGGCTCGGCAGAATGCTCGCCGTCGAGCGGAGACTCGATGAGAGGTTCTTCCACGAGTCTCAGGTAGCCACGGAGCGGCGCGGCGGGCAGCTTGTCAGCCGCGAGTGACCCGCAGCTTCGGCGCGACCACCATCTCGATCCTCGACCCCGCCTCGCGGAGCGCCGCCTCCACCTGCGCCGGCGAGTCGCCCCGCGCGAAGGCGAAACCGAGATAGCTCGACCCTTCCGGAAGCGGAACGATCTCCTCGTCCAGGTGCGCCGTCATCACGACCTCTTCGATTCCGGGAACGCTCTTCGCCGACTCGATTCCGCGGACTTCCTGCAGCACGCCGCCCCGGCGGATCGGCAGCATGAGGACGCCCGCTGCGCGACGTTCGCGGTCAGTCGGGAGAGGCGAGGCGGGATCGATCGCGTGGCGGAGCAGAAGCTCTTCGAGCGCGATGCCGACCCCGAAACGGAGCGTCCTCCCGCACAGTCCGCCGATGGAGCGAGCGGCCACCTCCAGGATCCGGGGACCGTCGGGAGTGAGCCTCAGCTCCGCGTGCACAGGGCCGTGCACGAGCCCGAGGGCGCGGGTCGCCTCCTGTACCGCGGCCGCGCAGGCAGATTGCAGCGGCTCCGGATGGCGGGAGGGCGTCACGTACAAGGTCTCTTCGAAGTAGGGGCCGTCGAGCGGGTCCGGCTTGTCGAAGAACGCGAGGACGGAGAGGTTGCCAGCGGTGAGCAGGCCCTCGATGGCAACTTCCGGTCCCGGCAGGAACTGCTCGACGAGGATCCGGGCGGTTTCGGGATCGCGCCTTGCGCCGATCTGCGGCGAGCGAAGGAGGTCCGCCACCCGCGTGAACGCCACGTGGAACCCCGCACTGTCATCCGCGCGGATGACTCCGCGGCTCGCCGAAAGCGACAGCGCCTTCACGACGCACGGGTACGGGACGCGCACCGCGAGACAGTCGAGCTCCGCGCGCGGCAGGTCGCGCTTCACCACCTCGAACCAGGGGACGGGCAGTCCGGCGGCGCGAAGCCGCTCGCGCGCCTGCGCCTTGTTCCGCGCGGCCTCGACAGCGGCGGGCGGATTGTGCGGCAGGCCAAGCTCGCTCGCGGCGAGGGCGGCGATGACAGCGGTTCGATCGTCCGTCCCGAGGACCGCGACCGGAGCTTCCGCCTTCACTTCTTCGGCGAGCTTTCGCGCGGCCGATTCCGGTTTGGTGAAATCGAGGGGCAGCGAACCTTCGGTCCATTCCTCGGCGAGGACGTGGCAGCGGTCGGACGCGGTGATTACCCGGAGGCCGAGGCGAGCGGCGGCGGACAGGAAATCGTCCGCTCGGTAGCTGCTCTCGGGGAGGATGAGGACGATCGAGGGCATCGTTGACGAAAGATAACCGCGGTACCGATGCGCCGCCCGGAGGTCGGGGTCAATTCTCCGGATCGAAATTCACCAGCAGTAGGCATCACGGCGCGTTCGCTCCCGTCGCCGAGGGTCGCTGCTCGCCATGCGGTTTGCGCATCCAGAGCGTCCAGTTCCTTCTTTCATCGGCTCATTCCATCCGGCGGGGGGCTCGGCGGAGGCGCCGCCGCGAGCGCGGCGATCGCCCGCCAGTCCGGCCCGGGGGTGACGACGAGCACGTCGCTACCGGCAGGCAGCGACGTCACGAGCGCCGCAGGAACGAGGCAGGCGCGCGCACTCAGCAACGCGCCCGCACCGACGCGGAAAAGCGCGGCGAGCAGGACTGCGGACACGACGAACGCGCGGTTCGGGTCGATGGGAATCACGGTCTGGATCCTGACCCTGCGAAGTGCAACCGCGCAGCCCTCCCTCCACGAGAGTGACCTGCCAGAAGGGGCGCTGCTCGTGACCGGGGATGCATTGTAGTCTCCTTGCATGGAGAGCCGCTGGTCCGACGCCGAAGCGCAGAAGGCCATCGATCACTACGCCGCGCGCTCTGGAGAGCCGCTCGCGCTGCGCGTCTACACCTCGCGCCTCATCGGCAGCGATGCGGACCTCGTCCTGCACGGCGGCGGCAACACATCTGTCAAGATCGTGAGGCGCAACCTGCTCGGAGAGGAGGTCGAGGCGCTGTGCGTGAAGGGAAGCGGCTGGGATCTCGATTCCATCGAGCCCCCCGGGTTTCCGGCCCTGGACCTCGCCTGGCTGCGGCGCCTGCGCAAGCTCGATGCGCTCTCCGACGAGGAGATGGTCAACCAGTTCCGCACCCACCTCTTCGACGCGAGCGCCCCGAATCCGTCGGTCGAGACGCTCTTGCACGCCTTCCTTCCGCATCCGTTCGTCGACCACACCCACGCCGATGCCATCCTCGCTCTGACCAACCAGCCGGACGGCGCGGCGCTGGTTCGCGAGGCGCTGGGCGACGACCTGATCGTGGTCCCGTACGTCATGCCTGGCTTCCGGCTGGCGAAGCTCGCCGCCGAGATGTTCGAAGGAATGCCGGGCGCGCACGGAATGGTGCTCCTCAAGCATGGCCTTTTCACCTTCGCGCCGACGGCGCGCGAGAGCTACGAGCGGACCATCGAGCTCGTCGATCGGGCCGAGGCCTTCCTGCGCAAGCGCAGCCGGCCGGCCGGCGCCCCACGCGGGTCCGCCACCGTCGCGACGGCCACTTCCCGCGCCGCGCGCGTGGGTCCGATCCTGCGCGGCCTGCTCGCTTCGCCCGGCCCCGCGCCTGATCAGTTCCGCCGGGTCGTTCTCGAGCATCGCGCAACCGAGGAGACCCTCGCGCTCGTCGCCGCGCCGGAGTGCGCTTTGCTCGCGTCGCGCGGCCCGCTGACGCCAGATCACGTGATCCGGACGAAGCCGAAGCCGCTCTACCTCAAAGAGCCTGCACTCGACGATCCGCAGGCGCTACGCGGACAGCTTGCCAAGGCGATCGACGCCTACCGCGCAGCGTACGACGCGTATTTCGCGGAGCAGGTCCGGGCGAAGAACGTCTCCCGGACCAAGCTCGATCCCGACCCTCGCGTCTTCCTCATCCCCGGAGTCGGAATCGTCTCCGCCGGCAAGACGCGCAAGGACGCGGCCATCGCGGCGGACATCTCCGAGCACACGTTGCGCATCAAGTCGATGTCGGAATCGCTCGGGCGGTACGAGCCGCTCGACGATTCCGATCTCTTCGACATGGAATACTGGAGCCTCGAGCAGGCCAAGCTCGGGAAGGAAGCCGAGAAGCCGCTCGCGAGGCAGGTGGCGCTGGTCACGGGTGCCGCCGGCGCCATCGGCGTCGGCATCTGCACCGAGCTCTTGCGCGCGGGCGCGCACGTGGTGATGGCCGACATCGACGAGGCAGCGCTGGAGCGTGCGCGAGGCAAGCTCTCGCCGATCGCGGGCGCGAGCGCTTGCGAGGCGGTGCGCATGGACGTCGCCGACGAGGCATCGGTCGACTCCGCGTTCGACGAGGCCTGCCGCCGCTTCGGCGGAGTCGACGTGGTGGTCGCGAACGCGGGCATCGCGCACGTCAGCGCGCTCGAGGCGACCTCTGCCGAACGGTTCCGCAAGGTGATGGACGTGAACCTCGTGGGGTACTTTCTGACGATACGGGCCGCGGCGCGGATCCTGCGCGCGCAGAGCACGGGCGGGAACGTGATCGTGAATGCGTCGAAGAACGTCTTCGCTCCGGGAGCGGACTTCGGCGCCTACAGCGCGTCCAAGGCAGCGGGTCACCAGCTGGGAAAGGTCGCGGCGATCGAGCTTGCGCCGCTCGGTGTGCGCGTGAACATGATCAACGCCGACGCGGTGTTCGCGGAGGGAGACACTCCCTCGGGGCTCTGGCGCGACATCGGTCCCGAGCGCGCTCGCTCGCGCGGGCTCCCGCCCGAGAAGCTGCAGGAGTTCTACCGGGAGCGGAACCTGCTCCACGCCGAGGTGACCGGCGCGCACGTCGGGCGCGCGGTGGTGTTCTTCGCCTCGAATCAGACGCCGACCACGGGCGCCACGCTGCCGGTCGACGGCGGCGTGATCGCGGCCTTTCCGCGCTGAATTGAGGAGATCGAGGACATCGTTACCGGAAGATGACGGCGCTACCGATCCGCCGCCCGGAGGTCGTCGTCAATCGTCCGGATCGCGTGAAGCAAAACTCTCGCGAGAGCCGTCTTCAGGGGATGGACCTGGAGGCTGCCATGGCAGAAGCGATCCCCGAACCAAGACCTTTGCACCTCGTCGAACCCGCGCAGCGCGTGACCGCGGTGGTCGCGGATCCTCCCGCGGCGGAACCGCTGGAGCTACGCTGGCAGGGGTCCGACGGCGCGCAGCGCCGCCTGCGGCTGGACGGCAATCTGGTCTCGCTCGGCGCGCATCCCGGGAACGACGTCCACCTCGAGGACAGGTTCGTCTCCCAGCATCACTGCCGGCTGCACGGGCGCGATGGGCGTCTCTGGATCCAGGACCTCGGGTCCACGAACGGCACGGTCGTCGACGGCGCCCGCGTGTCGGAGGCGGAGATCGGGCCGGGATCGCTCGTGCGGGTAGGCGAGCAGGTACTTCGCGTCGAGCGACAGTACGAAGGCGGACCGATCCTCGTGCCCGGAGTCGTCACCCGCGATCCGGCGCTCTGCGCCGCGCTGGATCTGCTCAAGCGGGCGGCGCCCTCCCGCGTGCCCGTCATCATCCTCGGCGAGAGCGGCTCGGGGAAGGAGGTCGCGGCCCGGGCGGTCCACGAGCTCTCTTCGCGCTCGACGGGACCGTTCGTGCCGGTCAACTGCGGGGCCATCGCAGTCGAGGTCGCCGAGGCGGAGCTCTTCGGCCACGAGCGTGGAGCTTTCACCGGCGCCGTACAGAGCTCCATCGGCGCCTTCGGAGCGGCCGAAGGCGGCACCATCTTCCTCGACGAGATTGGCGACCTGCCGCTTTCCCTTCAAGTAAAGCTCCTGCGTGCGCTCGAGTCCGGGGAGGTGAAGCCGGTCGGCGCGCCCCGGCCGCGCCGGATCGACGTGCGCGTCGTCTGCGCCACCCACCGCGACCTTCGCGCCGAAGTGCGCCGCGGCGCCTTTCGCGAGGACCTGTACTACCGGCTGGGCGGCCTTACCGTGCGGCTTCCGCCACTGCGCGAGCGCCCCGGCGACGTCCTTCCGCTCGCGGAGCATTTCCTCGCGCTGGAAGGTGACGGCATCCGGCGCTCCTTCTCCGCCGACGCCCGCGCGGCGCTCGCGGCGCACCGCTGGCCCGGCAACGCGCGCGAGCTGCGCCACGTCGTGCAACTCGCGGTGGTGCTCAGCGATTCGCCGGTCATCCGGGCGGGGGCGCTGCGCTTCGGACCCGCGCAAGAGTCGCCCCGCCCGGTGCCCGAGCAAGCCGTGGAAGACAGCCGCGACCTCGTCGACCTGCGCGGCCGCACCCTGGAGGAGTTGGAAGGGATCGCCATCCGGGCGGCTTTCGATCGCCACCACGGCAATCGGCGAGCGATCCTCGCGGAGCTCGGAACCTCCCGATCGAACCTGTTGCGAAAGCTCGATCAACTCGGCTTGCGCAGCCGCGAGGAGTAGGGCTGTTACTCCCCGGGCCCGCCGATAGCTACCAACGCGCACGCGGCAGCGATCCCGAGGCATAGCGGCGAGTACAAGGCGGAATCCAGAGCAGCGAACGGAGTCCCGGTGTGACGCTTGAAGAACCCGATCCAGCGGAAGTCCCCGATCGCCCTCGCTAGAAAGACGGCGGCGAGCGTCCAGGCACCGGCTCGAGCTGCCCAATCCGGTCCCGCCGGTCCCAACAGACCGAGGCGGGCCGCGAGCGTCGCGGCACCGAGGACGAGCAGCAGCGCTACGAGCAAGGTGGCCGCCCTGGTGGGACGGAAGAGCGGTTGTCCCTCTCGCGCCGGAACCGCCGCGGTAGCGCCGCGGATGCCGCCCGCCGCCCAGTAGACGTGAAGGGCCGCGATCACCAGCAAGGTAGCGATCGCGATCCATCCGACGATCCGAGCCATCGGCCATCTCCAATGGTAGTTGACGACGTACGTGCCGAGACCATACCGCCGGCGCTGGCCCATCGCTCTTGTGGCCCTTTTGCTGGGAGCCCTCGTCGTGGCTGCCGCTTCGACCCACTGGTTCGCGAGCTTCGGAGGCAAGCTCGAGGGCGCCCGCCTCGAGCGGGCTCGCCAATCGCCGCACTTCGACGGCAAGAAGTTCGTCAACCCGGTCCCGACCAGGATGCTGGTTCCCGGGACGACCTGGGAGATGATCCGGCACCAATTTCTGGGCAAGGAACAGCGCGTGCCGCCTCGCCCGGTGCCGGTCGTGCCTCGCAGCGCGGCGGACTACCGCCTTTTGCCACTCTCCGGCCTGCGCGCCACATGGATCGGCCATGCCTCGACCCTGGTCGAGATCGACGGGCACCGGCTCCTCACCGACCCGATCTGGAGCGAACGCGCCTCACCTTCCACGCTGGTGGGCCCGAAACGCTTCCACCCACCGCCGCTCCCTCTCGAGGCGCTGCCGCCCATCGACGTGGTCATCATCTCCCACGACCACTTCGATCATCTCGACATGGCGACGGTGCGCGCCCTCGCCGCACGCGGATCCCGCTTCGCCGTGCCGCTCGGCATCGGCGCCCACCTCGAGGCCTGGTCGATCCCACCGGCGCAGATCGCCGAGCTCGACTGGGGAGAATCCGTCCGGATCGGGAACCTCGAGCTCGTCGCCACACCCGCCCGCCACTACTCGGGGCGCAATCCGCTCCGACGCGACCGCACGCTCTGGACGTCGTGGGTCGTGAAGGGTCCGCGCCATCGCGTGTTCTTCAGCGGCGACAGCGGATACTTCGATGGCTTCAAGGCGACAGGAGCGGCGCACGGCCCGTTCGATCTCACGCTCATCAAGATCGGCGCCTGCGATTGGACCTGGCAGGACATCCACATGTCGCCGGAAGAGGCGGTCCGCGCGCACCAGGATCTCGGTGGGCGGCTCCTGCTCCCGGTACACTGGGGCACTTTCAATCTGGCGTTCCATGCCTGGAATGCGCCTCCCGAGGAGGCGGTCGCCGCCGCGGCGGCACGCGGCGTGGCGATCGTCGTCCCGCGACCGGGCGAGTGGGTAGAGCCCTCGTCGCCGCCGCCGCTCGACGAATGGTGGCGGTAGAACGCTGGGACGATCGTGTAGCAACCGGGCATCCAAGCGCCCGGGATTAGAGCCCCGAGACCGTACGATGACTATGCTCTCAGGCAGGCCGCCGATCGGAAGGCCGAAACGAGCTCGTCGAACACGCCGGGCGGCTCGCATCCAGGATTGTCCGCGACGTGATGTCTTTCGAGGAAACCAATGCAGGAATTCGGAGTTCGCCGCTACGGCGACACGCTCTACCATCACTGCCTCGCCGAGGGGCCCGCCGATGCTGCTCGCTGGTTTGCGCATAACCGTGCGGGGATGTCCGGCAAGGACTTCCAGGCGCTCGTGAAGGACCTCACCAAGCCGGTTACGGACGAGACGGGCCGAGGAGAGAATCCTTTGGTCGTCCCCGTCCGCCATGGTCCACCGACGGACGGATCGCGGAACGTGACGGACCTGAAGCGAACCAGCGCGATCCTCTGACTGCGAGAGCGACCCCTCAGCGATGTCGCGGGTTCGTGCTCGCGGCTCGCGGACCGGCGGGAGCCTTCTCTCCTTCGCTGCCGCGGGACTCCTACCTCAGGCGCCTAAGTCGGAGTTCCTGCGCGGCCTTACAGACGTGTAATGTTACACCCATGATTCGCGACGCAATCGCACTCGCAGAGGTCCTGCGCGTGGCTACACCTCCTCATGGCGAGTACGCCGTTGTCACCACGAATGCCACGAGGGCGCAGGCCGCCGCACGGCTCATGTCCGAGGGCTATGTCGAACTTCGCGAGGTACCGGCCGGCCCTGCGCAGTTTGCGGTGCGGCTCACCGAAACGGGGCTGGCTCTCCGAACCAAGCTGCAGCGCTCGAGAACGCTGAACCGCTGAGCCTCGCCGCGCCCTCGCGACACTGTCGCTTTGCGCGACGGGCCCGGATCACCCGTCCGGTTCTAGACGATGCCGTTCCGGCGCCGGACGCCAGACGTAAATTTGGTTGCGGGCCGGACCGCTCCGAAGGCAACCTCATGCATCGATGCCGACCGCTCCGGACACCGACGTAGCGGGCGCCGACTCCACCGACCGCAACGACGCGCGTTCGTCCAGTGCTTTCCAAGCCGACGGCGGTATCGAACCGCCGCCTCTCCGCGCCATCCTCGACCAGATGCCCGTCGGTGTGATGATCGCGCAGGCCCCGAATGGAAAGGTCACCTACGCGAACCGCCAGGCCGCCGCCATCTTCGGTGG
>JBJMQD010000024.1:0-6247 GCA_045802855.1 Myxococcales bacterium | reverse complement strand
CGGCAAGGGCTCGATCTTCACCGTCCTTCTCCCCGCCGCGGCCGCCGCGGCCCACCTGTGCTGACGTGAAGACGACGAACCTCACGGGCGGGCCCGCCCCGATCAACGACGATCCGCTCCTCGAGGCGGAGCTCTTGCACGAGATGCGACATCCCCTGCTCGGCATCAAAGCGGGGCTCGTCCTCCTCTCGCGGACGCTCGGCTCGCAGCTCACCTCGCTCGACGACTTCCGTCTGGTCACGGATCAGGTCGCGCGCCTCGAAGAGCTCCTCCGGACGTGGCAGGACCTGTTCGCCTCGCCGCTGATGAACGCAGCATCCTTCGCGGTCGGACCGGTCGTCTCGCGCGCCCTCGACCTGTTCGGCCACCGCGTGCGTCCCCTGGGCGAGCGCTTCATCTACGACCAGAAGGTCGAGGCGATGGGTTACGGCATCGCCCAGGCGCTCTTCCACGCCACTTCGAACGTGGTCGCGAACGCCCTCGACGAGGCCGAGCACAGCGGCGGGAAGGTGCTCGTCCGCGTCCTCGAGAGCGAGCGGGAAGTCCAAGTCCGCGTGAGCGACGACGGGTCGGGCATCGAAGCCGCCCATCGCGATCTCGTCTTCGAGCCTCGCTTCACCACCAAGGATTACGGGAACGGGCTCGGCCTCTACATCGCGCAGTCGCTGATGCACCGCTGCGGCGGCCACGTCCGGCTCGTCGAGAACGGCGATTGCTCTCGCGTCGCCTGGGCGCGGACGGAGTTCGCCATTTCCGTTCCCAAGGTGCAGGCATGAGCAAGGCTCGCAAGCAGACGTCGCGGGTCCTCCTCGTGGTCCTGCTCCTTCTCGTGGGCTTCGCCGGGGCGCGCTGGGTCTTCCTGCGCACCATCTACGAGCCGCCCGTCGAGACTGCCGCGCCGCGCGCCCAGCCGGCGCCTGCTCCCGCTCCTGCGCCCGTCGTCGCCGAGGCGGTTGTCGAGTCGGTCAGCGGCCACGTCGAGCGCAATGTAGCCACCCGCTGGATCGACGTGTCGGTCGGCGATCACCTTCGCGCGGACGACTCGCTGCGTACTTCCCGCGGCGCCCGGACCGCGCTGCGCATCGGCGAGAACAGCCGCCTCACGGTGACCGAAGGATCGCAGCTCACCGTCCGCGAGCTGACCGAGCAGGTCCACCGCTTCCAGGTGCGCGGTAACGTCTTCGTCGACTACAAGCCCGACGGGCAGCGCGTCCTGCGCATCGAGAACGAGGAGAACGGTGCCGTCGCCGAAGCCCGCGAAGCGCGCTTCAGCGTCCTCTCCACCGGGACCTCGCTCGCCATCGCGACCGAGAGCGGCTCGGTCGACCTGAAATCCAAGGACCAGACCATCCACGTCGCGACCGGCGAACAGGCCTTTGCGCGCGCGGGCGAAGCGCCCCGGCCGACCACGCCGATCCCGACCCAGCTGCTCCTCAAGGTGGCGAATGCCGCCGCGGCCGGCGCCACGTTCTGCGCCGACGTGGAGGGCAGCGCTCCTCCGGGCGCGGAAGTGCTGGTCGACGGACAGCCGGTCGATCTCGACGAGCGGGGGCGGTTCTCGATCCGCGTCCCGCGCTCGCCGGGAAAGCGTCTCGTCACGGTCGAGACCCGCGACGCGAGCGGCCGCAGGAAGGCACGCGAAGTGCCCTGTGTCGCGGACCCGGCCCGGATCAAGGATCTCGCCATCCGCTGGAAGAGGAGCGCGTCGCCTTGATGATCGCGCTCCTCGCGCTCGCCCTGCACATCGCCGCCGACCCTGCCCACCTCCAGCTCGGAGAGGGGAAGGAGGCCCGCGTGATCGTGCAGCTCCCGGAAGGGGCGACGGGCCTGCGCCTTTCCACGAACGCGGGGTCGATCGGCGCGCCGGCGGCGCAGGCCGACGGCACGTACGCCGCGACGTACACGCCGCCCGACGAGAGCATCCCGCTGGTCGCCATCGTTGCGGCCGTGGCGCAGAGGCGCGAAGGTCCCGAGGCGGCGTTCGTCGCGCTGCCGCTCTGGGGACAGGGCGACGCGGTGGTGACGACCCGGCCTCGCGCCTCCATCGAGGTCTCGATCGGCGACCGCACTTTCGGTCCGGCGAAGGCCGACGAGACGGGCACCGCGCTCGTCCCGGTGGTCGTCCCGCCGGGAATCGCGGCCGCGCGTCACGGGACCCGGGACATCGATCTGCATATCCCGCCCCAGCGCCGCGTGCAGGTCGTCCTCGGCGCCGAGTCGGTCCTCGCCGACCGGCAGACCCGCACCGACGTCTTCGTCTTCGAAGTCGATCCCGCCGGCTCGCCGGGCCGCTCGCCTTCGTTCCAGTTGCGATCCACGCAGGGATCGATCGGCGAAGTGGAGCCTCTGGGTCCGGGCATCTGGAAGGCCCGCTGGACGTTGCCTGCCGGTTCCGCGGGCCGGGCTCGCGTCGTCGCCCTTGCCGGAGGCGCGGATCTCGACGCGGCTTCCGATCTCGCCGTCGTGGCAGGATCCGCGGCGCGGGTCGATCTCGCGGCGGACCGCTCGTCCGTTCGCGCAGGCGAACAGGGGATCGGTTTCACCGCCCGCGCCTTCGACGCGGCCGGCAATCCGTCGATCGAGCCGCTCCGGTTCGTCGCCCGCCCCGGAACGGTCGAGGCGCGCACGTCGGGCGGCGGCGTGTGGTCGCTGCGCGTCGCGGTTCCAGCGGAATTCGGCGGGCGCGATTCGCTGGAGATCGATGCCGTCTCGCCGTCGAGCGGCCAGCTCGCCGGCAAAGCGAAGGTCGCGCTCGTTCCCGGCGATCCGGTCGCCGCCCGGGCCCGATCGGTGCCGCCCACCCGCGCCGACGGCGTGAGCGAGGCGCGCGTCCGCTTCTCGGTCGCGGACAGGTACGGCAACCCCGTCTCGACGCTCGAGCCGAGCGCCAGCGCGGACCGCGGGTCGGTGAACCGCGTCGTTCCCGTCGGCCACGGCGAGTACGAAGCGATCTATGTGCCGCGCGCCTCGCGCCTCGCGGGCGACGCGCTCGTCACCATCGACGCCGGCAGGGCGCAGGCCCGCGCCCGCGTCCCGCTCTTGCCGCAGCTTCCCGCGCTGGCGGTGAGCCCCAGGATGGGCGCGATCACGAACCTCGCCGACTTGAGCTCGCCGCTCGTCGGCGTCGAGGTCGCGTATCGGAGCGACCGCCTCGGACCGAAGCTCTTCTTCTCGGGCGATCTCTCGTACTGGTTCTCCCGGGAGGACGCCTCCTTCGCCGTCGACAGCGCGCGGCCCGTCGCGACCCACTCGCGGACGGAATTCCTCACGCTCGCAACCTCGATCGGAATGCGGCTCGACGTGGCGGAGCGCACCCGCCTCTTCCTCTCCGGCGGACCGGCGCTGACCCATCTCTGGAGCCAATTCACCGTCAGCGGGCAGCCCACCTCCTACGACACCGTCACCGTCCTCGGCGCCCAGGTTGCGGCCGGAGCGGAGCGGGCGATGTGGGGCGGCGTGCCGTTCCTCGAGGCGCGGTTCGGATTCTTCGCCGACCCGGCGCTGAGCGGCGTCGTGTCGGGACCTTTGCGCATTTTCTCCCTCGCAGCGGGATATCGCTTTGAGATGCTCTAAGCGCTACCTGGCCATCGCGGCGGTCGCTCTCGCGGCTTGCGGCCGATCGACGGACCTCGAAACGCCGGCGCCGTCCGCCGTGGTGCCGTCCATCGCGCACACCACGCAGCCGGTGGCAATCGAGATCCGCGGCGATCACTTCAACCTGGTCGGCGAGCGGAACCTCGCCCGCGGCACCGGCCTCGATGCTTCGTTCCACGCCGCGCTCGGCGGCGTCCCGCTCACGGACGTCCGCTGGGTCGACAACCACACCCTCGCGGCCACCGTGCCGGCGGGCTTGTCCGGAGATCCGCTCGATCTCGTCCTCGACGGACCGACGGGACGCGGCGTGCTTCCGGCCGCCTTCCGCGCGACGCCCGCTCCCGCCGCCGCGCTCGCCGTCACCGTCGCTCCGCCCCGGCAGGTAGCGCTCTCGCAGCAATTCCAGGTGAGCGTCACCATCGCGAATACCGGCGGCACGGCGGCGAGCCACGTCCGGCCTTCTCTTTCCGGAGCCGGAATCTCCGTCGCTCCGCTCGATTCCGATCTGACGATCGACGCGGGACAGAGCACGACGCTCGTCTTCGTGGCGTCCTCAAGCGCCCGCGGGCCCGCGACATTCACCGCCGCCGCCACGGGCGCCGATGCGTTCACCGGAGACCCCGTCACCGCGCAAGGCGCAGGCGGTTCCACCGTCTTCGCCCCCGCCGCGCTCCGGGCGACTCCGCATCCGCTGCCGGCAACCATGACCGTCGGCAAGCAGTTCACCCTCGCCGTCGAGGTGACGAACGACGGCGACGTCGATGCGAACGCCGTCTCGATGGTGGACCCGCAGGCCGACGGAACCGGCAGGGTCGACGATGTCGGCAGCGCGCCGTTCACGCAGGCGATCCCGGCCGGTCAGACGCGCACGTTCGCATGGACCTATCTGGCGGCTGCGCCCGGCGACCTCGTCCTCGGCTGCTCGGGCACGGGCATCGATGCTTTGACCTTTGCCCCGGTCGCGGTTTCCGCCTCGTGGCGGCAGATCCAGATCCTGACGCCGGCCTCGCTCTCTTCGACCGTCAGCGCCCCGGCTTCGCTTTCGGTGGGTGATCAGGCCTGGCTGGAGCTCGATGTCACGAACAGCGGAGACTCCCTCGCGGCCGCGGTCGTGCCTTCGCTGACCATCGGCGGCTCCGCCATCGCCGTTCTCTCCAGCACGGGCGCGCAGGACATTCCCGGTCACGAGACTCGCATCTTCCGCTGGCAGCTCTCCGCGGTGTCCGCTGGCAGCACGACGCTCGCCTTGCAGGCGCGCGGCTCCGATGCGAACAGCGGCGCCGCGGTGTCGACCGCGCCGCCCTTCCAGCCCACGATCACGGTGCAGACGCCGGCGCAGATCACGGCGCGGGCGAGCGCGCCTGTCCGGGTGAGCACCGGGCAGTCGTTCCCGGTATCGATCGAAGTCTCCGACCTGGGCGACGCGGCTGCCGGCACCGTTTCCGCCACCATCGCGTGCACCCCGGCCGACCTCCTGTCGCAGTCCGCCACGCCCAACCCCGCGCCGGTCGGCGGTCATCAGACCCAGACCTTTGCGTGGACGTTCGCGGCGGTCTCCGCGGGCACCGTGAATTGCACGCTGACCGCGTCAGGCGCCGACGTGAATGACGGCCACGCCGTCAGCGCGACGCAGACCGTGTCGATGCAGGTCCAGCGCGCGGCCGTGCTCGAGGTCATTAGATTTTCGGTGCCCGCCACCGTGAGCCGGGGCCAGTCCTTCAGCGCCACGCTGGTCGTCGCCAATACGGGCGGGGCGACGGCCCGCGGCGTCGTCGTGAGCCCTGATCCGCCGCAGGTCATCGCCGTTGGCGAGGCCTCCGCGACGGCGAGCCCTTCCGCGGGCGGCCAGGACATCCCGGCGGGCGGAAACGCGAGCTTCACCTTCACCTTCGTCGAAAACGGCCGCGGTACCGGCAGCCTCGTCCTTCATGCCGGCGCCTTCGGCGCGGACGCGAACTCCGGTCTGGCAACGTCCGCGGTTGCCGTCGATTCGCGCAGCATCGGGGTGCAGGCGCCCGCGTCGGTCCTCGTGACCAGGGTGTCGGTACCCGTGCCGCCCTCGATCGATCGTGGGGAGACGTTCCCGGTCAGCGTCGAGATCACGAACACGGGTGGGGCGACCGCGGTCGACGTGCTGCCCTCTCCGTTGCCGCTCTCCATGACCAGGACCGGCGGCGCGTCGGCGACGACGAGCACCTTCGAATCGGCTGCGGTCATCGCGCCGGGCGACAAGGCCACCTTCGATTTCGCTTACGTCGAGAACGGCACGAGCGCGGGCTCCCTCGTCTTCTCCGCCTCCGCCTCGGGCACGGACGCGAACAGCGGGGAGCCCCTCCTCGCGGCCGCGCTACCGTCGGCGGCGCTCGCCGTGCAGGATCCGGCGCTCCTCGTCGTATCCAAGGTCAGCGTCCCCGCTGCCGTGAGCCGCGGGCAGGTGTTCGCGGTGAGCGCGACCGTCGTCAACAACGGCGGCGCCACTGCGCGCTGCGTGAGGCCCAATCCCGACTCGCTCTCGATGACCATGGTCGGCGCGGCCTCGGTCCAGCTCGGATCGATGTCGTTCACGACGGCTCCGATCCCCGGGCTGCAGGGCACCTGCCCGACCGGCGCCTCGGGGCCCGACCTCGCCGCGGGCCAGAGCGCCACCTTCAGC
>JBJMQD010000287.1:0-4724 GCA_045802855.1 Myxococcales bacterium | reverse complement strand
TTGATTCCGCGAAGACTTATCGTCGTACAGCGCCGGACGAGGCGCTTCCCCATCTCCGCAAGCGTCCCTTCACGTGTTCCCGGCTTCGAGGCGGCGTCGATGATGCGCCGGGTATAGGCGGCCGATCGGCACCTCCGGTGCGCCGACCGCGATCCGCTTGGCCCGGGGCAGATCCCGCAAAGACGATTGGAGCACGCTCAAGGTGCGCGCTCTGAAGGCTGCTCGCTCCGCGATCTCGCTCTGCTCGAGGCCGCTCCGCACGCGCGTGCGCCGGAGTCCCGTCTCGAGCTTCGCCATGAGCGAGACGTGTCACGCAGCAACAGGGCCGGTCGAACAAAGCGACTCCTTGACAGCGCCGTCCGATCGCTGTGAGCGTCGCCCCGCATGAAGATCCTTCTTCTCCTGATCGCGGCCACCCAGCTCAGTGCCTGCTGCGGAGGCATGAAGGACGCGGTCCACGCCTACGGGTCCGCCGCCGAGGACAGTGCGCAGGCCACTGCCGAGCTGGTGAAGAGATGCAAGGCGGCGTCGAGCGAGAACGAGGGCGAGGCCAAGAACCAGGATCTCGCTGCCTGCGATCGCGCGATCCAGAGCCTGGAAGTACAGAAGGTCGCGGCGGGCCGGCTGAAGGGTGAGTAGAAGGCATGACGGCCGCCGGGACCATCGAAACGCTCATCCGCCTCGGCGCACTGGTGAAGGACGCCGCGCGGCGGCCGTCGGGCGCATCCAGCATCGACTGGGGCGCTTTTCTCGCCAGCCCCGGGTTCGCTGAGATCGAAACGGCGGTGAAATCGCTCCTCGACCGGCTGGGCGAGCCTGAATTCCAGGAGGCGATCCGGACCATCGAAGCAAGGCAGCGCGCGCTCGTCGGTGACCGCAAGCTGTCCGACCTCTCGCTCGACGACCTGATCCTGTATTCCGAGCTGGGAGATGTGCGTCTGGCGCTCACGTCGCGCAGCGTCGAGGTGGCCGCCACGGGCGGGTTCTTCGGCTGGCTTCTCCATGACGCGCTGCCGGTCCTGCTTGCGACCGCGAAGACGGTGATCCCGCTCCTCGTGTAGCCACACGTACGCGCCGGTAGGGAATCCGCGGAGGCCGGATCCTTAGCCGCAGTAGCGTTTTGCATCTGACAGGCGGTTCGATAAGCGCTCGCCCGTTCGATAATTGAACTTACATCTTGGGTAGGACAGCGGTCCTCGTATAGAATTGCTACTCGGCTGAAATGCCGTGGGGGGTTCGCCGTTTTGCCTACATCGTCACCTGTGAACGACCGTTCTTGTCGCACCAATGCGCACGATGTGTTGATCGGTGCGCTGGCGAGCGAGGAGCCGCTGGCGCAGCGCATGCAGCAGGTTCGTAGCCATCCGGATCGCGAGCAGGCGATCCATCAGGTCACCTGCGGCGTCCTCGCGGCGCTGCTCGGCGACGCCCACGAGTCCGAGGTGGCGCTGATCCGCGCCCGGGCCGAGGGCCGCCGCGATCTCGAGTTCCTCATCGAGCTTTCCTGGGCGTTCACGTTCGTGGAGACGGGCCGCAACGCGGCGCGGGCGGCGGTCCATCTCGGCCGCGCGCAGGAAGAGCTTCCCGTCTCGGGCGATCCTGCCGGCGAGGCGCTCCTCCTTCTCTTGCAGGCGCAGGCGCTGACCGCCGAGCGCCGGCCGGAGGGGGCGCGGGAGATCGCCGCCGAAGGGCAGCGCTCGATTCCGCACGGCGAGGAGTACGCCGCGCTGCGGGCGTACGCGTCCACGGTCTGCGCCGCTCTAGCCCTCGACGCTTCCGATCCCGACGCCGCCGAGCGCGAGCTTTCGTCCGTCGGCGCGGTGCGCTCCGGGATCCTCGCCGCCCGATCGGACGTCTTGCGCGCGCGGCTGCGCTTCGTCCGCGGCGGCGACCCGCGCGAGTCGGCGCTCGAGCTCGACAAGGCCATCAACAGCCTCACCCTGCTCGGCGCGATGCGCGACCTGGGCCTCGCCTACCTCGAGCGCGCGCTGCAGGCCGGCCGCGATCCCGGCGGAGCGCCCGGACGCTGGCTCGCCCGCGCCCAGACGCAGCTCGCGAACGTCGGCGGCCCGACCGATCTGCAGGCGATCCGGCGGGCGTGGTCCGCGCTCGAGCATCGCATCTCCGACCTTGGCGAGGCGGGCGCGAACCCGATCCGGCGACTGCGCGAGCGACAGACGGAGATCAAGGGAGTCGTCAGGGACTGTGCTCCCTGCCTCGAGATCTCCAAGTGCGAGATCAACTCGTCGCTCGAAGGGGCGGTCGCCGCGCTCTCGCAGGCCGAGGACCACCTCTCGGGAGCCCTGGAGCACTCCATGGCGGACCGCACGCGGATGGGTCAGCTCGCCGCAGCGACGCACGAGCTCGCCTCCATCTTCGAGTACGAGGAATTGCTCGTCGCCATCCCCAGGCTCGCCCTGGTGGTGTCGGCCGCGGCCGGCGCGCAGCTCGTTCGCGCGACCGAGGATTCGCTGGAGACGCTGGGAGCGAGCGGCGCCGACGTGTCGCTGCGCGGCGAGGCGCTCGCGCGCCGCGTCCTGGACGCCTTTTCCGCGAACGGCTCGCCGCTGCGCGAGGGCCGGGAGTCGATCGCCGTGGTCCCGGTGGGTCCCAGGGAGGGCGGCTTCGCGCTCGTCGTCGAGTGCCATTCGCCCGGCGCGATCATCGGCGAGAGGGACCTCGAGCAGCTCGCCGTCTACGCTTCGTTCGCCAACGTCTCCCTCGTGCGCGCGAGCGGGAGGGCCGCCCTGCGCGAGGCGGCCGCGCGCGACGCGGCCACTCTCGCCGCCATCGGAGACGGCGTCCTCGCTACCGATCGCTCGGGGACGGTGCGCGCCCTGAACCAGGCCGCCGCGAGCGCGATGGGCGTGAAGCGCGAAGAGGCGGTGGGGCGGAGGCTGCGCGATCTGCCCGGGCTCTCCGCGCTCGCCTATGCCTTGGCTGGAGCGCCGAGCGGCGTCGAGGTGGTGCCGCTCCCTCGCGGGGAAGTCGTCGTCCGCCGCCACGGCTACGAAGGCGGCGTCGTCGCCATCCTGCGCGATCTCGCGACCGAGCACACCATTGCCAAGCGGGTGGTCGGGTCGATGGCCCGTTTCACCTTCGATCGGCTGATCGGCGAGGACCCTGCGTTCGCCGACGTGGTCGAGACCGCGCGCAGGGCCGCCGGCTCCGACCTTCCCGTCCTCATCACCGGCGAGAGCGGCACCGGCAAGGAGCTGCTCGCCCAGGCAATCCACAACGCCTCCGGCCGCGCCTCCGCGCCGTTCCTGGGCGTGAACGTCACCGCGATTCCCCGCGAGCTCGTCGAGAGCGAGCTGTTCGGCTACGAGGGCGGCACCTTCACCGGCGCTCGCTCGGGCGGCATGGCCGGCAAGTTCGAGCTGGCGGGCCGCGGTACCTTGCTCCTCGACGAACTCGGAGACATGCCGCTCGAGATCCAGGGCAAGCTCTTGCGCGTCCTGCAGGAGCGCGTGGTCCAGCGGCTCGGCTCGGTCTCCGACGTGCAGGTGAAGGCGCGCGTCATCGCCACCACCCACCGGAACCTCGAGGAGGCCGTCTCCGAGGGGAAATTCCGCCTCGACCTGTACCACCGCCTTCGCGTCGTCCACCTGCGCATTCCGCCGCTGCGCGAGCGCAAGAGCGACATCCTGCTCCTCGCCGAGCACCAGCTGCGCATGCACTCGGAGAACGCGCGCCGCAGGCCGATCAAGCTGTCCGCCGACGTCGCCGACGCGCTGGAAGCCTACGACTGGCCCGGCAACGTTCGCGAGCTGTGCAACGTGATCGAGAGCGAGGCGAGCCTTCTTCCTCCGGAAGAGGACGTCATCTCGCGAGTGCCGCGATCCCTCTTGCAGTCGCCGTCGCGCCCGATCGAGCGGGCTCCTTCGACGGACGGCGTGCACACCCTCGAGGAGGTCGAGCGGCAGGCCTGCGCCCAGGCGCTGCAGCACTATTCGGGCAACGTGGCGCGGGCCGCCCAGGCGCTCGGCGTCGCCAAGACCACGCTGTACGCGAAGATGAAGCGGTACGGGCTCTCGGAAATGGTCGAAAAGCGCGACTCGCCCACGCGGCTCCAGCCGTCGCCCGCTCGCGGGAGTCCCGTCCGCCGGCTCGCGACGGTCAGCGGCGACTAGCCGCTCGCCAGGGCCGTCGGCTGCGCCGCGAGCTCCATCGTCTGCGCGACGATCTCGTACGAGCGCAGCCGCGCACCGTGATCGAAGATCTGGGATGCAATGACGAGCTCGTCCGCTCCGGTGCGGGCGGCGAACGCCTTCAGCCACCGCTCCACCGTCGGAGGCGATCCGATCGCGGCGCAGGCGAGGACGTGATCGAGGATCGCTCTTTCCTGGGGCGCCCAGTGCACGTCCAGAGAGGGCTTTGGCAGGCGTCCCGGACGGCCCGTGCGGAGCTTCACCACCGCCTGCTCGAGCGAGGTCGCGAGCAGCGATGCCTCGCGATCGGTGTCCGCCGCGATGGCGTTGACGCCGACCATGACGTAGGGCCGCGCGAGCTGCGCCGAGGGCTGGAACTCCGATCGATAGACCTCGATCGCCGCCATGAGCTGCGCGGGCGCGAAGTGCGAGGCGAACGCGTACGGCAGTCCGAACGCGGCGGCGACACGCGCGCCGTAGAGACTCGAGCCGAGGATCCAGATCGGAACGTCGAGGCCGGCCCCGGGGACCGCCTGGACCGTCTGCCCGGGAATCGGAGCGCGGAAGTACGCC
>JBJMQD010000262.1:0-16057 GCA_045802855.1 Myxococcales bacterium | reverse complement strand
ACCATCGAGCACCAGCTGCGCTTTCAATTGTGCACCGCGGTCGCCTTCGGTTACTTCGTGGTTCAGGAGCTGCAAACCCGGTCGCTCCGGCAGGTAGACGGTTTTGAACGCCGACCATAGCTCCGCTGGCGAAATTTCGGTACCGGTGTCCTCGGCGATGCTCTGAATGGTTTTCGAGAACTCGATCTGGAGTCGGCGCGGCAGATCCAGGCCGTGCTCGGCTTTCATGATGTACGCCACGCCGCCTTTGCCGGACTGACTGTTGATGCGAATGATTGCCTCGTACGTGCGGCCGACGTGTTTCGGGTCAATCGGCAGATATGGCACTTCCCACGTGTGGTAGTCCGGTGGCAGCGCCGCCATGCCTTTCTTGACCGCGTCCTGGTGCGAACCGGAGAACGCCGTGTAGACGAGGTCGCCTACGTACGGGTGCCGCGGATGGACGGGCAGGCGATTGCAGTACTCCGTCACGCGGCGCAGCTCGTCGATATCGGAGATGTCCAGACGTGGATCGATGCCCTGCGAAAAGAGATTCATCGCCAGGGTGATCACGTCCACATTACCGGTGCGCTCACCGTTGCCAAACAGTGTGCCCTCGACACGATCTGCGCCACCCATCAGCCCGAATTCCGCCGCCGCGACCGCACAGCCGCGATCGTTGTGCGGATGCAGGCTGAGCACGATTTTGTCGCGGTCTTTCACGTTGCGGTGGAACCACTCGATCACGTCGCCGTACACGTTCGGCGTGTACATTTCGACGGTGGCGGGCAGATTCAAGATCAGCTTCTTGTCGGTGGTCGGGCCGATGGCATCGATGACCGCTTCACAGACTTCGAGCGCGAAGTCCGGCTCGGTACCCGTGAAGCTTTCGGGCGAATACTCATAGCGGATGCTGGTACCCGCCACGCTGGGCTCCAGTTGGCGACACCAGCGTGCGGCTTCCGTGGCGATCTTGACGATCCCCGGTTTGCCCTGACCGAAGACGACGCGGCGCTGAAGCTCAGAGGTCGAGTTGTAGAAGTGGACGATGGCGCGTGGCGCGCCCCTGAGGCACTCGAAGGTCCGCTCGATGAGCTCTTTGCGGCACTGGGTCAGCACCTGGATCCAGACGTCCCCTGGGATCAGGTCCTCTTCAATGAGCTGGCGGATGAAGTCGAAATCAGGCTGCGAGGCAGACGGAAAGCCGACCTCGATTTCCTTGAAACCGACCCCGAGCAGCACGTCCCAGAACCGCCGCTTGCGCTCGGGATCCATGGGATCGACGAGCGCCTGATTGCCGTCGCGCAGGTCGACGCTGCACCAGAGGGGCGCCTGCTCGATGCGCTTATCTGCCCAGGTGCGGTCCTTCAGCTGCAGCGGCAGGAACGGCTTGTACTTGCCGTGCGGCATCGGCTTGGGGACGACTGGGGGCGGCGCCATGCCCCCAATAGTGCCACATCAGACCCATGTCGAACCTACGGGGAGGGGCTATACGTCGACGGGATTGCCGCAAACCGTGCCGTTGAACTTCACGATGAAGTCGCTGTTCGTCAGTTTCACGAGACCCGTGACGTTGACGCCGCAGGTGCCGATCAGGGAGCCATCGCGATAGACGGTCATTGCACCCCTCATCGTCCAGCTGAAGGAGAATTCGGAGTCCGAAGTCTGCCCGCGAACGGAAAGGTCGAGCGAACCCGTCGACAGCAGGCCGTCGTCGGTTGCGCAGTTGGAAACGCGGGTGTGGAGGTCGCTGGAGTAGCTGCAGGTTCCGGAGCTGGAGCACCCTGAGCTCAAGGTTCCGTCCGCGGACTGCGTCCCACCCGCCGAGCAAGCTTGCTCATCGTGGAAGGTCTCCGTCGTCGAATCGCGGGCGCTGCGGGGCTGCCCAGGAACCTGCGGGCCCGGCGGGCGCAGCGCGGCAGTCGCCGCGGCCGCCTGGAACATTCTCGATACGTCGGCGGAATCCTGTTGCGAGAAGTGGCCTGTCGTCGGGTCCACCCATTCGGAGTTGCCGCCACATGCAGCCATTGCGAGAGCGACGGCCAACAGGATTCCCTTTTGCATGACTCCTCCGCTCCGGGGGCCGGTCAGGGCACCTGACGATTCAGGTCGCGATCGCGCCGTCCTCCGGACGCGGGGAACATCTCACCGGGGGAGCGAGGACTGGTATCGGTCAACTAGCGGGCGACGGAGAAGTCGCGCTCGAGCCAGCCCGTGCCACCTCGACCGTCGCGGACGACGACCCACATCCGCACTGGCCCCGGATCGGCCGGCGCGTTCCAGTCGACGAACGTGTCCGCGGGCTCTCCCGTCGCGGTGGTATCTGTCGAGCGCAGCGAGCTGAGCGAGCCGGCGGTGGCGAAGAAGCTATAGCCGAGCGACTCGACTGCACCACCGGGTATCGCCTCCTTCGCGTCCGGCGCGGGGACGGGCGTGAGGCGCTGCACGGAGCTCACGGGAACGGACCCGTCGGGGGCGAGATCGGGTCCTCCGTCCGCCGCGACGAGGAGGGCGTCCACCCGGGGATTGCGGTTCGTCGGCCTCGAGTCGTCGTGCAAGTCGACGAGCGTGAACCCGCGGACGATCTGCAAAGGGCCTCCGTCCGCTCCCGCGGGGCCGCCGTCGGGCAGCGTGTGCGCGGGCGCTGCGGCCTCGAATCCGACCACCACCGGGATTCCGCCGATAGGCAAACTTCCTCCGTCGGTCACTCCCGCGTCGGCAGACTGAGCGAAGGCAACGATCCGCGGGTCGCCGAGATCGAGAATGGCGGAGGTAGATCCCGAGGGCGGCAGATCGATGCCCTGCGCTCCGGGGCAGTCGAGGTCGGGCGCTGGGGTCGCGCTCTGATCGGTGCAGAGCGCGAAGCGCATCGTCACGGGCGCGCCGGAAGGCTCGACGGCGAGGGCCGTGAGCGTCGTGCGCGGAGGCGGCTGTCCCTGCGAGACGACCAGATCGGCCGGCTCCGCGCTCACCGCGAGGACCCGCAGCTTCACGATCTCCGACTGCTTCTCCAGATCGTTCGAGCACGCCGCGCAGGCGAGGGCCAGGAGCGCGCAGCGCGGAGCATTGGAGACGCGCATCAGAACGAAGCCTTCACGCCGAGCGTGGGGATGATCGGGAGGCCGCGGAACTGATCCCGCTGCGAGAAGTCGTAGCTGTACTGCGTTCCCTCGATCGAGCGATGGTTGTAGGCGTTCAAGAGGTCGAGATAGGCATCCAGCATCCAGGAGTCGTAGGTCCAGATCTTGTCGATACGCACGTCCAGCTGATTGAACGCGGGCAGGCGCGCGCTGTTCGTCAAGCCATAGATGGGAAGGTAGACGTCGTCCTGGGCGAGGTAGCGCGAACCGACGACCGGCGTATCGGGATTGCCGGTGATGAGGCGGAAGCGGGCGCCGATCTGCCATCCCTTGCCGAGCGCGTACGACCCGATGAGGGTGAGGTTGTGCGTCTGATCGAAATCGAAGAGGCGCTGCGGCTCGCCCGGGCGATCGGTCCGCACGCTGTGCGAGAACGTGTACGCGATCCAGCCGAAGAACCGCTCCGTCAGCTCTTTGCGCAAGAGCACCTCGATGCCGTACACGCTGCCGATGCCGGCGTTGTCAAGAAGGACCGGCACGGTCTGGCCGTTCACCACTTCGCTCGCGCCGGTACGGACGATGAGATCGGTGAGACGCTTGTAGAATCCCTCCACGCTGAGGAAGACCGCGGGGAGCGGGCGTAGCTCGAATCCGCCGGTGACCTGGAAGGCCTTCTGCGGCAGCACGTCGGGGTTTCCGTACGGGCGCGTCGCGTCGCCGTTACGCGCGCCCTCGGAGTAGAAGCCGACGCCGCCCTTCAGCGTCCAGAGAGGGTTCGCTTGATACCGCACGGAAAGGCGCGGCGTGAGCGTGTAGGTCCGCGTCCTGTCGGCGACGGCGAGACCGTAGACGTAGGCGTCGAAGCGCAGGCCCGGCGTCAAGGTGAGCCCGGGCAGAGGTTGCCAGCGCGCCTCCGCCCAGACGCCGGGCGAGAACCGGTTCACGAGCGTGTTGGGCGCGACGGTGAGCGGATCGTCGATCCGCGGACCCTGGTTGTTGAACTCGCCCTCGCGGAAGAGGAGCGATTGGCGGAAGACCGCCCCCACCAGGACGCGGCGGTTGGCGACGTCGATGCCGCCCGACAAGCCGAGGTCGTCCGAGGTGAGAAGGCTCGCCGTGCTGCGGAGGAAGAGGTCGTGCCCGTCCAGCGAGAAGCTCTCGTTCGCGGCCTGGAAGCGCAGGTTCAGCTTCTCGAACATGGCGATGGTGTCGAGGGAGAACGGCCCGGTGCGGTAGGAATGCTTGAGCCGGATCTGCTGGAACCCGGTCTCCGCGTCGATCGACCCGCTCAGGTTCGGATCCTGATCCGGGGGACGGCGGACGAGCAGCCCGAGCACGTCGTCGGAGGTGAGCAAAAGGAGCGAGAAGGAATGGGGAGTGTTCGGCGGACGGTAGTCGAGCCTCAATTGCGCATCGTAGTAGCGCGGCGCGACGGTGAGGCCGACGTCGCCGTCTTTCGGGACGGCAGCTCGGAGGATGTAGTCGATATAGCTGCGGCGTCCGGCGATGGCGAAGGTGAGACCGGGAATGCCGGGAACGGCCGTCTCGAGGAGCCCGCTCGCCTCGAGCAGGTTGAGGTTCACGTAGCCGTGCAGCTCTTCGCGTAGCCTCCTCGTCTTCACCTCGACGAGGCCGCCGGTCAGGTCGCCGTAGGTCGCGCTGAAGTTCCCGGGGATGAACTCGATTCCCTCGAGAAGGTCGGGGTTCACCGTGCTGGAGATGGCGCCGAAATGGTAGAGGAGCGGAATCGGCTCGCCGTCGAGGTACACGAGGGAATCGCCCGGATTGCTGCCGCGAACGACGAGGAGGCCGCCGCCGATCGGGCTCGTCCGCGCCACGCCGGGAAGGTCTTCGACGACCTTCAGGGCGTCGCCCTGCGCTCCGGGGATGCGCTGGATCTCGGCGGTCGGGATGGTGGTCTGGGAAAGCTCCTGCCGCTCGCGCTCGCCGCTGATCGTGGCCTCGTAAGGGTTCTCGTATAGAGGCTGCAGGAGGTAGACGACGTCCTTGCGGCGCCCCTCGGCGATCTGCTCGTCGATCTCAAATCGGTTGTAGCCCGGCGCCGCGATGACGACCTTTCGCGGTCCGGTGGGGACGCCGCGCAGTTCGAATCGCCCCTCCCGGTCGGTGACGGCGCCAAGGTCGGTGTCCGCGACGGTCACCTCGATCCCGGAAAGCTTGCGCCGCGTCCCGCGCTCGCGGACGACACCGGCGAGGTTGACGGGAGCGGCAGTCCGGGGGCCGACGGAAGGGCCTGCGGGTGGCGCGGGCGCGACGAAGTTGAACGCGTACTGGATGCGGACCGGTATCGCCTCTTCACCCCTGCGCGCGGGAGCGAACCGGAGGCGGCGGGCGGCTTCCAGCGCCGCTTCGTCGAATCCCGGTTGTGGCGGCGTCGCCACCTCGGCGGCGCTCACCACCCCTTGTGCATCGACCTCGATTTTCACCACGACCCGCGCCGCGCCCGTTGCCCCCGGCGGGTATGCCGCGACTACCGGCTCGCCGATCGGTTGCGGAGGCGTGATGGGGAGCTCCTGGGGAGCCGGAGCGGGGCGCTCCGGCTGCGGATCCGGCACGGGCTGCGCCGCGGCTGCCGTAGCGAGAGCACAAGCGAGAAGCAGGAATCGGATCGGCACGGCGTCGTTCAGACCGTCAGCGTGGCTTGGGCAGTTTCATCCGGCGCCGCTCGTCCGCGAGCTTGCCGAGCCGCTCGAGCGCCCGGGCAGGGTGCGATTCCAGCTCGTCGGCGAGCGCCCTCAGCGCAACCGAGAGATCGCGAGCCGCGGTCGGAATGTGGCGGTTGAGCGCGGCTGCTCCGGAAACGGTGCCGTCGCCAGCGAGCCTCGTCGTGTCGCGAAATCCGCCGGCCGCGAGAGCCCGGGCCAGCTCGGAATCGGAAGCGTCGCGGAGCGCTTCCACCACCGCGGCGGCGGCGAGGTAGGGAAGGTGGGAGGCGTAGGTCACGGCGCGATCGTGCGTCGCCGCGTCCACGTCGAGAAGCGAGGCGGCGCCCGCGGAGGTCCACAGCGCGCGCACGGCGGAATCCGCCTGCGCGCGGCCTTCGGCGCGACCGACGGCCGGGCAGATCGCCACCGTCGCGCTCTGGAAGAGGGAAGGCATGGCCGCCGCGAAACCGCGGAACTCGGTTCCCGCCATCGGATGCGCTCCGACGAACACGACGCGATCCTGCTGCGCGCCGCGGCCGCACACCGCCTCTTTCGCTCCGCACACGTCCGTCAGCACCGCCGCCGGGCGCATGCGGCGCGCGACGGGGAGGATCGCCTCCATCAGATCCGCCGCCGGCGTGGCGAGGACGACGAGGTCGCAAGAATCGAACGGAGCCTCGTCCGGATGCGCCCCCTGCTCGATGGCCCCGGCTTCCTTGGCGAGGCGGAGCGTCTGGGGATCGAGGTCCACGCCGAGCACACGGTAGGGCGCCTTGCGGTCGCGCAACGACAGCGCCAGCGAACCGCCGATGAGACCAAGGCCCACGATGGCGATGCGGTCCATTGTGGTGGTTGTATACCGGAGGTGGGCGTGGCGCGCAGGTCCGCTCCTTGCCCGCGCGGGCCGTCCTTGCGGACGATGCCCGCATGTTGCGCTGGAAGAAGATCTACGACCGTGCCACCGTGCTCGATCAGGCGGACCGCGCGCGAGGCCGAGGCAGCGTCCGCAAGGCGATCCGCGGATACAAGACCATCCTCCAGCACGATCCGGCGGATCACCACGTCCACGCGCGGGTGGCGCCGCTCCTCGCCAAGACGCGCAAGTGGGACGAGGCGCGAAAGAGCTTCGATGCGGCGGGCGAGGGATTCCTCAAGCAGGGATTCGCTGAAAAGGCGATCGCCGTCTGGTCCGCGGCGGCGCAGCACTTCCCCGCGGATGTGGAGTACTGGGAGCGGATCGCGAACGAGCAGGTCCGCCGGGGAAAGCGCGTCGACGCCGTGAAGGCGCTCTTGCAGGGACGGGAGCAGTTGCGCGGCCGCAAGCAGCGGGAGAGCGCGGTCGTGCTGCTCCGCCAGGTGCTGGCAATCGACGGCTTCCACTTCGAGGCCACCCTCGATCTGTGCCGGCTGCTCTCGAAAGAGGGACCTTCCGGCAAGGCCGAGGCGGAGCGCCTCCTCCGCTGCCTCGAGCGCTGGGTGACGCACAAGACGCTGCGGCGGAAGCTGCGGCTCGCGCAGCTCAAGCTCGCCCCGAGCTTCCAGCGCGCGATGGCGTGGGCGACGGCGAGCTAGAGATCAGCCGTTTCAAGTTTGGTCGTCTGTAAATTTCCCGCACCACTATCGTAATTAGCTCCGCTGCAGGTACCGCGCCCCCGCGCCCGCCTGCGACCTCGCCCTCGCCCGGGGACTCGCGCCCGCACATGGGGGGGCGGCTAGCGTCGATTCGTAACGAAACGGCACCTTGGAGGAAGGCAATGGACAGCCTTTATTTGTGGCCGGCAAATCCCGCGGCCTCGCTTCTTGCGCTCGCGATCGTCGCGCAAGTGTTCCTGTATGCGGCGCGACATCCGATGCACCGCGCATTCGCCGCGCTCGGGCGGCTCCTCTCTGGCGGGTTCCGCGTGGGGGCCCGCTTCTGCAGGTCCGTTTCCACCGCCATCGCGCAGCGCGACCGCGAGATGCTCACCGACGCGGGGAAGGGTGACGCGGAGGCGCGGATCGCGCGCGAGTTCCGCCGCATCGAGGGCACCTACTCGAAGGAGCTTGCCCGCTACCCCGATCTGCACCGCCGCATGGACGAGGTGATCGACCGCATCGACGCCGACTACAAGGAGTGCGGCGCGGCGGCCCCGAATCCGCCCGGCTGGGCCGAGGCGACGGCCGCCGTCGCCAAGATGGACGGCGGCGGCGACCGCGTGGTGCAGAAGCTCCTCGAGGAGATCCACCGCACGGCGAAGGACCAGGAGAAGAAGGCGCTCAGCGAGGTTCGCGAGACGAACTCGAAGCGCCACAAGATCCTCTCCTCCATGGCGCCGATGTGGAAGGAGCTGAAGAACCTCACGGTCGAGTCGGGCCGCTCGGTTTCCAGGGCCCTCGAGTCCACCAAGCGGATCGACGGCTACATGGACGGCTACGAGAAGATCCGCAAGTCGGAGCCCAAGGCGATCCGCGCCGTGGGTTGGGCATCGACCCAGCTCTTCGTCGTGTCCCTCCTCGTGCTCGCCATCGCCATCGGCGGCGCGTTCGTGAACTTCAACCTCATCGCGCTGCCGATGAGCGAGCTCGTGCCGTCGGGTAGCCGCATCGGCGGTCTTCCCGTCTCCACCGTCGCGGCTCTCGTGATCGTCCTCATGGAGATCGCGGCCGGCATCTTCGCCATGGAGATGCTGGGCGTGACGAGCTTCTTCCCCAAGCTGGAGAACCTGCCGTCGTCGCGGCGCCGGATGATCCTCGTCGTCGCGCTAGGCGGGCTCGTGCTGCTCGCCGGCATCGAGTGCTCGCTCGCCGTGCTCCGCGAGCAGATCGTCGCCTCGGCGACGGCGCTGAAGAGCGCGCTCGCCGGCGTGTCGGACAAGACGGTGGCCGACCCGGCCGCGTCGCGCATCCCGGTCGTCGGCCAGGCGGTCCTGGGCTTCATCCTCCCGTTCATCCTGGCGATGGTGGCGGTGCCGCTCGAGACGCTGATCGCGACGGGCGGCCACATCGCGCTCGCGCTCGCCGCGGGTCTGTTCCTCGTCTTCGGGACGGTGTCTCGCCTGCTCGCGCAGGGCTCCCGCCACGGCGCCGAGGCGCTGCGGCACCTGTACGACATCCTCATCGTCATCCCGCTGCAGATCGAGCGGATGGTGCTGAACGGGAAGGGCGGAGAGCGCGAGGGACGCGGCGCGCTGCGCCCGCAGGCCGAGGGGGGGCGCCGATGAAGAAGCTTGCGCTGTTCCTCTATGCAGCCGGTCTCTTCGCCTGCACGAGCGGACGTAACTACTCGCAGGCGGTGGTCGCCCTCGTCGACGTGTCGGGCACGTACGCCGACCAGAAGGCGGACGTGGTGAACGTCATCAAGCGCGGCATCCTCCCCAAGCTGATGCCGGGCGACAGCCTCTACGTCATCCGCATCGACGACGAGAGCTACAAGAAGGACAACGTCGAGGCCGATCTCAACCTCGACGTCCGTCCCTCCCGGGCGAACGCGCAGAAGCTCGCCTTCGCGAGCAAGCTGGAGGGCTTCGCGCACCGCCCCATGCACGCCCGCCACACCGACATCCGCGGCGCGATGATGCTGGGCGCGGAGTACCTCAAGGAGAGCGGCGCGGGCACCCGCACGCTCGTCATCTTCAGCGACATGGAGGAGGACCTGCCGAAGGGCGTCAAGCGCGATCTGGCCCCGGACGAGTTCGCCGGGATGCGCCTCCTCGCCATGAACGTGAAGAAGCTCGGAACGGACAACGCGAACCCGGCGGCCTACCGGGCGCGCCTCGCCGGCTGGAAGGCGCAGGCCACCTCGCACGGCGCGAAGGAGTTCCAGGTGGTGCTGCAGCCCGACCGCCTCGACGAGCTGCTCGATCAGGGCCGGTAGTACGCGGACGTCGCGCGCCGGGCCGCCCCCGGCGCGCGCCTCTAAATCCCGGCGGTTGTCGCCCCCGGCTAGCTCTTGGTGTCGCCGCCCTGTACTTTACGGGCGCACCAAGAGCCAGAGGGGGCAACATGCGCCGGTTTGCAGTGCTCGCCGTCTCCGTGATGGCGCTTCTCTCCCGTAGCGCGGGAGCTCAGGGCCAACCCGTCAACATCAACGTCGCCACGGCGACGACGGGCGGGGCGTATTACCCGATCGGCAACGCCATCGCCCAGCTCTGGAACGACACGGTGCCCGGGGTGAGGGCATCGGCGCAGGCGACGAACGGAACCCCGCACAACATCCAGCTCATGGCGCGCAAGGAGGCCGAGGTGGCCATCGCCCAGGTGGGCGTCGTCTACCAGGCCGTGAACGGCGTCGAGGCCTACAAGGAGCAGGGGAAGCAGACCCACTTCAAGGCCATGACGCAGCTCTACCCGAACGTCATGCAGTGGATCGTGCGCAAGGAGCTGGACGTCAAGGACCTCGCGGGCCTCAAGGGCAAGAAGGTGATCCCAGGCGCGCAAAACTCCGCGACCGAGCTGAACAGCCGCGAGATGTTCGGCGTGCTCGGCCTCGATTATCGAACGCGTAGCGACGTGAAGGCCGATTACATGGACTACAACCAGGCCGTGGATCAGCTCAAGAACAAGCACGCCGAGGCCACCCTGCTCGCGGGCGGAGTCCCCACCGCCGCCGTCATCGACATAATGACCTCCGGCGAGGGGCGCCTGTTGTCGTTGCCCGACGACTACATCAAGCAGCTGGTGGCGAAATATCCCTGGTACAGCCCCTTCACCATCCCCGCCGGCAGCTACCCGAAGCAGGAGCGCGCGGTGAAGACTGTGGCGGTCACCAACATCCTCCTCGTGCGCAACGATCTCCCGGAGCCGCTCGTCCACGACCTGCTCGCCGCCATGTATGCGGATGCGCCAAGGCTCGCGAGCGCGCATGCGGCGATGAAGGCATTCAAGCTCGACGACGCCCTCCTCGGGATCAAGGGCGTCATCGACCTGCACCCGGGAGCGGCCCGGTTCTTCAAGGAAAAGGGCATCGCCAAGTAAGCTCTCCCGAAGGGGGGCCGGCTTTGGAACAGCCCGTCGCCGAGGTGCTCGCGAAGTTCGACGCCGAGTCGCGCTTCCGCAAGCTCTCGGGAAGCCCGGCCGCGGTGATGTCCGCCATCGCGATCGGTCTTTCGCTCTTCCAGCTCTACACGGCCGGAACCGGACCGCTGGAGGCGCTCAAGCAGCGCTCCCTGCACCTGACGCTGATCATGGTGCTGGCGTTCCTCTTGTATCCCGCTCGGCGCGGCTCCGATCGGCGCAAACCGACGACCCTCGACTGGGCGCTCGCGGCGGCGACCGTCGTCACCATCGGATACCTCTTCTACAACTTTCGAGGGCTCGTCCTCCGCAACGGAGTCGTCCTCGAGTACGAGCTGTGGCTCGGAGCGGCCGGAATGCTGCTCCTCCTCGAGGCGGCGCGGCGCGTGCTCGGGAAGGAGCTCCTCATCATGGCCGGGGCGTTCCTCGTCTACGCCTACGCCGGACGCTGGATTCCCGGGATGTTCGGCCATCGCGGCTACGGGGTCGCCCGGATCATCGAGCACATGTACTTCGGTACCGAGGGGATCTTCGGGATCACGCTCTCGGTCTCCGCGACGTACATGTTCCTCTTCATCCTCTTCGGAGCCATCCTCGGCGCGACCGGGCTTTCGCAGCTCATCAACGACGGGGCGATGGCGCTCGCCGGACGCAGTCCGGGCGGTCCCGCCAAGGTCGCCGTCATCGCCACCGGCTTCATGGGAATGCTGAACGGTTCGGCGGTGGCGAACGCCGCCTCGACCGGGGCGTTCACCATCCCGGTGATGAAGCGCGCCGGGTATCGCCCCGAGTTCGCCGCGGCGATCGAGGGAGCGGGGGGAACCGGCGGGCAGATCATGCCTCCCGTGATGGGAGCCGCGGCGTTCCTCATCGCCGAGTTCCTCGGGATCTCCTACGGCAAGATCATCGTCGCGGCGGCCATCCCGGCGGTCCTCTACTACCTCTCGCTCTGGATGATGGTGCACTACGAGGCGAAGAAGACCGGCCTGCGGGGGCTCACCAAGGAGGAATTGCCGGACTTCCGCAAGGTGCTGAAGGAGCGCGGGCACCTGCTCTTGCCGGTCGCCTTGATGATCTATCTCCTGGTGGCGAACTACACGCCGCTCTTCGCCGGCTTCTGGGCCATCGTCGCCACCTTCGCCGTCGCCTGGGCCTGGGAAGAAGCGCGGGCGATCTTGATTCAGCGCGTATCTCTGCGCAGCCGCTGGTACGTGCTCTTGCCCCTCGCCGCCTTTGGCGCCGGAATCGCCTCGGGCGCCGGAACCGAGCCGAGCGGCTTCTTCTTCCTCGCCGCCGCGTTCATCGTCGCGGTGGCGAACCCGCGAAAGGCTCCCGCGCTCGATGCGCTGCGAACGGCGCTCGAGCAGGGCGCGCGCCAGGCGGTGGGCGTCGCGCTCGCCACCGCGGTGGTCGGATTCGTGGTGGGAACCGCGTCTCTCACCAGCCTGGGCCTCAATCTCGGAGCGGCGGTGGTCAAGTTCGCGGGCGGGAACCTGCTCCTCGCGCTCTTCCTCACCATGCTGACGAGCATCGTGATCGGGACAGGCATCCCGACGACTCCGACGTACATCATCGTGGCGATCATCGCCGCGCCCGCGCTCATCAAGATGCAGGTCCCGCCCCTCGCCGCGCATCTCTTCGTCTTCTATTACGGCGCTCTTGCGGACGTGACGCCGCCCACCGCGCTCAGCTCGTATACGGCGGCGGGGATCGCCGGCGCCGATCCGCAGAAGACGACCTGGATCGCCTGGAAGCTCGCGATGGCCGGGTTCATCATCCCGTATTACTTCACGACGAATCCGGTCTTGCTCCTGAACGTGGTGCCTGTCGCGCCGCTCGCCCTCGTGGAAGCGCTGGCCACCGCGGTGATGGGAACGGTGGCCCTCTCGATGGCGCTGCAAGGCTGGGCGCTGCGCGAGGCAGGTTGGATCGAGCGCGCCGTCTTGCTCACGGCCGCGCTCCTGCTCATCGCCCCAGGGGTCGCGAGCGACGCTGCCGGATTCGCCCTCTTCGCGAGCGTGCTCGGGTGGCAGAAGCTCTCGCGCCCACCGAAACCGAGCGCCTCAGTGGCTGCAGTCGCCCGCCGCGAGACCGGCGGCCCACCTTAGCGCCCCGCGGACGTGCGCGAGGAAGAGGGGCTCGGACCAGCTCTCCACGGTGTGCCCGAGCGCGGTGTACGCGGAGCGGCCGCCTTCGAACTCGTGGCACCACGCCATCGGGTGATCGGCTCCCATTCCACCGCCCTGGTAGCTCGTCTCGTCGATTGCGAGAAGCACGCGCACGCTGCCGCGCGGCGAGGCGCGGAAGTTGTACCACTCGTCCGTCCGCGTCCAGCGGTCGGGCAGCTGCGCGGTCGCGGGGTTCGCCGGATCCTGGCGGACAAGCGCCGCCGGCTGGATGGCGGGATGACCCACGAACTCGGCTCCGAGCATGTCCAGGTACCAGCGCCAGGCGTGGAAGGTGTCCGCGGCGGAATGGACGCCGAGGAACCCTCCACCGCCGCGGATGTATGCCTGCAGCGCGTCCTGCCCGGGCTTGTCGAGCACCTCGCCCGTCGTGTGCAGGAACACCACCGCGGCGACGCCGCGCAGCCGGTCCGCGCTGAAGGCGGACGGATCCTCCGTGGCGATTACCGAGAGGCCCTCGCGAGCGGCGATGTCGCGCAGTGCGCCCACCGCCGCTGGGATGGAGTCGTGCCGGAAGCCGAGCGTGCGGGTGTAGACGACCAGCTGGCGCTGCGATCCGTCCGGGATGGCGGTTCCCGGGAGACACCCGCTCGCCGCGGCCACGACGCAAGCGAGGGCGCCGATGCGCTTCACGCGCCGCAGACTACTCTAGGAGTGGGCGTCGACGAATCCGCCGTGCCGCTCGAGGAACGTGTCGTAGTCGCCGGCGAAGTCCTCCAGCTTCCCGTGCGTGAACGCGAAGATCCGATTCGCACTGGTGCTGATGAGGTCCCGGTCGTGCGCGACGAACAGCACCGTCCCCGGGTAGTTCTGGAGCCCTTCGGCGAGCGCGCTGATCGACTCCAGGTCGAGGTGGCTCGTCGGCTCGTCGAGGACGAGGACGTTCGGCTGCGTGAGCATCAGCTTGCAGAAGAGGAGGCGCACCGCCTCGCCGCCGCTCAGCGCCTTGGTGGGCTTCATCCCCTCGTCGCCGCGGAAGAGCATGCGCCCGAGGAGCCCGCGGATCTGCTCGTTGCCCGCGCTGGGATCGATGTCGTGCAGGTAATCGAAGCAGGTGGTGTTGGTCGGGATGATGGGCCGGACGTCCTGCGGCATGTACCCGATCTGCGCCTCGTGCCCCCAGATCACCTTCCCGTTGTCGGGCTCCAACTCGCCGAGGACGGTGCGTAAGAACGTCGTCTTGCCCACGCCGTTGCGCCCGACGATCGCGACCTTTTCGCCCTTGGTCACGAGCGCGCTGAAGTCCTTGAAGAGCGGCTTGCCCTTCTCGAATCCCTTGGTGAGCCCCTCGATGGTGAGGGTCTGCTTTCCGCTCGGCCGCTTCTGCTCGAACTTGATGAACGGGCGCGCGATGTTCGACTTCTTCACGTCCGAGAGCGAGAGCTTTTCCAGTTGCTTGATGCGGCTCTGCACCTGGGAGGCGCGCGTTCCCGCGGAGAAGCGGGCGACGAACTCCTGCAACTGGGACCGCTTCTTCGCCTTGTCGGCGTTCTCCGACTCGATGCGTGAGCGGACCTGCGCCTTGGCGCGGACCATGTCGTCGTAGTTGCCGCCGTAGGTGATGATGCTCTCGTAGTCAATGTCCGCGATGTGCGTCGTGATCGCATTGAGGAAGTGGCGGTCGTGGGAGACGACGACGAGCGTCCCTTCGTACTGCTCGAGGAAGTCTTCCAGCCAGTGGACGGAGTCGATGTCGAGCGAGTTGGTGGGCTCGTCGAGGAGGAGCGCGGTGGGCTTCCCGAACAGCGCCTGCGCGAGGAGCACGCGGACCTTGTCGCCGCCCGTCACCTCGCGCATGAGGCGGTGGTGCTCTTCCTCGAAGACGCCCAGGCCGTCGAGGAGCGTCGCGGCCTGCGCCTCCGCGGAGTAGCCGTCCTCCTCGGCGATGATGCCTTCCAGTTCCCCGAGGCGGGCTCCCTCGTCGTTGGAGAGATCGGGCTTCGCGAGGAGCTTTTCCTTCTCCTGCATCGCGTCCCAGAGGATCTTGTTCCCCATCAGGACGACGTCGATGACCCGTTTGTCCTCGTACGCGTACTGGTCCTGCTTCAAGACCGACATGCGCTTCGGCCGCGAGACCGTGCCGGTGTCGGGCTCGAGGTCGCCCGAGAGGATCTTCATGAAAGTCGTCTTGCCGGCGCCGTTCGGCCCCGTCAGACCGTAGCGGCGGCCGGGCGGGAACGCCGTCGAGACGTTCTCGAACAGCTTCTTTCCGGCGAATGCCTTGGTGACGTCCATTACCTGAATCATCGTCGCTTCTTTTCCTTCACGAGGGAGCGGGCGTGTCTAACATGGAGCAGGGGAGGCCGCACTCATGCCGGCAGACGCTGGCCGGCCTGCACCGGTTGGGCCGAGGGCCGCTCGCTCCCTCGACAGGCGGGTCCAGTGGGCGGGTGTGCGCCCGGTGCGATATCATCGACGCGATGGACTCGGTGATCGAGGCATACAAGAAAGACGTCGACCGGACGCTCATCCGGGAGAACCTGCGATGCACGGTGGAGGAGCGGATCCTCAACCTCATCGAGCTGCAGAAGCTCGCCGTCGAGGCGCGGCGGGCCGGCCAAGCGGCTCGGGCCGCGCGGTGAATATAGCGCGATTTCCCGAGATGCTTCAGGCGCTCGATTCGGGGGGCGTTCAATTCATCGTCGTCGGAGGTCTGGCCGCAACCATTCACGGCTCGCCGCGACTGACGCAGGATCTCGACATCGTTTACTCCCGGACCGCGGAAAACCTGGAAAGAATCGTTCGAGCGCTCCGACAGTTTCATCCCTATCTCCGGGGCGCTCCGCCGGGGCTTCCCTTCATCTTCGATGCGAGAACGTTGACAAGCGGCCTCAACTTCACCTTCGTCACCGATCTGGGGTGGATGGATCTGCTCGGCGAGATCACCGGCGGCGGAGACTACGATCGCCTCCTGCCTCATTCGACGGACATGAAAATGTTCGGTGTTTCGATCAAGGTGCTGAATCTCGACAAGCTGATCGAGGTGAAGCGCGCCGCGGGCCGGCCCAAGGACTTCGAAACGATCGCCGAGCTGGAGGCGATCCGCGAGGAATTGAAAGGGCAGTAATTACCCTCCCGGCACCTGGGCCTTCGCGTCGCCGAAGACGTACCGATCGATGAACGCGTCCGTTGCCTGGATGGCGCGGAGCAGGCT
>JBJMQD010000253.1:0-16263 GCA_045802855.1 Myxococcales bacterium | reverse complement strand
GCCCTCCTCCCACTGCACCGGGAACTCGTCGTCCCCGTGGAAGGTTGCCAGAACCTGGTCGTCGCTCATGCCCACTCCGTCGTGAGTCGTGGTGGTCCGGGGTCAACTGCCGTGGTGCCGTACCGGCGGGAAGGAATCCGCGGAGGACCTGTGGTGGTCCTCACGCGGGACAATCTATAATCATGCATGTGGATGTGACGGGCGTCAACCCCTCTCCGTTGACCCGATTCGCAGCGTGCGGGGATGATGAGGACGTCGCGAGCGACGACCGGTTGCTTGAGACCGTGGCGACGCGCGATGCTAGTTATCGATAACTGCACGGTTCTGGAACCGACCATCGATCAGGGGGGGCGCATGGCCCGGGCGCCGCAGCGCACCGTCCTGCTCCGTGACGCCATCAAGGAGCGGATCGTCGAGCGCATCCTCGACGGAACCTACGGGCCGGGGGAGCGCATCGTCGAGAGCGCCGTCGCCGCGGAGTTCGGCGTCAGCCAGGCCCCCGTGCGCGAGGCGCTGCGCGACCTCGAGGCGATGCGCTTCGTCGAGTCACAGCCGCACCGTGGGGCGCGCGTGCGGGAGGTGACGAGCGAGGAGCTCGTTCAGATCTACCCGGTGCGGGCCGCGCTGGAGGAGGTCGCCGGGCGCGAGGCTGCTCCCCGGATCACCGAGGAGGAGCTCGGCCTGCTCGGCGACGAGCTGGCCGGCATGCGACGCGCCGCGGAGGCCGGCGACCTGCACGCGCTGATGGTCCACGACACCCGCTTCCACGAGATCATCGTCGAGGCGTCCGGCAACCAGGTGCTGCTCGACGTCTGGCGCTCGCTGCGGGTCGAGGCGCGCAGCCTGGTCAGTGCGCTGAAGAGCCACTCGGACCTGCACTCCATCGCCGAGTTGCACCGCCCGGTGCTGCAGGCGGTGCAGTTCCGCGACCCCGAGCTCCTCGGCAAGGAGATGCGCGCCCACATCGAGTTCTTCGGGGCCTCGGTCATCGGTCACCTGAACCGCGCGGCCGGCTGAACGAGGCTCGAGCGTCGCGGGCCGGAACACTGTGCGCCGACGGCGCATTCGCGTCGCGGGAGCGCACCTTTCGCGCACATCGCCGACCCGCCGGATCTCTAGGCGGCGGTCGGCTCCACCCCCAGATAGCGACGCTGTGCTTCCTCGTCGGCGAGCAGCTGGGCCGACGTCGTCTCCAGCGCGACCTGGCCGTGCACCATCACCAGCAGCCGGTCGGCCACCGCTGCGGCCATGCCGAGGTTCTGCTCGACGAGCAGCAGCGTAACCCCCTCGGCCACCAGGGTCCGGCAGGTCTCGGTCAGCTGCTCGACGATGGTCGGGGCCAGCCCCTCGGACGGCTCGTCCATGACCAGCAGCTTGGGGTTGGTGAGCAGCGCCCGGCCGATGGCGAGCATCTGCTGCTCCCCGCCCGAGAGGGTGCCGGCGTCCTGCTTGCGCCGCTCGCGCAGCCTCGGGAACAGCTGGTAGACGCGATCGAGATCGGCGGAAGCCTCCCGGTGGAACCCAAAGAATCGCGGCAGCCGGCGGAAGGCGCCGAGGAGCAGGTTGTCCTCGACCGAGAGCGGCCCGAAGACCTTGCGCCCTTCGGGCGAGTGGGCGAGACCGAGGCGGGCGATGCGCGAGGCGGGAAGGTCCTGCACGGGCTTGCCTTCGAGGAGCACGCGGCCCTTGGTCGGGCGGAGGAGGCCCGACACGGCGCGCATGGTGGTGGTCTTCCCTGCCCCGTTCGCGCCGATGAGGGCCACGACGGAGCCGGCCTTCACTTCGAGCGAGGTGCCGACCAGCACCTCGCTCAGCCCGTAGCCCGCGTGGAGGTCGGATACGATGAGCATGGTCAGCTCGTCGCGGCCTTCTCGGCGGCTTCGCCGGCCTCGACCTCGCCGAGGTACGCCTCGATCACCTTCGGGTGCCTCTTCACCTCCACGGGAGTCCCCTCGGCGATGAGGCGGCCGCCGTCGAGCACGGTGACCACGTCGCAAAGCTCGCTCACCACGTCCATGTGGTGCTCGATCAGCAGAATCGTCACGCCGCGCTCGTGAACGCGCTCGATGATCTCCATCTGCCGACGCACGTCGGGATGGGAAAGCCCCGCCGCCGGCTCGTCGAGGATCAGCACGTCGGGCCTGCACGCCACGGCCCGGGCGATCTCCAGGAAGCGCTGGGCGCCGTACGTCAGGTCTTTCGCCGGGGTCCGCCACTCCGCTCCGAGGCCGACGAATTCCAGCAAGGCGAGGGCGTCGGCCTGGGCCCTCTTCTCTTCCCAGCGCCCGAGGCCGAGGAGCACCATGGGCAAGGACCGGGAGCGCCTGTACTCGTGCCGCATCGCCACCATCACGTTCTCGAGCGCGCTCATTCCGGAGAAGAGCTGCAGGTTCTGGAAGGTGCGCGCGATCCCGGCGCGGGCGGTCTTGAACAAGCTTCCCCGCGGAAGGGGCTCGCCCCGCAGGAGCATCTCCCCCGAGGACGGCGTGTACAAGCCGGAGACGACGTTGACGAGGGTGCTCTTTCCGGATCCGTTCGGCCCGATGAGGCCGTGGATCTGCCCTTCCCGCACCGTGGTCGAAAGGCCGTCGAGCGCCTTCACGCCGCCGAAGTACCGTTTCAAGTCGCGCAGCTCGAGAAGCGCTCCTGCGCCTCCGCCTCGCCTCGGCGGCAGCACGGTGTCGAGAGCGGACGCCGCCGGACGAGCGGGATCGGGGATGCGGAAGAGCCGGGCGAGGAACTTGCCGGCGAATCCCATCAAGCCTTCCGGGAGCCCGACCACGACGGAGAAGAGCATCAAGGCGAAGATTGCCTTGCGCCAGTCCTCGGTATTGCTCACCAGGAGACCGCCCACCACCAGGACGCCGGTCGCGACGATGGGCGCGACGGCCTGGAACGGCCTCATCGTCCGGCGGACCATCCCGCGGATGCCAGCGACGAGCGCGAGCAGAAAGCCCGCTCCCGACATGAACTCGAAGAGGGTCCGATTCGACAAGAGGTTCGGCAACAAGGCGACGAGCGTCGCCCCGACGAACGCGCCCCACAGGCTCTTGCGGCCACCCAGCACGACGCCGAGGAGCAGGATGACGGTCAGCTCGTAGACGAAGGCTTGCGGCTGCAGGTACTGGAAGTTGAACGCGTAGAGCGCGCCCGCGAGCCCGCCCAGCCCGGAGCCGAGAGCGAACCCCGCCACCTTGTGCCGGTACGTTCCGACGCCTATCGAGTCGGTCGCGATGGGGCTGTCGCGCAGCGCCTCGAACGCGCGCCCCCATTGCGAGGCGAGCAGGTTCCGCATCGCCAGCCAGACCAGGGCGAAGAGCGCCACGCAGAGCCAGTAGAAGGCGGACGCGCCGACGGTTGCGCCGAAGAGCGGAGGCCGGGAAAAGCTCAGGCCCTGCGCTCCGCCCGTCAGCCATTCCATCTCGTTCAGCGCGGTCACGTTCAGCGCCGTGAAGCTCAAGGTGGCGAGCGCGAACTGCGGCCCTTCGAGCCGCAACGATGGCAGCGCGAGGAGCGCGCCGAGAGCCGTACCCACCGCGATCGCGACCAGCGTCGCGAGCGGCATCCCGAAGCCGAGCTTCGCGACGCAAAGCCCGGCCGCGTACGCGCCGAGGCCGAGGAAGGCGGCCTGCGCGAGGTTCACCTGCCCGAGGTAGCCGACGCTCACGTCGAGGCCGATGAGCAGGATCCCGTAGATGGCGAGGAGCGTGAGCAGCCCGAGCGCGTACGGGTTGCGGATCGCGAGGGGGATCGCGAGCAATATGATGAAGAGGAGCAGCTCCGCCCCGCGAATGAGTAGGAGCCTCTTCCACATGCGCTACACCTTCCGGATGAGCGCCTTGCCGAAGACGCCCGTGGGCCGGACGGCGAGGGCGAGGATGAGCAGGATGAGCCCTGGCGCCTCGCGCCAGCCGCTCCCCAGATAGTAGCTGGCAATGCTCTCCAGCGCGCCCAGGAACATGCCCACCACGACGACGCCGAACCCGGACTCGAGGCCGGCGACGACCGCGACCGAGAACGCCTTGAGCACGAGCGCGGAGGACATGGTCGGGCCGACGGTGGTGATGGGCGAGACGAGGATCCCCGCCACCGCCGCGACGACTCCGGAGAGCGCATAGGAGAGCATCACGGTGTGGGTCGCCGAGATGCCCATCAACTCGCCGGCGTCGCGGTCGGCCGAAACCGCGTCGAAGGCCTTGCCGAGGAGCGTGCGCCGCTTGAAGACCTCGATCGCGCCCATGATCGCGAAGACGCCGACGCCGACCGACAGCTCGACCGGAGTCACGTCGACGCCGAGGACGTGGATGGGCTGCTGGGAGATCGGAGTCGGGAACGGCCGGTCGTCGCGCCCCCAGACGTTCTCCGCCACCGAGAAGAAGAGCAGCCCGAGGATGATGGTGAGCAGGATCCAGCCTTCGCTCTTCTGCTCCAGCGAAAGGCGCACTCCCGCGCGCTCCACGAACAGCCCGAGGAGGGCCCCGAGAAGGAGCCCTCCCGGCACCACCAGCCAGTACGGAAGCCCCACCGTGATCAAGGTGAGGCTCAGGAACGCGCAGACCATCACCAGCTCGCCCTGGCCGAAGTTGATGCTCTTGCTGGTCGCGTAGGTGAGCTGGAAGCCGTACGCGATGAGGGCGTACACGAGGCCCATCAACGCCCCGCTCACGGTCATCTGGGCGATGATCGACAGCGCCACGGATGGGCCTCGTACGTCGCGTTACTTCGACTTCGCGGCGCTCGCGAGCCGCTGCTTGTCGGTGTCGTGGGCGAAGACGACCTTCCCGTCCTGCACCATGCCCATGACGGTCTTCTCGCGGCGGAACGCCTCGTGCGTCTCGACGTTCTTGTTGTCCCACTTGCTGTAGGGGTGCTCCCAGGTGCCGATGACGCCCTGGACCGGCTCCTTCAGGTCCTCGAGAGCGGCCTTGATCTTCTTGGAATCGGCGCTTCCCGCCTGCTTCACGGCGGCGGCGAAGAGGTAGACCGCGTCATACCCTTGCGCCGCGGAGACGGCCGACGGGATCCGGTTCACCCCATACGTCTTGTGGTACGCCTCGATGAACGACTTCGCCTTCGGCGTGATCGGCTCCTCGATGAACGTCTGGGGCATGAGCGCGCCATTTCCGTTCTTGCCCGCGTTGTCGATGAAGTTCGACATCGAGAGCGTCCAGCCGCCGATGAGCGGAGCCTGAAGCCCGATCTTCGCCTTGCCGTTCGCCACGGCGGCGAGCTCGGGTCCGATGGCCCAGATGAGGATGGCCTGGGCGCCGCCCGACTTGGCCCGCAAGAGCTGGGCGGTCATGTCCTTGTCGCCGATGTTGAACTTCTCGGTGGCGACGACCTGGAGCTTGTCGCCCTGCTTGTGGATCTGGTTCACCAGGTCGTCGCGTCCGGACACGCCGTAGTTGGTGGAGTCGTGGAGGATCGCGACCTTGGTGAAGTTCCGCTTGATCGCCTCCTCGACCACCATCTGGGCCTGGATGCCGTCATGGGCGGCGAAGCGGAAGATGGAAAGCTCGGGCGCCTTCCCGAGCCACTGCGTCATCGAGGCCGACCCGGCCGCGGGCGTGATGATCTTGGTGATGCCCTTCTCCTCGAGATGGCGGTCGCCGGCCATCACGACGCCGGTGTTCACCGACCCGATCACGCCGCAGAGGTCCGGCGTCGAGGCCAGCTCCTGGGCGATGAGGGCGCCGCGCTCGTTCTTGGCCTCGTCGTCGCGCTCGATGACCTCGATCTTCATCTTGGAGCCGCCGACGTCGATGCCGCCCTTCGAGTTGATCTCGTTGATGGCGAGCTTGGCGCCGTCGCGCATCGAGACCCCCATCGGCGCGGAGCCGCCGCTGAAGGGGCCGGTGATGGCGAGCTTGATGGAATCCGCCGCGAAAGCAGGCAGGGAAAGTCCAGAAATCAACAGGATTGCGAACAGTCTCATCATGAGTCGTGAACCTCTACCAGGGGAATCGGAAAGGGCCGCGGACGCTATCACAACCGGCGAATCATCCTCCATCTCGATCCGGCCGCTCGTCTGCCCGCCAGGCGAGAGTTCAATCGAGGTCGAACGTGGAGAAGTTCCCCTTCTCGTCGAGGACGGTGCCCCACACCTTGTGCGACGCCTGGTGCTCGCTCATCCCGAAAGAAAACTGAGCGCCGGTGCCCAGGTCGAGGCCCTGGATGTGCTCGAGCGCGTCGATGATCTTCTCCGTGTCCGCGTTGGGGCCGGCCCGCTTGACTCCCTCGATGAGGAGGCTCGCGGCCAGGTATCCCTCGAGCGACACGAAGTCGGGCTTTTCGGTGGGGGCGTATTTCTTGATGAGCTCCTGGTAGTGGAGCACCGCCGACGCGCTGGAGGTCGGGAGCGGTACCACCTGGGTGACGATGGCGCCCTTCGAGTACCTGGGCCCGAGCCCTACCAGTTCGTCGGCCAGCGCCACCGACCCCACGAAGGAGACGTTCGTGAAGAGCATGTCCGGGGCGCGGTCCCGCATCTTCTCGATGAACCTGGCCGCGGGTTTGTAGGCCGCCACCATAACCACCGCCCGGACCTCCTTGCGCTTCGAGAGTTGATCCACAGCATCGCCGACCTCGGTGGTGTTGCGCTTGTACCCGACCCGCAAGATGGTCGACGGATCGACTCCGTACTTGCGCATGGCGCGGGCGACGCCCTCGAACCCGGCGTCGCCGTAGGCGTCCTGCTGGGCGAAGACGGCGATCTCGCCGGGCTTGAACCGGCGGATGTCGACGAGCCAGCGGACGATGGCGGCCGTCTCCTCGGCGTAGCTCGCCCGGTAGTTGAAGACGTAGCGGTCGGGCGGGTCCTTGCGCAGGAGCGGCGCGCCGGTGAAAGCGCCGAAGAAGAGGACCTTGTGCTCGACCGCGTACGGAGCGGCGACCGCCGCGGTGGGAGTTCCGACGTTGCCGATGATACCGGCGACATGGCGCTTCTCGATGAGCTCCTTCATCGCCTCGATGGTGCGGGCGGGTTCGTACCCGTCGTCGAGCGCGATGAGGCGCAGCTTGCGACCGTTGACGCCTCCGGCATCGTTGACGGCGTCGAAGGCCAGCTCCACGCCGGTCTTCATCGAGCGGCCCAGCTCCTTGGCAGGGCCGGTGAGCGCGGCGCTCATGCCGAAGGTGAGATCGGGAAGCCCCTCTCGACCCTGCGCGGCGGCGGGAGCCGTGGCGATCGACGCAGGTGCCTGGTCGAGGCGGCGCACCAGGAAGAAGCCGACCAGCCCGATCGCCAGGACCGCTGCCGCGGCGATGTACGGCCAGATCGGCTTCGGGCGCGGCGGCGGCGGCGGCGAGGGCGCGTTGGTCGCACGCGAGCGGACGGGGGCGGGAGCGGACGCCGCCGGCGTGAGTCGCGGCGAGCTGGTCGACGCGGGCTTCCCCGCTGGCGGGGTCGATGTCGGCCGGATCCCCGCCGGGGTGTGCACGAGCGCCGATTCGTCGACGTAGATGGCGGCCTCGAGCAGGACCTGCGTCCATGGCGCGAAAATGTTGCGCTCCGGCGGGGCGCTGTTGCGCTCGACCCGGAACGTTCCGTGTTTCAGCTCCAGCGCGACCCGGACGGCATCGACGCCTTGCAACTCCCCGAGGGAAGCCGCGAGGAGCTGCCCTTCGCCGATGTAGACGACCCCTTCCTGCCCGGTGGGATCGTGGAACCGCACCGCGACCTGCTCGCGGCGCTGGCAATAGAACTGCACGAGGTCGGCGAAGTGGGTTTCGGAAAAATCGCCCGTATGCGCCACGCCGCGCAGGTTAGCGCCACGGGCGCCTTCGTCCAAGATTTCCGGACTTACCTCGAAAAGGCCGAGACGGCGTTCTGCGCTACCGAGGCGAACACTCCCGGCTGCACGCCCATCCAGACGACGAGCAGCGCGCAACCGACCAGAGCGACTCCGGCAGCGACCAGCCGGCCGCCCATCACGGCTTCGGGCTTGGTCGTCGGCATCATGTACACGTAGACGACGACCCGCAGGTAGTAATAGAGCCCGCCCACGCTGGTGAGGACGCCCAGGACGGCGAGCGTGATCAACTGGGCAGAGACGGCGGCCCGGAAGACCGTGAGCTTCGCCATGAAACCGGCGGTCGGCGGGATTCCCGCGAGCGATACCATGAACAGCGACATCGCCGCGGAGAGTCCCGGGTGCCGTTCGGAGAGCCCCGCCCACGAGGAGAGGTCGTCGCCCACGCCGGAGATTGCGAGCTTGCGCTCGATGATCGCCACCACGCCGAACGCTCCGATGATGGTCGCGCCGTACGCGGCGAGATAGAAGAGCAGCCCTTCCATCGCGTCCTGCCGCGGGCCTTCGACGGCCATGGCGGCGACCGCGACGAGCAAGTAGCCCGCGTGCGCGATGGACGAATAGGCCAGCATCCGTTTCACGCTCCGCTGCGGGATGGCGAGAAGGTTGCCGACGATCATCGTGAGCCCGGCGAGCCAGACGACGAGACGCTGCCAGCCGTGGGTGCCGAGCGCCGCCACGGGGTCCCCGAAGCCGCTCAACAGGATCCGCACCAGCGTCGCGAACGCGGCCACCTTGACGCCCGCGGCCATGAAGCCGGTCACCGGGGCCGAAGCGCCGTCGTACACGTCGGGAACCCACATGTGGAACGGGACCGCCGCGACCTTGAAGGCGAACCCGACCACCAGCAGCGCCGCCGCCGCCCACAAGAGGCCGTTTCCTCCGCCGCGCAGCGCCGCCGCGACGTCGGAGAGCCGGGTCGACGCGGTGGCGCCGTAGGCCAGCGCTGCTCCGTAGAGGAAGATGGCGGAGGCGAAGGATCCGAGCACGAAATACTTGAAGGCGGCCTCGGCGGGGCGCTTCCCCCGGCGCAGATACGCGGTGAGGGAATAGACCGCGAGCGACATCACCTCGAGAGCGATGAAGATGACGATGAGGTCCGTCGCTTGTCCGAGAAGGCACATACCGGCGGCGCTGAAGAGCGCGAGCGCGTAGAACTCGCCGCGGGTCGCCCGCAGCGCCTCGAGGTATCCGAAGGCGACGATGCACGAGAGCAAGAGCGAACCGCACACCACCGCCGAGACGACGCGGCCGAATCCGTCGCTCGCCGCCGCGCCGTTGAAGATCGCCACCGCCGGATCGCGAAGCTGCGCGAGCGAGACCCAGAGACCGATCGCCGCGAACGCGGCCGCGACCCACGCCTGGTAGCGGCGATCGGGGGGAATGCCCGCCACTTCGGACGCTCCTTGCGAGCCGGGCGGAAGCGTCGCCTCGGCGCGCTCGGCGGGGCTCGTCGGGTGTCCGCCCGCGTGTCCGAGGACCGCCGGCTTCACCGTGCGCAGGAACACCTCGCTCGTGAGCAAGAAGAGCGCGCCGACCGAAAGGATGATCGCGGGCAGGACGCCTTCGAGGTCCGCCGGATTGAAGGTCATCGACCGGCCCCCGGAGGCAGGAACAGGCGTGCGCCCTGGGGACGCGGCACCGCCGCGGCCCGGGGCCGGACCCGCGCGATGAGGTCGTTCGCCGGGAGCAGCGAGGCGGCGAGGAAGGGCATCGGATACACGCCGATCACCAGGATGGCGCAGAGGAGCGGCGCGACGCAGAGCCACTCGCGGAAGGTGAGGTCGGCAAGGCCGTGCGTCGCCGCCTTGCGCAGGGGACCGAAGAAGACGCGCTGCACGAGCCAGAGCATGTAGACCGCGCCGAGGATGACGCCAGTCGCGGCGACGACCGAGAGCAGGACCCCCTTCGACACCTGGCCGCCGAAGATGGTCCAGGTTCCCATCGGCGCGATGAAGGTCCCGAGAAGGATGAGGAACTCGCCGATGAACCCGTTCGTGCCGGGAAGCCCGATCGACGAGAGCGTGACGACGACGAACACCGCCGCGAGCGCGGGCGTGACCTTGGCGAGACCACCGTACGCGGCGAGGTCGCGCGTGTGCGTGCGCTCGTAGAGGTAACCGATGAGGAGGAACAGCGCCCCGGTCGAGACGCCGTGGTTCACCATCTGCAAGACGGCGCCGTTCACCGCCTCGGCGCTCAAGGCCGAGAGCCCGAGCATGACGAATCCGAGGTGCGCGACGGACGAGTAGGCGATGAGCCGCTTCATGTCCGTCTGCGCCATGCACATGAGGGACCCGTAGACGATCCCGGTGACACCGAGCGCGCCGATGGCGGGCGCTGCCTCGAGGGCCGCGTGGGGGAAGAGCGGCATCGCGTACCGCACGAATCCGAAGGTCCCCATCTTCAGCATCACGCCCGCGAGGATGATCGATCCCGAGGCGGGCGCCTCGGTGTGCGCGTCGGGCAGCCAGGTATGGAGCGGCCAGATCGGCACCTTGATGGCGAAGGCGAGCGCGAAGGCCCAGAACAGCCAGCGCTGCGTCTCGAGCGGCAGGGAGCCCGTGAGCTGCGCGACGGCGCCGTAGTCGAAGGTGCGCGCCCCGCCGAGGCGCCCCGAGTTGCTCCACAGCCAGAAGATGGCGATGAGCATCAGGACGCTGCCGACGAAGGTGAAAAGGAAGAACTTCACCGCCGCGTAGATGCGGCGGTCGCTCCCCCAGAGCCCGATGAGGAGGTACATCGGGATCAGCATCGCCTCCCAGAAGACGTAGAAGAGGACCAGGTCGAGCGCGGCGAGCGTCCCGATCATTGCCGTTTCGAGAACGAGGAGCGCGAGGCTGTACTCCTTGACCCGGTCCTGCACGTACTTCCACGAGCTGAGGATCGCGATGGGGCCGAGGAAGGTGGTGAGCATCACCAGGAGCAGCGCGATGCCGTCGAGGCCCACGTGGTAGCCGAACCCGAGCGAAGGGGCCCAGTCGGCCTTCTGCTCGAACTGCCAGCCTCGCGCCGTGGGACGGAAGCGCAGCCAGAGCGGCAGCGAGAAGAGGAAGGTGACGATGCTGGTGATGAGCGCGACACCCTTGTGCATCCCGCCCTCGCCGCGGGGCAGGAAGAGGACGACGATCGCGCCGGCGAGCGGCAGGAAGATGACGAGCGAGAGCAGCCCTCCTCCTTCGAAGCCCATGGTCAGGTCCTCACAAGGAGCAGGTAGACGAGCGCGGCGACGCCCACTGCCGTGACCGCCGCGTAGCGCTGCACGTTCCCGTTCTGGAAGCGCCGGGCGAGCGCGCCGACGGCCGCGACGAGCTGCGCCGACCCGTTGACGAAGACCCCGTCGATGATGGCGGCGTCGAAGACGCGCCAGAGTCCCCTGGCGAGCCGCCAGAGCGGCTTGACGAAGAGCCACTCGTACGCATCGTCGACGTAGAGCTTCTCGACCAGGGCGCGGCGTACCCGCGGAACGGCTCGCTCGAAGGCGGCGTCGCCCGCGATGTTGCGGGCGGGCTTGTAGAGGGACCAGGCGACGGCGAACCCGGCCCACGCGATCACTACGGCGATCCCGAACGTCACGACGGCGGGCAGGTGCTCGGCGGGCGCCCCGCCCCGCGGATGCGCGAAGAGGCCTTCCGTGAAGTGCTCCCAGGACCACGCGAAGTCGTGGATGGGAAGCACGATGACGAGGGCCACGACGGAGAGCGCGGCGAGGACCCAGAGCGGGATCGTCATCACCCCGGGTGACTCGTGCGGGTGCACGTCCGTAGGTCCCCGGTACTCGCCGTGGAAGGTGAGGAGATAGCAGCGCCACATGTAGAAGGAGGTGAGCCCGGCGGTGATGGTGCCGATGACGTAGATGACCGGCCCGAGAAACCCGAGCTTCGGGCCGGTCGGATCCGGGGTGAAGGTGAGGAACTTGAATGCGCTGGTATTGAGGGCCTGCGCCAGGATCTCGTCCTTGGAGAAGAAGCCGGAGATGGGCAGGACGCCGGTGATGGCGACGGTGGCGATGGCGAACGTCCACGCCGTGCTCGGCATGTATTTGCGCAGCCCTCCCATCTTCGAGATGTCCTGCTCCCCGTGCAGACCGTGGATGACGGCCCCCGATCCGAGGAAGAGGCAGGCCTTGAAGAAGGCGTGGGTGATGAGGTGCGCCGTGCCGGCGAAGAAGGCGCCGACGCCGACGCCGATGAACATGAATCCGAGCTGCGAGACGGTGGAGTAGGCGAGCACCTTCTTGATGTCGTTCTGCGCGGTGCCGATGAGCGCCCCCCAGAGCGCCGTCAGACACCCTATGGTCGCGACGATCGCGAGGACGCCCGGCGCCTGCACGTACAGGAAAGAGAGGCGCGCGATCATGTACACGCCAGCCGTCACCATCGTCGCGGCGTGGATGAGCGCCGACACCGGCGTCGGACCGGCCATCGCGTCGGGAAGCCAGATGTACAGCGGAAGCTGGGCGCTCTTTCCAGTCGCGCCGAGGAAGAGCAGGCCCGCGGCCCACATCGCGACCGTGTACGGAAGCGGCGTCGCGCGGATGCCGGCGAAGTCGACGTGTCCGGTCGCGTTGAAGAGGATGAAGATGCCGATGAGGAACCCGAAGTCGCCGATGCGGTTGACCACGAAGGCCTTCCGCCCGGCGTAGGCCTTCTGGTCGTCATCGAACCAGAACCCGATGAGCAGGTAGCTGCAGAGGCCCACGCCCTCCCAGCCGACGAACATCGCGACCAGGTTGTCGCCGAGGACGAGGAGCAGCATCGCCGCGACGAAGAGGTTCAGGTACGCGAAGTAGCGCCAGTACCCGGGGTCCTCGTCGATGTACCCGACCGAGTACAGGTGGATGAGGAAGCCGACGCCGGTGATGACGAGGACCAGCGTGCCGCTCAGGCGATCGAGGGCGAGCGCGACATCGACGTGCAGGTTCCCGACGGCGAACCAGGTGTACACGGTCTCGTGGATCTGCGCGGATTCGCCGCCCTCGCCCGCGACCTGGAGGAAGGCGGCGAGCCCGAGGAGGAAGGAGCAGAGAATGGCGAGCAGCGCGACCGTGTAGACCCAGCTCTTCGGGACCCAGCGCCCCGCGAGACCGTTGAAGATCGCGCCGAGGAGCGGCAGGAGGGGAACGAGGTGCAGCCAGCCGACTTCCATCGTTCCCCCTCAGAGCTTCAGCGTGTCGAACTCGTCCACGTGCACGGAGGTGCGGCTGCGGAAGACCGCGATGACGATCGCGAGGCCCACCGCGGCCTCGGCGGCGGCCACCGCGATGACGAAGAAGACCGCCACCTGGCCCGCGTGGATGCCCGACTGCATCGGCGCGGTGGGAACCAGGGGGAAGCGAGAGAAGGCGAGGAAGGAGAGATTCACGGCGTTCAGCATGATCTCGATGCTCATGAGCACGATGAGCGCGTTGCGCCGGATGACGACGCCGGCGGCGCCGAGCGCGAAGAGCACCGCCGCGAGCACGAGATAGTGGACCGGGCCGACCATCAGATCTTCCCCTTGGCGACCACGACGGCGCCGACGATGGCGACGGTGAGGAGAAGGCTCGTCACCTCGAACGGCAGGACGCTCGCGATGTAGAGCGCCTGACCCACGCCCTTGACCGATCCGAACGTCGGTTGCGATCGGGCCATGTCGCGCAAGAAGCCCGTCGGGTATGCATTGCCGAGGGCCAGGAAGGCGATGAGGCCGGTAGTGATCACGATGGAGAGGCCGCCGATGATCTTCCAGGCGGTGATCCGCTCGTGCCCTAGCTCCTCCTCCTTCAGATTGAGCAGCATGATCACGAAGACGAACAGCACCATCACCGCGCCGGCGTAGACCATCACCTGCAAGATCGCGATGAGGTGGGCGGCGAGGAGCACGTAGAGTCCCGCCAGGAAGAAGAAGGCGCCGACGAGCGAGATGGCGGCGTGCGCGGGATTGCGCCGCAGCACCACGTTCCCGGCGAACGCCACCGTGAGCACGGCGAAGATCCAGAAGAACACCGTCTCGGTCATGGCGGGGCCCTATCCACGCACCAGCGCGTCGAAGTCGGCGCGGAACTTCTCGATATAGCTCTTCGCCGGCATGGCGGCGCCGTCCGCCAGCGCGCAGATCGTCTTCATCTCCATCTGCCGCGCGATCTGGTGGACGTTGTCGACGTCCTGCCGCTCGCCGCGCCCTTCCGCGATCTTGTCGAGGAGGCGCGACAGCCACGCGGTGCCTTCCCGGCACGGGGTGCACTGGCCGCAGCTCTCGTGGGCGAAGAAGTGCATCACGTTCGCGAGCGCGTGCGCCATGTTGACGCTCTGGTCGAGGTAGACCACGGCGCCCGACCCAGCCATCGTCTTCTTGGCCTTGAGCGTGTCGAAGTCGTTCGCCCAGTCGACCTCCTCCGCGGTCATGATGGCGCTCGAGGCTCCGCCGGGGATGATCGCCTTCAGGACCGACCCTTCCCGCATTCCGCCGGCGTACTCGTCGAGCAGCTTGCGGAAGGTGATCCCCATCGGCGCCTCGTAGACACCGGGCTTCTTCACGTGCCCGCTGATGGCGAAGAGGCGGGTGCCGCCGTTCTTCGGGACGCCGATCTTCGAGTACTCCTCGCCGCCCATGTTGACGATGGCCGGCATGTTGGCGAGCGTCTCGACGTTGTTCACCGCCGTGGGCTGCTTGAAGAGCCCGCCGCCCGCGTTGGCCGGGAACGGGGGTTTCAGGCGCGGATAGCCCTTGCGCCCCTCGATCGACTCCAGCATCGCGGTCTCTTCGCCGCAGATGTAGGCGCCCGCGCCGTAGACGACGCGGATCTCGACGTCGAAGCCGGAGCCGAGGACGTTCTTGCCGGCGTACCCTTCCGCGTACGCCTCGTCGATCGCCTTCTGCACCCGCTTGAGCGCCGTCTCGCGGAACTCGCCGCGGCAGTAGACGTAGGTGAGGTGGCACTCGATCGCGTAGCAGCCGATGACGAGCCCCTCGACGAACATGTGCGGGCTGCGGAGGAGGATCTCGCGATCCTTGAAGGTGCCCGGCTCGCCCTCGTCGGCGTTGACGGTGAGGTACTTCGGGAAGCTCGTCTCCTTGCGGACGAAGCCCCATTTCATGCCGGTGGGAAATCCCGCCCCGCCGCGGCCGCGCAGGTTCGACTTCACCACCTCGTCGACGATCTGCTGCGGCTGCATCTTGAGGGCCTTGGGGAGCGCCGTGTACCCGCCCGACGCCTTGTACGTCGCGAGCGTGTAGCTGTCGGGCCTGTCCCAGTCGACGGTGAGGATGCGGGGGCCGGTAGCCATCAGCGACGCTCCGTCGTGCCCGCCTCGGCGGAGGTGGTGGTCGCTCCGGGACCGGTCGCCTGGGGCGCGCTCTGCTTCTCGAGGATCGGCAGGGTCGCGCGCGGCTCCGGACCCGGGGCCATGTGCTGCCCGGGCATGTTGGTGAGCTCGAGGATGAGGCGGCTCATCGAGTCGGGTGTCACGTTCTCGTAGTACGCAAAGTTGTTGACCAGCACGGCCGGCGCGTTGCCGCAGGCGGCGAGGCAGGCGACTTCCTCGAGCGAGAACTGTCCGTCCTTCGTCGTCTCGCCTTTCTTGATCCCGAGGCGCTCTTCGCAATGATGGAGGATCTTCTCGCTCCCCATCGCCCAGCAGGAGATCGAGTTGCACACCCCGATGTGATGCCGGCCGACCGGCTTCAGCCGGTACATCGTGTAGAAGGTCGCCACCTCGCGGACCCGGACCGCGGGGACTTCCAGCCGCGCGCCGACGTACGCCATGGCCGCTTCGCTGAGCCAGCCGAGCTGGTCCTGGGCGACGTGGAGGACGGCGAGGAGCGCGCTCTTGCGCCGCTCGGGCGGGTACTTGTTCACCGCCCATTCGAAACCTTCGTCGAACCGCCGCTGCTGCTCGGGCGTGAACGGCGACGGCGCAGCCGCCTCTGTGCCGCGAGCGATCATCGGGCGCGCACGTCTAGTGCGAAGGGGCGGGGGTGTCAAGGCGCGTCATCGGGCGGTTACGGCGATTGGAGCAGGAGTTAGTGCGCGGCGTGCGCCGGTTGCTCTCGTTCTGGTTCAAATTCGGCGAGCCGATAGACGACATACGTATCTGCGCCATGGAGGTGCGCGCGGGCGGGCCGCGACGCCGCAAACGGTGGCCTGCCGACGAATACAAATTCAGCTCGAGGGCCGCCCCGTAGCGTCAAGACGTTCGAGCAGTTCCTGGACCGACATCGCCGCGACTCCGGGCAGGAGTGTCCCGAAGGGGGGCGGGTGACGCGTAGGCTGGAAGACGAGCGCGCGGACGACTTGGTAGTTTTCGATCGCCGCCGCGAGACGCTGCAGGGGCGCTGCGGCTGCCGGGGTGGGCGTACCGGTCGCCTTCGCTTCGATCACCCAGAGCCTGCCCGCTCCCGCGGGGACGATGAGATCGACCTCGAGCCCTTGCTGGTCGCGGAAATAGTAGACCTCGCGCTCGCGGCCCTG
>JBJMQD010000017.1:0-15334 GCA_045802855.1 Myxococcales bacterium | reverse complement strand
GATGAGCCCCGCGGAGCACCTCGCCGGCGAGACGATGGCGAGACTGTGCTTCGGGCTCATCGATCCGAAGGCCGCCCTCATCGTCCTCGCGTTCTGGGAGACCGCGGTAGGCGTCCTCCTCGTCCTCGGCGTGCATCTCAGGGTCGCGCTGGTCCTGCTCCTGTTGCAGATGGCGGGAACGCTCACGCCGCTTTTGCTCTTTCCCTCCGTCACCTTCACGCGCTTTCCGTTCGAGCCGACGATGGAAGGCCAGTACATCCTGAAGAACCTGGTGCTGATCAGCGCCGCGATCGTCATCGGCGGGACCCTGCGCGGGGGCAGTCCCGTCGCGGAGCCGCGGATCGGCTGCCGCTGCCACGGCGAGTACCGTCAATAGCCGCACCGATTCGCCGACCACGGGAAATGCTCGTGTGCGCCATGGTGGGGGCGGCTGCCACGATTACCAGCAAAAATTACCACCCGATTGTGAGATTTGCAGTAGTCGCGCAATATGCGAGAGAGTGGTGATGGGGGGTCGCCGTGAACACTTCGCTAGGTGCGGAGCACCCGCGGATACGAGAGATGCTCCGACTGGAGGTCCAGGCCGTTCTCTGGGGCGACCTCGCGTCGATGCACCCGACGGAGGTGTTCGACATCGTCGCGCACGGTCGCAAGACGGGCCTGCTGTTCGTCACCGGCGGCGGAATCGAGCGGATCTTCGGGTTCCAGGACGGCGATCTGGTGTTCGGGTTCTCGACCGCGCTGGGGGAAGCGGAGGACGCTCGCGAGGCGGTCCTCGGCCTCGTCCGGGTGGCGGGTGCAGGAACGTTCATCTTCCTCGCCGGGCCTGCGAGCGCGATTCCGCATGCCGTGTACCGGCAGAACGTGCAGGAAGTGGTCCTCGACGCCTTGCGCCGTCTCGACGAAGGCGCCGTCGCGGCAAACGGTTAGTCGGCAAGCGCCGCGAGCAGGCTCGGGGGGGCCTGCTCGCGGCGATTTGCCATCGACGGACTGGTTGCCGCTCCTTCCGCCGGGTGCTACAAGTGCCCGCTTTTCACGAAGGAGCCCCTCTTGATTGCGCTCTTGGCGCAGGCCGCTGACGGGGGCGGGTCGCCGCTGGGCGGCTCGCTCAACATGCTCTTCCTGGTAGGGATCTTCTTCCTGATCTTCTACTTCATGATCATGCGTCCGCAGCAGCAGCAGCAGCGCAAGCACAAGTCGTTCATCGACGGGCTGAAGAAGGGCGACGAGGTGGTCACGAGCGGGGGAATCGTCGGCAAGGTGGCGGCGGTGCAGGGCGACGTCTTGAACGTCGAGATCGCGCCGAACGTCAAGGTCCGCGTCTTGAAATCGCAGGTTTCTGGCGCCTACGCCGCCAAGGAGACGCCCGCCGCACCGGCCACCGAAGAGCCCGCCAAGAAGTAGGGAGGAGCCGGCTTTGCCGGCGACGCGCGGAGGCCGCAGGCCGGAGCATTGGAGGAGGCGTCATGGATCGAGCGTGGTACTGGAAGGCCGGCTTCATCGTTTTCGTCACCCTGGGCGCCCTCTACGCGCTGGTTCCGTCGTGGACGTATTTCCAGCTCCCGAACGAGCAGCGCAACGAGGCCGGCGTCTTCGAGCAGCACCGCCCGAGCTGGGCGCTCACCAAGCGCCATCTCAACCTCGGCCTCGACCTGCAAGGCGGAATCCACCTCGTCATGGGCGTCGAGGTCGATCGCGCGGTTCGCGAGAAGGCCGTGCGCCGCGCCGAGGAGCTGGCGGTCGACATGGACCGGCGCGACATCAAGGGCCTCGACCTGAAGGGCGATCCCGACACGGGCATCGTCACCGTCTCCGGACCCGCGGACGCCGTCGGCAAGGCGAAGGATCAGATCAGCAGCTACTACACCGACATGTACGTGCGCAGGTCCTCGTCTGGCTCGTTCGAGCTGTCGATGAAGGACGACGCCATCAAGGCGCTCAAGGAGAGCGCCGTCGATCAGGCGGTGAAGGCGATCCGCAACCGCGTCGACAAGTGGGGCGTCTCCGAACCGACCATCGCCAAGCGGGGTGACAACGCCATCCTGGTGCAGCTCCCCGGCTACTCGAATCCGGAGAAGGCCAAGGAGCTTCTCGGCAAGACGGCCCAGCTCGAATTCAAGATGGTCGACGACGCGGACACCAGCCTGACCAAGCTCACCGACCTGCCGAAGGGGATCACGCTCGACTGGGACCGTTACGAAGGCCCGGGCGGGGCGCTCGTCTCGTCGCCGTTCCTGCGCGCGAAGGATCGGACGGAGCTCGCCACCTACCTGCAAGGGAAGGCCCCCGCGGGTCACGAGTTCGGAGTCCAGAAGATCGAGGAGCGCGGGCGCGGCGAGGGCTACTACCGCACGTACACGCTGGACAAGAAGGCCGGGCTCACCGGCGAGTACATCACCGACGCGCGGGTCGCCTTCGACAACTCGCCGGGCGAGGGCAACCGGCCCTACGTGCAGGTCACCTTCAACCGCACCGGAGCCGATCTGTTCGGCCGCCTCACCGCGGCGAACGTGAAGAAGAGGATGGCCATCGTCCTCGACGACAACGTCGACTCGGCGCCGGTCATCCAGAGCGAGATCCCCGGCGGCGTGTGCTCCATCCACATGGGCGGCCTGAAGCCCATCAACGAGATCCTCCAGGAGGCGAAGGACCTCGCGCTGGTGCTGAAGTCGGGCGCGCTACCGGCGCCCGTCCGGATCCTCGAGGAGCGGAGCGTCGGGGCCTCGCTCGGGCCGGAGCTGGTCAAGCGCGGTACCAAGGCGGCCGTCGCCGGACTCCTCCTCGTGCTCCTCTTCATGGCGTTCTACTACCGCTTCAGCGGGTTCGTCGCCGACATCGCGCTGGTGCTGAACGGCATCGTGGTGCTGGCGGTGATGGCGCTGATGGACTCGACGCTCACGCTGCCGGGCATCGCCGGATTCGTCCTCACCCTCGGCATGGCGGTGGACGCGAACGTCCTCATCAACGAGCGCATCCGCGAGGAGATGAAGGGCGGCAAGTCGATCGCCTCGGCGGTCCAGCAGGGCTACGACAGGGTCTTCTGGACGATCTTCGACGGCCACGTCACGGCCCTCGTGGCCGGATTCGTCATCCGCGCCTACGGCTCGGGTCCGGTGCGCGGGTTCGCGACCACCCTCATCATCGGGCTTCTCGCCTCGATGTTCACGAGCATCGTGGTCACCCGCGCCATCGTCGAGTGGTTCGTCGGGCACGGCAGGCTGCACAAGGCGTTCTCGGTCTAATTCGGGGTTCCGCGATGCAGATGAAGTACTTCGAGCTGGTGAAGCCCGGGACGAATCACGACTTCGTCAAGTACCGGCGCATCGCCGTCAGCGCCTCGCTCGTCGTGAACGCGCTCATCCTGCTCGGCGCCATCGTCTGGCCGAAGCTGAACTATGGCGTCGACTTCGCCGGCGGCACCGAGCTGCAGCTCAAGTTCAACAAGCCCGTCGATGCGGCGGACGTGCGCGACGAGGTAGGAAAAGCCGGTTTTGGCGAACCGACGGTGCAGGTCTACGGGAATCCCGACGAGCGTCAGTTCCTGGTCCGGGTCGAGCGCATCGCGCTCCTCACGCCGGAAGGGGCGGCCAAGGTCAAGGACGAGGTCTCGAAGGATCTCGCCGCGGCGGAGCCCAGCGCTTTCCACTTCGATCCGGAGGTCGGCGACAAGCTCGACTTCACGTTCAAGAAGCCCATCGACCCGAAACAGCTCCAGACGGCGGTGGAGAAGGCGGGAGTCGAACCGAAGGAGGTCCGATCCCTCGCTTCGCGTGAAGGGCAGCCGCAGGAGTACACGGTCATCGCCCAGGGTCCCGGCGACAAGATCGGGGCCGAGCTGCGCAAGCGCTTCGGCCAGGACTCCGTCGACGTGGTCCGCACCGAGTACGTCGGCCCCCAGGTCGGAAAGCAGCTCCGCAACGACGGCATCCTCGCGGTGCTCTACGCCATGGGGATGATCCTGGTCTACGTCGGCTTCCGCTTCGACTTCCGCTTCTCGCCGGGCGTCATCATCGCCCTCATCCACGACGCCATCGTCACGCTCGGGTTCTTCGTCGTCAGCCGCCACGAGTTCAATCTCACTTCGGTGACGGTGATCCTGACGGTGGTGGGCTACTCGGTGAACGACACCATCGTCATCTACGACCGCATCCGCGAGAACAACAAGCGCTACAAAGGCCAGAAGACGCTGCGCGATCTCATCAACCTGTCCATCAACGAGATGCTCGGGCGCACCATCCTCACGAGCGGCGCCACGGCGCTCTCGCTCGTCGGTCTCATCATCTACGGCGTCGGCACCATCCAGGACTTCGCCCTGGCGATGCTCGTCGGCATCATCTCCGGCACGTACTCGACCTGGTACATCGCGAGCCCGATGACGATCTGGCTCGAGGAGCACATGACGCAGCGCCGGATGATCGAGGCGGAGAAGAAGCCGAAGACGAAGCCGCCGTCGCAGAAACCGCAGCACTCCGCGGCGGCACGGTAGAGCGCTTCGGCCCGCCGCGCGTACTTGGAGTCGTGGCGGGAAACGTACTACAAGACGAAGGTAGGAAGAGATCGCCCCGTCCTGGCGCGGGCGCCGTGGGACCCTACCCCGGCGTCGCGCCAGCGATCTTCTCACGGTGTGGCACTCTTTCCTACATTGAGCTTTGCAGAATTTTGATATAGATCAGAGTCATTGGTCGCACTTGATGCTCGCTTCTCGGAGCCCGGTCGCTCGCCAGCGATGGGTGTGCCTGGGAGGCAGAAGAAGGGGGTGAGTTTGACACACAAGTTCGCTGTCGGCGCGCATGGCCTTCCCTGTTCAGGCGATCGCGTCTGAAGTGAAAACCCGCCGCGTTCTGGAGCCCCTACTCCGGAACTGGTGGGAGGAAGACCAGCGTCCGACCGTTCCGGGAGCCCCTACTCCCTGGACGGCCGGACGCTAATTTTTTGGGGGGATGGAACTTCCGCCCTTCGCGACCAGGGCGCGGCCCGCAGCCGGGCGGAACGCGCCGCGCTCGCGAAAGGGAGTCCCCCGAAATCCTGGGCTCAGGCGAGGCCCCACCTCACCTTGCCGTGCGTGAAGAGCGCGCCTGCCCTCGCGGCCTCCTGCATGCGGATCCGCTCCGCGGCGCGCTCGAACTCCTGTCTGCACTTCTCTGAACAGAAGAAGTACCAGCGCTTCTTGTACTCGCTTTTCGGTACGTCCGACCCCCCCTCGACGCGCACGCCGCAGATGGGATCGTAGGACTTTCCGGAAACCTTCTTTCCCTCGCCCGAGTTCACTCCGTCCCCCTCACGCCTTCGAATGCGAGCCTGTGCGGCTCGCTCAACCGCAACCGAAACGCATTTGTGCAAGCCCGGATCCGCACCGGCCCGCCAATACTCCGGCCTGCGACCTCCGCGCATCGCGGGCAGAGCCCGCTCCTCCCGCAGCCGGACGGGCATCCGCTCGCCTTGGCCTGTGCCCGGAAGCCTTCCTCGCATGGGAACGTGCTTTCCCAGTTCGGGCCAACTTGCCGTCTCGCTCGCTCGCCCCCTTGACGGCCCTTGGAGCAGGCTCGATCGGGGGCGGAGTCCGCTCCGGGAACATCTCCGCCGGCCGCGCTCGCGGGGCTCGCTGCGCGGGCTCGTCGGGGCGCAGAGCGGAGTGGGCGCGGAGCAGGAGCCCGGCGCTCAGCAGCAGCGCGCAAGTCGTCTGGCCGGACAGGAAGAAGCGACCCATGGCGCGTACTCGGTGCAACCGGGAAGCCAACCGCCCCCCGTGTGCGCGGAACGTTCGTTCCCAATCGCTCGCAAGGGGGCGGAATTCGTGCTACCGAACGGCGCCCCGAGACGCGAGACAGGGAAACGGGGCTTTGCCCGCGACGGGCGGAGCGCCCGAGGCGCTGCGCATGGGAGGGGACGTGGCCGAATTCATCCGCGAGCTGAAGCGCACGAACTCGTGCGGCGAGCTCACCTCGCGGGACGTGGGACGCGAGGTAATCCTCTTCGGATGGGTGCACAACCGCCGCGATCACGGCGGCGCCGTGTTCATCGATCTGCGCGATCGGGCCGGCCTCACCCAGGTCGTGTTCGAGGAGGACGTGAGCAAGGAGCTCGGCGACCTCGCCCACGAGCTGCGCCTCGAGTACTGCCTCGGCGTGCGCGGCAAGGTCGTCTCCCGCGGCGCCAACGTGAACCCGAAGCTCGTCACGGGCGAAATCGAGGTCCACGCCATCCAGGCGCAGATCTTCAACCGCAGCGAAACCCCGCCATTCGTCGTCGAGGACAGAAGCGACACGGCCGAGGAGAAGCGGCTGCATTACCGATATCTCGACCTGCGACGGCCCGTCGCCCAGAAGCCCCTCCTCATCCGCTCGCGGATGAACGCCGCCACGAGGCGCGTCCTGCACGAGCGCGGCTTCCTCGAGCTCGAGACTCCCTTCCTGGTCCGCTACACGCCGGGAGGAGCGCGCAACTTCCTCGTCCCTTCGCGCCTCGCGCCTGGCAAGTTCTACGCGCTCGCGGAGAGCCCGCAGCTCTTCAAGCAGCTCTTCATGGTGGCGGGGTTCGATCGCTACTTCCAGATCGTCAAGTGCTTCCGCGACGAGGACCTGCGCCTCGACCGCCAGCCCGAGTTCACCCAGATCGACGTGGAGATGTCGTTCGTCACCCAGGACGACGTCTTCGCCGTGATCGAGGAGCTGATCACGACGCTCTGGCGCGAAGGCCACGGGATCGAGATCCAGCGCCCCTTCTTGCGCATGTCCTACGAACAGTCGATGCGCGAGTACGGCAACGACAAGCCCGATCTGCGCTTCGAGATGAAGCACGTCGACCTGACGGGCATCGTCGCCGAGCACAAGGGAGCGGGCATTCCCATGTGGTCGTCCTTCGCGGAGAGGCGACCCGGGCAGATCGTGAAGGCGCTCCTGGTCCCGGCGAGCGCCGGCCTCTCGCGTACCGAGACCGACAAGCTAGAGGAGATCGCGAAGGGCATGGGCGCGAAGGGGCTCGCCCGCGCCAAGGTCGACGAGCAGGGCAACTGGACCCAGAGCCCCCTCGCAAAGAGCATCACGCAGGAGGCGCGCTCGGCGATCAACGCCGCGGTGGGGGCGAAGGCAGGCGACCTGATCCTCTTCCAGTTCGGGAAGGAGGCCGGCGTCCACACCGTTCTCGCGAACCTCCGCCTGCACCTGGGGAAGCGGCTCGGCCTCATTCCCGAGTACGGCACGGGCGATCCGAAGAGCCCCGCCTCCTGGCGATTCCTCTGGGTCGTCGACCCGCCGCTCTTCGAGTACGACGAGGATCTCAAGAGGTTCGTCGCCGCCCATCACGCCTTCACCCGGCCGCACGACGAGCACGTCCAATATCTGGAATCGGACCCCGGACGCGTCCTCTGCCACCGCTACGACCTCGTCCTGAACGGATTCGAGGTCGGCGGCGGATCGATCCGGCTGCATGATCCCGTGGTGCAGGAGAAGGTCTTCGCCGCGATGGGGATCGGCCACGAGGAGGCCCAGCACAAGTTCGGCTTCCTCTTGCAGGCGCTGCGGTTCGGGGCCCCTCCGCACGGCGGAATCGCGCTCGGCATGGACCGATTGTCGATGCTGCTCTCCGGGGCGGAGAGCCTGCGGGACGTGATCGCGTTCCCGAAGACGCAGAAAGGCACCGACCTCATGACAGACGCGCCCAACGAGGTCGAACCGCATCAACTTCGGGAGCTGCACGTAGCTTCGACCGCTCGCAAGCCTGAGTGACGAAAGGCTGTTTTCCAGCGTGCCGCGGCGCGCCGGTACAGTTGCGCCTGCCCTGCACACCCTGTCAGGATCGATCCCTGTGACGGCGTACGATCTGCTCGTCATCGGCGGGGGTGTGAACGGCACCGGCATCGCGCGGGATGCCGCGATGCGCGGCCTGTCGACCATGCTGGTGGAGAAGAAGGACTTCGCCGCCGGTTCGTCGGGCGCGAACTCCGGGATGATCCACGGCGGCATCCGCTATCTCATGAACGACCCGCAGGTGACGAAGCTCGCCTGCCAGGACAGCGGCTACATCCAGCGGATCGCCCCGCATCTCTTGTTCCGCATTCCGTTCCTCCTCCCCGTATCGCCGCGAAATCCCGGCGAGCCGACGCTTTCGGATCGCGCGCTCATTTACGGAGCCGAGTGCTACTTCGAGGCGTACGACAAGTACCAGCCGCTCAAGAACGGCAAGCCGCACACCCGCCTCACCGACGAGGAGCTTCACGAGCTCGAGCCCGGCATCGTCCCCGGGACGCTCGGCGCGGTGACGATGGACGAGTACGGCATCGACCCGTTCCGCCTGTGCGCGCTCAACGCAAGAAGCGCCGCCGCGCACGGCGCCTCGGTGCGCAACCACACGGTGGTCACGCGCTTCTTGCGAGAGGGCGCGGCGGTGGTGGGGGCGGAGATCCAGGACGCGCGCACCGGTTCGCGCGAGGAGGTGCGCGCGCGGGCGGTGTTCAATGCCGGCGGCCCCTGGGCACCGAAGATTGCCGCGCTCGCGGGCGTTACGCTCCGCATCCGTCCGGGGAAGGGCGTGCACCTCACCCTCGACCGCAGGCTCTCGAACTACGGGATCATCTGCAAGGCGGTGGACGGACGGGACGTGTTCGTGATGCCGCACGAGGACTCGTCGATCATCGGGACGACCGACGACGATTTCTACGGGGATCCGGACGAGCTGACCGTGACCCACGACGAGGTCGAGTACCTCCTGCAGGCCGTCGAGCATACCTTCCCGTCCGTGCGCGGCGCCCGCGTCCTGCGGGCGTGGGCAGGAGTGCGGCCGACGCTGTTCGCGTACGGTCCCCTCGAGGACGCGCTCTCCCGGGACCACCACATCTACGATCACGAGGAGGACGGCGCTCCCGGTTTCTACAGCATCGTCGGCGGCAAGCTCGCGAGCTTTCGGGCCATGGCGCAGGAAGCGGTCGATGTGGTCGCCCGCAAGGCCGGCAATACCGAGCCTTGCCGGACCCACGAAGTTCCGCTCCCGGGTGGCGATGGGGCCGCTCCGCTCGCCCAGGACCTCGGGCGGGAGCACACCGTGCCTTCCTACGCGGCGGCGCGCATCTCGTATCGCCACGGCGCCGAGGCCGAGCGCGTCCTGGAGCTCGCCGAGGAGAGGCCGGAGCTGCGCGCGTTCGCCTGCAGCTGCGAGGGGGTCACCTTCGCGGAGCTCCTCTTCTCGCTCCGATTCGAATTTGCCTCGTCCCTCACCGATCTGCGTCGCCGCTGCCGGCTCGGCATGGGCGTGTGCCAGGGTGCGCGCTGCGCCGCGCCGGCGGCGGCGCTGCTCGCGGAGGAGCTCGATCTCTCCCACGAGGCCGCGCTCGCCGAGACCAACGCCTTCCTCGACGAGCGGTGGAAGGGCCACCGGCCGGTCCTCGCCGGGGATGGCCTCGCCCAGGCCGAGCTGTTCCAGTGCACCTACTACGCGACCTGCGCGCTTCCGCAGGACGGTGCCGTGGAGCGGCCTTGGCGCTGAGCGCGGACGTCGTCGTCGTCGGTTCGGGCATGGCGGGAGCCTGCGCCGCGCTCGCGGCCCGGGAGAAGGGCGCCGACGTGCTCCTGGTGGCGCGCGCCCCGGGCGCAACCGCCCTCTCCAGCGGCGCGATCGATTTTGGAGGCAACGCGCATGACGCGACGGTCGGCGAGGGGGCGCGGCTCCTCGCCCACAAGGCCGGCCATCCGTACGCGCTGTTCGGGGACTCGCTCCCCACGGTCCTCGAACGGACGATGGCGTTCTTGCGCCGTCATCTCGCCTCTCTCGCCCTCGACGGTGCCAGGATGGCCGCGGACAAGTGCCTGTGGCTTCCCACGCCCGTCGGCACCGCCCGGCCCGCGGCGCTGGTCCCGTCCCCGATCGCCGGGGCCGACCTGCGAAACCTCTCCTCCCGGCCCGTTCGACTCGGCGTCGTGGCCTTCGCGGGCGCGCAGCAGATCGAGGCGGGCCTCGCCGCGGCGGGCCTCACGCGCCTCCTCGCGCCGCTCGGCGAAGCCGTGTGCGCGGCGATCGATCTGTACCGGACCCGAGAGGACGCGCTCCGGACGATCCCGGAGCTGGCGCGGGACCTCGATCGTCCTGGCCGCCGCGACCTGTTTGCCGCCTCGCTCCTGCGGGCGGCGAACGCGGTGCGCGCGACGCACCTTCTCGTGCCGACGCTCGGGCTCTCGAACCCGGTCGCCATGCGCGCGCAGCTGGAGCGTACGGTGGGTCGGCCCGTGTTCGAGGCGCTCGGCGCGCCTCCGAGCGTCCCCGGCCTGCGGCTGCAGGCGGCGCTCGCGAACGCGCTCCGCGCCGCGGGCGTGCGCCGGATGGACGGGATCGCCGAGCGTTCGACGGACGGCGCGGTCCAGGTCGTCCAGGGCGTCGACTGCTACACGGTGCGCGCCGGAGCGGTCGTGCTCGCCTCCGGCAGGTTCATCGGCGGCGGTATCCGCTCGGAATCCGGCTCCGGCCTCCTGCACGAGACGGTGTTCGATCTGCCCGCCTTCGCAGCGGGGCGCAGGAGCATCGCCGCCCTTCCCAGCGAAGAGCTGTTCGCCGTGAAGGCTTCCGGTCAGCATCCGGGGATGGCGGCGGGAATCCGGGTCGGCGCCGACCTGCGTCCGCTCGACGCGCCTGCGACCGACGCAGCCCTCTTCGCCTGCGGCACGGTGATCGGGGGTTTCGATCCCTCTCGCGATACCGGAGGGCTCGGGACCTGCGCCCTCACCGGCCTCGTCGCCGGCGAGCGGGCCGCGCAGGCCGCCTCGCGCGCCGGAACGAGCGCAGCCGCGGAGGCCATCGGATGAAGCGCTTCTTCGCCTTCTTCCTGCTCGGCGTCCGGGCCGTCTTCATCCATCCGATCCGGGAGCTGTTCACCCCGCCCGATCGCAAGGGCAAGGCAGGCTTCCTCCGCAACTACGCGCCGGAAGCGCTGGTGCCGGCGACGCCGCAGGATCGCGCCGATCTGATGCGGTTCACCGGATGCGTCAATTGCGGGCTCTGCGATGCGGTCTGCCCGCTCGTCGCGCAGCTCCCTCCCTCCGAATGGCGGGGACCGAGCCTGTTCGCCCTGGCGTACTCGCGCGCCTCGCCGGAGCTGCCGCACCTGCGCGGTCCGGTGGCGCTCCTCGACCTGTGCGGCACCTGCACCCTGTGCCGCGACGTCTGCCCGAGGGGCGTGCCGCTTCTCGACATCTTCGACTTCACCCGGCGCAAGCTCGCCCAGGTCGATGCGGTGCAGGCCGCGGGCGCTCCCCAGGGACCCTCCGACGAGGAGGGTGCCGTCCCGGCTGCCGTTCCCGGGTTCACCGCATGATGCCTCTGCCCGGCGCGACGGCGCGTGGGACAGCGCTCGCGCGGGACCTGGCCGGGATCGTCGGAAACGCGGGGGTCTCCTGCGATCCGGCGGATCTCTGGGCGATGTCGCGCGACTGCTGGCCGCGGGCGCTGCTCTGGACGAAAGCGGGCGTAACGCCCCATCCACCGGACGTCGTCGCTTGGCCTTCCTCGACCGAGGAGGTGGCCGGGATCCTGAGACTCGCCGCGGCGAACGGAGCGGCGGTCGTGCCCTTCGGAGCCGGGAGCGGCGTGTGCGGCGCGACGGTACCGATCGCGGGCGGCATCGCGCTCGATCTGAAGCGGATGGCGGCGCTGTCGGTGGTCGATGTGCCCCGGCGCTTCGCGCAGGTCCAGTCCGGGATGATCGGGCAGCGGCTCGACGAGCTTCTCGCGGCCCGGGGGGCGACCCTCGGTCATTTCCCCTCCAGCATCTACTGCTCGACGGTGGGGGGCTGGCTCGCCGCCCGCAGCGCCGGACAGCTCTCTTCGCGTTACGGCAAGATCGAGGACATGGTGCTGTCTCTCGAGGCGGTAGACGGCACCGGAGAGGTGCTCCGCACTGTCTCGGGGCCCAGCGCGGGTCCGGACCTGACCCAGCTTCTCGTCGGCAGCGAAGGGACGCTGGCGGTGATCACCTCCGCCACGCTGCGGATCTGGCCCAGGCCCTCTGCGCAGTGGTTGCGAGGAGTGCGCTTCTCCACGACGGAGGCGGGGATCGAGGCGCTGCGGACCATCTTCCGTTCCGGGCTCCGTCCCGCCGTCGCGCGGCTCTACGATCCTCTCGATTCGCTCCTCGCGCGGGGAGGGAAGGGCGGCACCCATGCGCAGTTGCCGGAGCCTCTCGGATCCGTCGTCGCGGGTGCGCGCGACGAAGCAGTGCGGTTCGCGCTGCGGGCTCCCGCGCTCCTGAACAGCGTCGCGGACGCGCTCCCGGGGTCGGCCCTCCTCGTCCTCGGCTTCGAGGGCGAGGGACGGTTCGCCGCCGCTGACGCCCGCGAGGAGGGCGAAGCGGCGCTCGCGCTCCTCGCCAATCAGGGCGGCAAGGACGAAGGCAAAGGTCCCGGCGAGAAGTGGCTCGCGAACCGCTATGCCATGGGATACCGCCAGTCGCCGATGTTCTCGCTGGGCGCGTTCGCCGACACCATGGAGGTCGCAACCACCTGGGAGCGGCTGTGGGGGCTCTACCGCGGCGTTCGCGAAGCGGTGGCCTCGCACGCGTTCGTCATGGCGCACTTCTCCCACGCCTATCTCGAGGGGTGCTCGATCTACTTCACGTTCCTCGGGCTGGCGGACGCCGGGAACGGCGATCTGGCTCTGGCGGAATCCCGGTACGACGCCTGCTGGCGGAGCGCCCTTTCCGCCGCCTGCGATGCGGGAGCGACGCTCTCCCACCACCACGGCATCGGCCTCCACAAGCAGTCGTTCCTGCCTCGCGAGCACGGCGAAGGAATGGCGCAGCTGCGGGCCCTCAAGCGGGCGTTCGACCCGCACGGGATCCTCAATCCCGGGAAGCTCATCTCGTGATCGTGACGGTGCGCGAGGAGCTCGAGGCCGCGGGCCTCCTGGTGGATGCGGACGCGCTGGTGGTGAGGCCGGCCGACGTCGCGTCCCTCGCGCGAGCCGTGTCGATCCTCCGGCGCCGCAGGATGCCGATCCACGCCTACCGAGACGCAGGCCCCGGCGGCGCGGTCGTCGATCTCGCGAAGCTGAGCGCCATCGTCGCGATCGATGCTTCGACGGGAATCGCCCGGGTCGAGGCAGGCTGCCCCGTTCACGCGCTGGAGGGCGCCGTCCGGAAAGCAGGAGCGACGCTCGGTCCGCTCCTGCCGTCGGTGCTTGCAGGATCCGTCGGGGGATGGCTCGCCGGTCCCACCCGGGGCGAGCGCGGGATTCCCGGAGCGCGCCGCGAGACCGCCGCGCTCTCGGTGCAGGCGATCCTCGCCGACGGGCGGATCGCGGAGAGCCGCGCAGCACCAAGGTCAGCGACGGGTCCGGATCTCGATCACCTCGCCCTCGGAGAAGGGCGGCTCTGCATCATCGCCGCCGCGGTGATCCGGTTGTTCCCGGCGGCCGCCGCGTCCACCGCGAGCTTCGTCGCTCCGTCGCTCGGAGACGCGATCGATGCCGTCGCGCGGCTCTGCCGCGACCGGGTCGAGCCGTCCCGCGCCGTCGTTCGCGCTTCTCCCGGTGGAGCGCACGTCGCGCTCTCGTGGGAGGGCTCCGTCGCCGCGCCTCTTCATCGCGCCCGCGCGATCCGGGCTCTCGAGGACTGGTCGATGGCGTCCGGGGTCGAGCCCGTCGATCCGTCGGGTGCAGCGGGTGCGATCGAGGTGGACGCGCTCTGGGAGGCTCTCTCCGGCCTCGCGCACGACGGCGCGGCGACCGCCATCGGTCTCGTCGGTATGCATGCCGGAGGGGCTTTCGGGGTCGTCGAGTGCGGGTCGCAGTCTCCCGACATCTGCGCCGCCGCGGCTCGCGGCCCGGGCTTGCGGATCATCGCGCCCCGATCGCTTCGCGATCCGGGCCCCGGCTGGGATGCGATGGGGGCCTCGGCGGCGTTCGCGAGGCTCTCCGCCGCTCTGGCCGTGGAGCCGGCATGAGCGACCTGCGCCGGGCGGCGGAGCTGTGCGAGTTCTGCCCGAAGATGTGCCGGTTCTCGTGCCCGGTCTCGGAGGCGACTTCGCGCGAGGCGCTCTCGCCCTGGGGAAAGGTCTCGCTCGCCGCCCTGTGCGGAGACTCGCCGCCGCCGCCCGCCGCGGAGGCTTTCGCCGGCTGCACGGGATGCTTGCGTTGCCAGTCCTATTGCGCGCACGCGAACGACGTCCCGCGCGTCCTGTACGCGGCGCGGGCTTCGAGCGTCCGGGCGGGCACGGGTCTTCCCGCCTGGAACGACGTGGCCGCCCGGTTCGCGCGGAGCGGGCATGCGAAGGACGAGGATCTTCTCGCCGTCCGGCGGTCGATTCAGCAGCCTTCGCAGGCCGCGCCGCAGGCCATCCTCTTCGCCGGCTGCGATGCGCTCGCGCAAGGCGGAGAGGTCGTGCAGGCGGCGCTCGCCGTCGCCCGCGAGCTGGGGGCTCCTCTCGAGCTCGCTCCCGAAGGCGCGCTCTGCTGCGGCCTCGAGCTCGTCGAGGCCGGGCATCCGGACGAATTCGCCGCTCATGCGAAGCGGGTCCGCTCGGCGCTCGGCCCTCGTCCGGCAAAGCTCGTCTTTCTCTCGCCGGGATGCGCCCGTGCCGCGCGCGAGCGCTGGCCCGCGCTGCCCTCGGGAAGCACCGTGGAGCACGTCACGACGTATCTCGCCCGCGCCATCGCGACCCGCAGCGATCATCTGGCGGATCGCCCTCCGCTCCCCATCTCGGTCGTGTGGCACGACCCATGCGAGCTGTCGCGAGGGCTCGCGGAGCTGACGGCGCCCCGGGCCCTGCTCGCCCTCGCCGTCGAGGAGGTTCGCGAACCGGTCCGCACCGGCGCCGACACGAGCTGCTGCGGCGCCGCCGGCCTACTGCCCCGGTCGCTGCCCGCGGTGGCCGAAGGCATCGCTGCCCAAAGACGCGCCGAGCTCGACGCTTGCGGGGCGGCTCCCGTCACGGCCAGCCCCGCTTGCGCGCGCGCTCTGTCTGCGACCGATCTGGTGGTACTCGTCTCCCGATGGCTCGGGATCTCGGGATCGGCGCCGGCATGGCGAAAAACTTCCTGATCGTGAACCCGCGCTCCGCGGGCGGTTCCACCGGCCGCCATTTCGACGACATCGCCGCCGCCGCGCGCGCGGCGGTAGGGGAATGCGATCACGTCTTCACCGAACGACCTCGCCACGCGGAGGAATTGACCCGCGAGGCATTGCGGAGAGGGGCGCGGCTCGTGGTCGCGGTCGGCGGCGACGGCACCATCAACGAGGTGGTGAACGGATTCTTCGAAGCTGCGGTGCCTGGCAAAGACCCCAGGCGGGTGGGCGAGGGCGCGGCGCTCGGGATCCTTCCGCGGGGAACGGGCGGCGACCTGCGTCGCACCCTCGAGC
>JBJMQD010000009.1:0-16660 GCA_045802855.1 Myxococcales bacterium | reverse complement strand
AACTGGTGCTGCGCCGAGCACGGGTCCCTGGAAGTGCCCCTGCCTGAAGCCGCACTTCTCAGGGCCGCAGTCTAAAAAAACTACAACGGCCGTGCGAGTGCTGGTGCTGGCGCTCGTGAATCGTGCTGGCGCCCGTGCTGGTTATCGGCGTCGTGCTAGCGCATGTGGCCGTGCACGGGATTCGCGTCGTGCACTCGCGCTAGCACGGGCACGACTCCGTCAACGAGGACGGGCGCGAGCACCTCACCAGCACCTCAACGGGCTCGGCCACGAGCACTGCTTTTTCACCGAAGCACGTCCTCGGCATACTTGCCGCTCGCTAGTACTTCGTCCGCGATCGCCTTGATCTCCTCGTCGTTGTTGTGCCCGTCGGCGTGGAACACCGCCCGGATGCGGTGGTGCGCGTCGGTGCAGAAGGCGAGCGCGGTGGTCAGATCGTACTGCGCCGCGGGAAGGCCGCGCTCCTCGATGATCGCGGTGGTCCGAGCGATGACCGCCAGCATCGCCATCAGGTCGATCGCCACTTCCGCGAGCCTGCGGGTCGCGAACTGCTTCTCCACGATCTGGCGCCCGTGACGGCGGAGCAGCGTCTCGCTCATCGACGCCAGCTCCTGCACTGCGTCCTCGACGTTCGCGACCTGCTTGCGCAGCGTCTCGTGGGCGCGGCTGATCTGCGTGCGCCCGTAGGGAAGCGTCTGCCGCACCTTGCGCATCCCGTAATCGCGCAGGACGCCGAGGCTCTTGATCGGATCGTTCAGCGCGTTCGCCAGGTCCTTGCCGAGCCCCTGTAGGTACTCTCCCGGCTTCTGCACGCCGGTGAGCCCCACGTAGAGGCGGAGGATCTCGTTCGTGCCCTCGAAGATCCGGTTGATGCGGACGTCGCGCATGATCCGCTCGTAGGGCTGCTCGCGCATGTACCCCATGCCGGCGGCGATCTGCAGCGCCTCGTCGGCGGCGATCCACAGCGACTCCGAGTTGAAGACCTTGGTCGCGGCGCCTTCGAGGGAGTAGTCGACGCCTTTGCGATCGATCGTTGCGCTGACGATGTAGACGAGGCTCTCGCTCGCGTACAGGCGCGTCGCCATCCGGCCGAGCTTCTCCTTCACGAGACCGAAGGAGCCGATCGGCTTCCCGAACTGCTTGCGCTCATTGGCGTGGGCGGCGGCGAGTTGGAGCAGCTTCTTCTGTCCGCCCACCGCTCCCGCGCCGAGTCCGGTGCGGCCGTGGTTCAGGATCGCCATGGCGACCTTGAACCCCTTCCCTTCCTCCCCGAGGAGGTTCTCGCGCGGGACCTTGACGTCGTCGAAGCGCACCGTCGTCGTCGACGAGGCGCGGATCCCCATCTTGTCCTCGTGCGGGCCGCTGGAGACGCCGGCCAGATCGCGGGTGACGATGAACGCGCTGATGTGCCCGCGCTTCCCCGGGGCGTCCGCGGTGGTCTTGGCGAAGACGGTGAAGAAGTCCGCGATCCCGCCGTTCGTGATCCAGAGCTTCTCGCCGTTGAGCAGGTAGTGCGATCCGTCGGCGCTCTTCACCGCCCGGGTGCGGATGCTGAACGCGTCGCTGCCCGATCCCGGCTCCGTGAGGCAGAACGCGGCGATGGTCTCGCCGGTGGCGAGCTTGGGCAGATATCGCTGCTTCTGCTCTTCGTTGCCGAAGAGGAGCAGGCCCTTGAAGCCGATCGACGAGTGCGCGCCGATGGTGACGGCGACCGAGCCGTCCCAGCCCGCCGCCTCCTCCATCACCCGCGCGTAGCCCGTGTTCGAGAGCCCGATCCCGCCGTACTCCTGGGGAACGATGAGCCCGAACAGCCCCAGGTCGCGCATGTTTTGCAAAAGGTCCTTGGGCATCTCGCCGGCGCGGTCGAGCTTCGCGCCGTCCACGGTAGAGAGATACTTGGAAACCGCGTCGACGACGGAGCGGACCGTCTCCTTCTCTTCGGGCTCCATCTCCGGATAAGGGAAGATCTGCTCCTCCAGGATCTCGCCGAAGAAGAGCGCCTTGCCGAAGCTCGCTTGTGGATCGAAGGGCATGGTGCAGCATAGCGCGCGGAGGCACTCATGCACCGAAGGATCGCACTTGCGGCTCTCGTGCTCGCTGCCTGCGCGACCGCAAACCAGCGCGGCGCCGGACGTCCAGAGCGCAACGTCCTCGTCATCGTCTGGGACGGCCTGCGTCCCGACTTCGTCGGTCCCGATACTCCCAACCTCGTCGCGCTGCGCGACTCCGGCGTCGAGTTCACGGACCACCACTCGACGTACCCGACCTTCACGATGATGAACGCGGCAAGCCTCGCGACGGGCGCGTTCCCCGGAACGACGGGCTTCTACGGCAACGTCGTCTGGCAGCCCGGAGCGCGCGGCAAGGACTCGGCGGGCAAGGAAATCGACTTCCGCCAGCCGGTCTTTTCGGAGGACTACGCCGTCCTCGACGATCTCTCCGCGAACCTCGGAGGGCGCCTGTTCCTGGTGGAAACGCTCTTCACCGCCGCCCACCGGGCGGGACTACCGACGGTCACGATCGGGAAGGCAGGTGCCGCGTACGTCATCGATTACCAGCGGGGTGGCACCATCCTCGACGAGAAGACCGCGGTTCCGCTTGCGTTCGCCCAGGAACTCCAGGCGGCGGGAATTGCCCTGCCCTCGACGACTCCCGCCACCTACCGCGAAGGCGAGCTGACGCTCGCAAAGGCGAACGGAAACCCGACCGAGCTGAAGGCGCACAAGCGCTTCGCCGATGGAGTGACCTTCGACCCGACCGACAGCGCAGGAAGCCGCAACAAGTCCGCGCTCGAGTACATGGTCTCCGTCTATCTCGATCACGTCCTCCCGCAGAAACGGCCGCGCCTGTCGCTTCTCTGGCTGCGCGATCCGGACAGCACCCAGCACACCTACGGGCTCGGCAGCGACAACGTCCGCGACGCGCTGCGATCGAACGACGCGCTCCTCGGGCGCATCCGATCCCGGCTGACCGAGCTCGGTCTCGCCAGCTCGACGGACATCCTCATCGTCTCCGACCATGGCCACAGCAACGTCGCCGCCCCTTCCGGCGTTTTTCCCCTCCGAGGGGTCAAAGACGGCGCGCCGGGCGACGTCGACCCGGACGGCTATTCCGCCTCGGGGCTCGTCCGGTTGGGGGACCTGCTCCGCCGCGGCGGCCTCGTGGTCTTCGACGGACAGGGATGCACGTACGCGCCGGTCGCCTCCGGCATCAAAGCCGATGGCAAGCCGCTCTACCCGATCCTCGTCGACGAAGACGGCAAGCTCTGCGGCAAGGCGGGGCAGAAGTACCAGATCGGTCCCCTGAAGGTGCCGGCGGAGCTTCCCCGCGGCGCGATCGTCGTCGCCGTCAACGGCGGAAGCGACTACCTGTACGTCCCGGATCGCGATCGTGAGACCGTTGGCAAGGCGGTCGCCATGCTGCAGAGCCGAAGCGAAATCGGCGCCATCTTCGTGGACGACAGGTACGGCGCGATCCCCGGAACCCTTCCCCTCAGCGTCATCCGGGCGAAGAACGCCGCCGAACGCAATCCCGACGTCATCGCCAGCTACGACTTCCAGGAGGACGTCTCGGTGCGCGGAGCGAAGGGCATCGAGTACGCGGGCGGCCTGCAAGGAACGAGCTATCGCGGCATGCACGGGAGCTTCAGTCCGCGCGACGTGCACAACACGCTCATCGCCGCGGGACCCGATTTCCGCGGCGGTTTCAAGGACCCGCTGCCGAGCGCGAACGTCGACGTCGCCCCCACCGTCGCGGCCCTGCTGGGAGTCGGGCTGCCCGAAGCCGACGGGCGCGCCTTGCTCGAGGCGCTGAAAGACTCCGCCTCCCCGTCGGACTACCAGGTATCGCAAGAGGTGCTGCGTCCGCGGGCGGAAGCGACGGGACTGAGCGTGAAGCTCGCGACGGACCCGGACGGAAAGGACGTCGACCCGTCGAAGACGACCTACACCTTCGAACTACGGACGAAGCGCCTCGTCTACCGGGGCAAGACGTACACGTACTTCGATTCGGCGAAGGCGACGCGGCGCTGACTGCTCACGCCGCCGGACGCACCCGCAGGGTGGCGGCACCCGGCTGCACCGAGGGCAGCGTGAGGAGGAACCGGGTTCCGGCTCCCACCTTGCTCGTCACGTCGATCTCGCCGCCGATGGCGGTGACGAGGCTGTGGCAGATGGAGAGGCCGAGGCCCGTGCCCACACCGAGCGGTTTGGTGGTGAAGAAGGGATCGAAGATGCGCGGCAGGACGTCCTCGGGGATCCCGCCTCCGGTATCGGAAATCTCCACGGCGATGCGGCCCTCGGCGTCGAGGCAGGTGACGATCCGCACCTCGTTCGACTCCGGGCTGGAAGTCGCGATCGCCTGCGACGCGTTCACGAGCAGGTTCAAGAATACCTGGACGAGGCGTCCTTCGTTGGCGAGGGCGGATCCCACCCCGGCGTACTCCTTGACGACGTTCGCCTTCTGCCGCAACTCGTGGATCGCCATGTTGACGCTCGCGTCGAGCGCCCGCTCGACGTCCACGGCGGAGATGGTCTCGTCGTCGACGCGGGAGAGCGTCTTCATGTCCTTGACGATGCGGCGCACCCGCTCCGCTCCCTCGAGCGCTTCGGCGATGGCGGTATCGACCTCGTCGAGATCGAGCGATCCGGGCAAGTCGCGCAGCCGCTCGGCGACGTATCCGAGGTTCGCGATGGTGTAGGCGAGCGGGTTGTTGATCTCGTGCGCCACGCCCGCGGAGAGGGTTCCCACCGTGGCGAGGCGGTCGGCCATGCGCAGCTGCGCCTGCGACCTGCGGAGCTCCTCTTCCGCCCGCTTCCTGGCGGTGAGATCCGCGAGCGTGACGACGCGCCCGACCAGCCTGCCGTCCAGCAGTACCGGGCTCCCCGAGTGATGCAGGGGAACGACCAACCCGTCTTCGCAAGGGAGCGCGAGCTCCTGCTCGATGCGAGCGCACGTCTTCAGGGCGAGCTCGATCCAGGCCCGTTCCAGGGTTTGCTCGGACCCGGGCAACCTGAGCATGTCGTAGAGCGGCTGCCCGAGAATCTGCGCGGAGCCCACCCGCAGGAGCTTCAGCGCGGCGGGATTGCAGAAGGTGACGCGGCCGGAAAGATCGAGACCGCAGATGCCCTCCCCGGTGGACTCGAGGAGGAGCCGGACCCGCTCCTCGCTCTCGCGCAGGCGCACGCGGGTGGAGGCGACGGCATCGGCCATCTCGTCGAAAGCCCGGCCCGCCATGGCCAGCTCGTCGCTTCCGCCGAGCCTCGCGCGAGCTTCCAGATCGTCCGCGGCGATCCGGGCGGCCGCGTCGACGAGGCGGCGGATCCGCCGGTTCAGGGCGAGCTCGAGCCAGAGCCAGAGCGCGGCGACGAGCGCCAAGAGGACGAGGGCGATGGTGGCGGTCTCGGCGACGACCTGCCCGCGGACTCGCTTGTGGACGGCATCGAGGGAGCGGATGGCGAGGAGGACGGGGCGGTCCTCCGTGTGGTCCACCGGGGAGAAGACGATCGCCCGACTTCCCTCCACGCGCGAGTGGCTCCCTCCGGGCTTACGGGTTTGTTCGATCTCGGCGGCCAGATCGGCCGGCTCGCCGGCCTTCCGAAGCGCATCCGCCGCGCTCATGCCCGCTAGCTCCGGCGGATTCGCTGCAAGGACGATTCCGCTCGAGGAGACGAGGAGCGCCGCGCGGAGCGAAGGATCTTCGCTCACGCTGCGGAACTGCCGGATCATGTCGCGCTGCGCCGAATCGACGCCGTCGTGCTCGACGAACTCGCGCACCCGCCTCACCTGCCTCGCCAGGACCGAAAGCTGCCGCTCGTCGGCCATTCTCGAGTCGTCGTGGAGCTGGGCGCGGAAGAAGAAGGTGTCGAACGCCGCCGCGGAGACGATCAGCACGAGCACGACGCTCGTCCGCAGCGGCAACGCCGTCGCGATCCGCGCAACCGAGCTCACCGGCTGCGGCGCGCGAGACCGTCGCGGGACCAAGGGACCGGACACAGGTGAGAGATCGGCGGCGGCCGCGGAATCTTGAGCCACTCAACCAGAACGGCCGAACACGATCCGCTCATTTCCTAGCATCCGGACAGCAAGTGCGAAGAACGCGTACCCGGCGAGGATGGTGGATCCGGCGGATGCCGCGATGTAGGAGACCCGTACGCTCTCGCCGCGCAGCACGTCGCCGAAGAGGAGGGCCTGCGAGAGCACGGGGATGCACATGAGCGCGAGCCGCTCGCGCAGGGGCGAGAGGGCGAGGAACGTCGCGGGCAGCATGGGTATGACGAGGAGGATGGAAAGGTAAGTCTGCGCCTCCTTGAACGTGCGGGCGAAGAGAGCGAGGGACAGCTCGAACGCCGCGGCGCAGATCGCGAGCGGCACCCCGAGGACGAACAGCCGCAGACCTTCGCGCGCGGAAAGGGTCACCTTCACCCCGAGGTCCTGGAGCGGCACCCGCGAGAGCGCCACCGCGAAGGCGACGAGAGTCACCAGAAGCGCGAGCAAGGCGACGAGGATGGTCGCCGCCCATTTCCCCGCCAGGAGCGCAGGCCGGCTCACCGGATTGACGAGCAGCGGCTCCAGGGAACCGCGCTCGCGCTCTCCGGCGGTGCAGTCGATGGCGAGGTGCATTCCTCCGACGAAGCAGGCGAGGAGCAGGAAGATGGGGACGACGCCCAGGAGCGTGGCGGCGGTCTTCTCCGGGGTGGCGAGATCGACCTCGGATACCGCGAGCGGCGCCGCGAGCGAGGGCGAGATGCCGCGGGCGAGAAGGCGCAGCGAACCGAGCTGCGAGGAGTACTGCGACAGGAGCTGCTCGACCCTGCGGATGGGAGCGCGCGCCTTGTTGCGCGAGCCGTCGATGACGAGCTGCAGCGCGGCGGGCCTTCCCCCCACGAAATCCTTCCCGTAGTCGTCGGGAACGGAGATGGCGAGGTCGAGATCGCCGTCGCGGATCTTCTGCTCATAGTCCAGGGGAGCGGTCTCGACCCGGGCTCCGTGGCGCTCGAGAAAGGCTACCAGGTTCGGCGCGTTCTGCGCTCCCGCGATGGGCACCGTGAGCACCGCGTCTTCCCGGTTCCAGGAGGCGATCAACGTGAACATGACCGCGAACATGGCCGGCCCGAAGAGCGGCATGAGGAGCGCGGAGGAGAGGGAGCGGCGATCGCGGACGTGATCGACCAGCTCCTTGCGGAGCACGATGCGAGCCTGCCGCATCATCGGGAAAGCCCCGTGTCCGATCCGATGGCGTGCACGAACGCCTCCTCCAGGCTCTCCCGCCCGGTGCGCGCCCGCAGCTCGTCCGGGGAGCCGTCCGCGACGATGCGGCCGCGGGCGATCACCACCACCCGATCGCAGAGGGCCGCGACCTCCTGCATGACATGGGACGAGAACAGCACGCAGCGACCCTGCCCGCGCAGGGCGCGGATGATCTCTCGCACGGCTCGCGTGCTCATCACGTCGAGCCCGTTCGTGGGCTCGTCGAGGATCACGTTCTGCGGCTCGTGCACCAGGGCGCGCGCGAGCGCCACCTTGCTTCGCTCCCCGTGGGAGAAACCCTCGACCCTCCGATCCGCCAGCCCGGCGAGCCCGAGCAGCGGAAAGAGCGCGTCGCACCGCTCGTCCGAACGGCGGGGCGAAATCCCATGCAGTTCCGCGAAATAGCGGACGTGCTCGCGAGGGGTGAGCCGCGGGTAGAGGCCGTGCGCGTCCGGGAGCACGCCGAGCCGCTTGCGCGAGCCCATCGGATCTCGCAGCACGTCGATGCCGTCGACCCGGCAGGTCCCGCTGTCGGGCGCGAGGAGCGTCGTCAGCATGCGCAGGGTGGTGGTCTTTCCGGCGCCGTTCGGGCCGAGCAGCCCCGTCACGACGCCATCCTCGGCGCGGAAGGAGATCTCGTCGACCGCGACCACGCCGCGGAAAGTCTTGCGCAGCCGATCGACCTCGATCACGGCGAAGGCCCGGCGAAGCTGACGAAGAAGGGCGGCCGCGACTGCACCCGCGCGCAGGACGCATCGACATTGGCGATCGATCCCTCGGCGAGAAAGCGCGCCACGATGCCCGGGACGCACCCCACCACCGTTGCTCCATGGCCCACTCCGGGAACGACGATCTGCAAGCTGTTCGGCAAGGTCTTCGCCGCCTCCGCGGCCCAGGAGGGAGGCGTCACCGGATCGAGCTCGCCGGAGAGGAGCAAGACCGGCTTGTCCGATCGCACCGGCTCGCGATAGCCCTTTGGCAGCTCCTCGCGCGGCCAGATCTTGCAGGTCCGCTCGAAGACCCGGCCTACCGAAGCGCCGAGGAAGGTGTTGCGCGCCTCGCGTTCCATCTCGCCTTCGGCGATGGCCGGCGCGTCCTCGGCGCAGACGATGGAGAAGAGCAGTCCGAGGCTCATCGCGCCGGAGAAGCCTCGCTGCAGGGTCGCCGCCTGGGCGACATATGGAGTGAAGTCGCCGTGCGCGGCACGATCGATGGTGAGGGGCAGAAGGCTCGCAAGCTCCGGAGCGTAGAGCACGGCGCGAAGCATGGCGACGAAGGCGTCGTGCTCGATGGTGACGTTGGTGGGACGGCCGGTGATCGGGTCCGAGACCGTAACCCGCGCGGGTTGCGAGGCGAGGCGGTCGAGCAATGCGCCGAACCGGCTGCGCAGATCCGGGAAGGCCGCCTTGCAAGTCGCGTCCGCCGCGCAGGCATCGAAGAGCAGATCGAGCGATCGCTGGGCATCGCGGGCGAAGTAGAGCGGCATGCGGAGCGAGAGCGGCGCCACGCCGTCGAGAATGGCGACGCGAACGTGCGAGCCATGCTCGCGCAGGTAGACGAGGGCGGCCCGCGTCCCGTACGAGCCGCCCCAGAGATTGATGGTCTCGTAACCGAGCGCTCTGCGAACGTCGTCGAGGTCCTGCATGGCGATGGTCGTCGTGTAGCGCCGTACGTCGGCCTTGTACCCGTGCAGGCACGACAAGATCCGATCTTCGCGGAAGCCCTCGGCGGAGAGGAGATCCTGCAGCGGCGCGTCCTCCGCGGCGAGGCGGCACTCGAGAGCTCCCGACGAGCCGGTCCCGCGCTGATCGACGAGAACCAGATCGCGCGTGCGCCGCACCCGTTCGAGCGCGGTGACGACGGTCCCCAGCGCTTCCGTGGCTGCCTGGCCCGGACCGCCCGCCAGCAGGAAAAGAGGGTCGGGAGCGGGATCGCGGGCGAGCGCCGGAATCAAGGCGACGCGCAGGTCGATCGTACGCTCCGACCTGCTGGCCTGGGCGACTGGCGACGCAGGCGAAGCCTGCTCCTCCGTCGTACGCCCCGCCCTGCGGTCCCCGGGATTCGCCCGATCCTCGGGGACGCGCAATACCCCGCACTCGGTGGGGAACGCGATTCCCCGCAGCCGGCAGGGTGAAAAGACGATCTGGCGCGAGAGCCGGGCATCCGGGCCCGAGGGCCCGCCGCGGGTGCAAGCGAAGAGTGCGAGAAAGACGAAGAGCCGGATCACACGGTCTTGCGAGGATACCCCAAACGCGCGAACGAGCCGCGGATTTCCTCCAGCGCCGCCGGATCCTCGATGGTCGCGGGAGTCTTGAAGTCGATCCCGTCCGCCATCTTGCGCATGGTGCCGCGGAGGATCTTTCCCGACCGCGTCTTCGGGAGCCGCTTCACCACCGCGGCGGTCTTGAAGAAGGCGACCGGCCCGATCCGCTCGCGCATGCGTTCGACCAGCTCGGCAGCGACTTCGCCGTCCGAGCGAGCGACGCCCGTCTTGAGCACGACGAGCCCGACGGGCACCTCGCCCTTCAGGGCATCGGCGACCCCGATGACGGCGCACTCGGCCACGTCCGGATGCGCGGCGAGCACCTCCTCCATCGCTCCGGTCGAGAGGCGATGTCCGGCGACGTTGATGACGTCGTCGATGCGCCCCATGATGTGGACGTAGCCGTCCTCGTCCTTGAATCCTCCGTCGCCCGTCAGGTAGTGGCCGGGAAAGCGCGAAAGGTACCCGCGCCGGTATCCCTCGTCATCGCGCCACATCGTGGAAAGCGTTCCGGGCGGGAGCGGCAGGCGGACGGCGATGCTTCCCGTCTGCCTCGGAGCGACGTCGTTTCCCTCGTCGTCGACCACCCGCACGTCGTATCCGGGAGCCGGCTTCGTCGCCGAGCCGGGCTTCACCGGGAAAAGCTCGATGCCGACAGGATTGCCGCAGATGGCCCATCCCGTCTCCGTCTGCCACCAGTGGTCGATGACCGGGATGCGCAGCTTCTCCTGCGCCCAGAGGAGCGTGTCGGGATCGCAGCGCTCGCCGGCGAGGAAGAGGGTCCGCAGCTTCGAGAGATCGTATCGCTTGATGTGTTCGCCGCCGGGGTCGTCGCGCTTGATCGCCCGGAAGGCGGTGGGCGCGGTGAAGAACGCGCTCACCTTGTGCTGCGAGCAGACGCGCCAGAAGGCGCCCGGATCGGGCGTCCCGACGGGCTTCCCCTCGTACAGGATGGTGGTGCAGCCCTGCAGCAGAGGCGCGTAGACGATGTACGAGTGCCCGACCACCCAGCCGATGTCGCTCGCGGCCCAGTACACCTCGCCCGGCTTGACCCCGTACATCGCCTTCATCGAGTACTTGAGGGCGACGGCGTGGCCGCCGTTGTCGCGCACGATCCCCTTCGGGCTTCCCGTCGTCCCGCTCGTGTAGAGGACGTAGAGCGGGTCCGTCGCCTGCACCGGAACGCAGGGCGCTTCCGGCGCCCCCTCGAGCGCCTCGTTCCACTCTATGTCGCGCCCTTGAACGAGCGCCGCGGGCTGCTGCGGGCGCTGCAGGATGATGCATCCCGCTTCGGGACGGTGGGTTGCGATCTCGAGCGCCCGGTCGAGGAGCGGCTTGTACTGCACGATCCGGCCGCCCACCTCCAGGCCGCAGGAGGCGGAGACGATGAGCTTCGGCTGCGCGTGGTCGATGCGCGCGGCGAGCTCGTGGGAAGCGAATCCGCCGAAGACGACCGAATGCACCGCGCCGATGCGGGCGCAGGCGAGCATCGCCATCACCGCCTCGGGCACCATCGGCATGTAGATGAGGACGCGGTCGCCCTTCCCCACTCCCCCGCGGGCGAAGGCCCCGGCAATCCGCGCGACCATGCCGCGCATCTCGCGATAAGTGATGGTGCGGGTGGCTCCGGCGAGCGGGCTGTCCCAGATGAGCGCCGGCTGATCGCCGCGTCCCTCATCCACGTGCCTGTCGAGCGCGTTCTCGCACGTGTTCATCTCGCCGCCCGCGAACCAGCGGTAGAAGGGCGCGCGCGAGGAATCGAGCACCCGGTCCCACTTCTTCCGCCAGCGGATGTCCTGCGCGATTTCGGCCCAGAAACCTTCGGGATCGGAGATCGAGCGCCGGTAGACATCCTCGTAACTGCCCATTCACGCCTCCGCGACTTTGGTCATGCAAGGACCGTCGGGCGTCGGATCGCAACGAGCGCGCGCAAATCCTGCGATCCGACGCAAAAAACCGGGCTACGGCACGAAGAGCGACGTGCAATGCCCAGGCTGGGCCGGATGCGCTGCAATCGTCGAGCCGCGCCCGATGCACTGATCGGCAGGCAGCGCCGCTCCCCTCTCGACGTGATCGACGAGGAGGTCGAAGGCGCGCTGCGCGTGCGGCTGGATGAGCTCGAGCTGCGGGAAGAGGTCCTTGAACGTCTCGATGTGGTTCCCGTTCTGCACTTCGTACAGGCGGTACGCAGGGCGACCGTCGCGGTCGCCGTGGTCGCCGTCGCCGTCGTCGCGATCGCCGTGGTCGTCCCGCTTGTCCTGCGCCGCCGCCACCTTGCGGGCATAGGCGCGAGCGTGGTGGTCGATGGGGAGGAGCCCGTCCATCGTTCCCGCCACGGTCACGAGCGGCCGGCGGATGCGGCCCGTCGTCGCGAAAGCGGCGAAGTTCGCGCCCACGTTCGAGGCGGAGAGGCGCGAGACGTAGTTGTAGGTCCCGGTTCCCGATCCGTACGTGTCGTACGTCGGGTCGAGACGCTTCTGCCACTGGCACTGGGTCACTTCCCAGAACTGGGCGTTGTACAGGCCCCAGAGCGACAGGTTTCCGGGGCCGACGATGTCCGGCGGGTAGCCGGCCGCGACGATGTTCTTCGCGGCGGTGCTGTTCGCGCTCAGCCCGGAAGCGGCGTAATCCGGGAAGTTGAGGATCGCGGGGGGCAGGTCGGTGAGGAGATTCGGCGCCCCGGCGTCGACGAAGGTGCCCTCCCAGTCGACGCCACCGTCGAACAGGTCCGGAGCCATTTCCACGGCGCGACGGACCTGGTAGCCGCCATTGGAGGTGCCGACGGCGAACGTCTTCCGGGGCGAGCGGCCGTAGTGCGCCTCCAGGCCGTTGCGCGCGAGGGCAGCCGCTTGCACCATCCGGGGCGCCCAATCGGTGAACGGATGGCCCGGGTCGTTGTCGAAGAAATGGACCCAGATCTGCGACGCGGGGTTCAGCCTGCAGGCAAGTGGCTCGGGCGGCGTCGGGCTCGCGAGCGAGACGATGAAGAGGTTCAGGACGCCTTTGTTCTGCGAGGCGTAGGCGTACCCCTTCTGGACCACATAATCGCTCCAGGCGAAGTCGCCGTTGAACTCGCTGCGGGTTCCGGACGCGCCCGCGACCACCAGCCGCCCGTTCCAATCGTCGGGCAGGCGCAACACGAAGCGGGCCTCTCCGGTGGGATCGTCCGCGACGCGCGCATCGAGCTGGATGCCCGGGACGACGCGGATGATGGGAGTCCGGTTGGGCGGATTCGGGGAGATCACCCCACGGTCCGTTTGCGGCGTGAACGCGCCGACGGCGAGTCCGGCGATGGAGTTGTTCGCCGGAGTCGTGGCGGGATTGTTGGTCGTCAGATCGGGACTTTCGGAGCAGACCGCATCGGCGAGCCGGTTACCGAAGGCCGCCAGGATGCGATCGCAGCGGGTGGCGGCGAATGCGGGCGAAGACGCAAGGATTGCGATGGCGAGCGCGAGGCGCGTCATGATCTCCCCTCCAGGGATTCCGAGGGCGGCATCTTGGCTCCTTCATGTGCATCTGTACAGTCCGGAGGTGGACAATGGCGGACATCGCGTATCGATCGCAGGTCCGCGTCGAACGGGTGAAGGGCCCGCTGCGACGCGCCTTCCTTCCCGTCGACGAGGCCCCCGTGCTGTTCTCGACGCACGGCGAAATCGCCGTCCATTACAAGGCGAAGCCAGGAACCTTCGAGCCGCACGCGACGACCATCGACTACGTGGTCGCCGCCACCGCGGGTTGACTGGTCGGAACCTTCGGGGGCGCGCTGGAGGCGCGCCAGATCGATGCTTCGGGTGGAAAGCTCGTCGGAGAAGCGACGGGCGAGGTGGAACTGGAAGGGAACGTGCTCGTGCTGCGGCGCATCCACGTGAAATTGCGACTGCGAGGCGCCGAGGCGCAGCGCGAGACGGTGGAGCGGGTGCACGGGATCTACGCGGAGAGCTGCCCGCTGTACCGATCCCTGAAGCCAGCCATCGCGATCACGACGGAGTTCGTGCTCGAGGGCTGAGCGCGAAGCGACGCGCCCCCGCCGGGACGAACCCGGTCGGGGGCGCAAAGAACTTTCTACGTAGTAGTGCCTAGAACGCCGCCTGGGCCTGGACCCAGATGGCGTTCGTCGCCGGGCCCTTGAGGCCGACGTTCGACGCCACCGGCGCGATCGCGCCGGGGTTCCCCGGCGTTCCAGGCGTGATGTTGTTCCACTCCACGTTGACCTTGCTCTGGTGCCCCTTCAAGAAGAAGCAGAGACCAGCGGCGAACTTGCGCCGGTCCGACGTCTTGTTCGAGGTGCCGGAGTCAGCCGCGTACTGGTAGAAGGCGGCGTAGGGAGCGATCCCGCCGATGCGGAGATCGACCTCTCCCGTATAACCGGTTCCCGTCCTCTGGTACCCGACGGCGTTGGCGGGGGCATTGGTGGATCCCCAGTCCCAGCGGACGACCGCCGCGGAAGCGGCGAACTCCATGGTGGGGCCGATCGGCAAGTCGAGGAAGGCGTCGCCGCCGAACATCTTGTAGTCGTTAACCTCGGCCGTCGCCCCGGCGCCGGTCGCAATGCTGCAATTAGTAACACCGGCAGCGACAGTGGGCGTGCCGGTACAGGCCGCCTTCGGCTGGTACTGGATCGCGCCACCGATGGAGGCGCGCGGCTTGCCGTCCAGGTACATCTGGTTGAGCCCGTATCCGGTCTCGTCCCCGAGGATGTTGACGCGCACGTGGCCGCCGACGAGCGGCTTGCCGCCGGTGTTGACCGCAGGCGTTGCCGCGGCGCCGGTGCCAGTGACGTTCGCGTTGTGGACGCCCTCGTAGACCCCGGCGCGGTAGTGGATGAGGTGGGCGGGTCCCAGGAACCCGCGCAACTGCACACCGCCCATGCGGAAGCCGCGGGAGAGGTTGTCGAAGATGAGGTCGGTGGGCGCCTCGACCTGCACCTGACCGCCGGAAGAGTTGTAGGCCAGCGTTCGCAGGGAGGGCTCGAGGATGAGTCCGCCCTCGATGGTGAAGTCGGGGATTGGCGTGAAGCCGATGATCGCATCCTGCACGAACCCTGGGTTCGTGGCGGTGCCCACGCTCGTCGTCGTACCTCTCTTGCCGAGGTTCGAGTTGTCGTACTGGGCGAAGAAGCTGAAAACCTTGAAGGCGGTTCCCCCCACCGCGATGCGGCCGCGGCGAATGAAGAAGTCGCTGTCGAGCGTCTTTCTGGTCGTCGCCTCGAAGGTGCCTTCATAGCGGCCCTGCAAGAGCACGCTGACGTTCAGATCGTAGTCGGTGTTGCCCGTCGGCACCTTGATCGCCGAGGCGGAGGTGGAGGCGAACAGGGCCACAAGGCCCAGGGCGAACGCGGTACGCTTCATGGGTTTCCTTTCGCGACGGTCTCCGGGAGCGCTGCCGAGGAGCGTGTGCACATAGCGCCGCATCTAGCCCAAGATAGCTTTCGGTTGCAATACGCTTCCATCGCACTCTCGCGGCGGCGGCCCTCGTACTTTGCGGCCCATACCGAATTTCGCTGCAGTCTCCGCCGGTCACACAACGAAGGCAAATTTTCGGTAGCTTGACAGGCAAGGAGGCGGGTGCTCTATTTTTCGACCCCCGCGAAAGGCGCAGCGCAGCAAAAACCCGACCGACAAAGCATCCAGGAGGAAGTCCACGGGCTCCACGTTTTCCAGGCGCGATCTCATCAAGGCAGCGGGAACAGCGACGTGATCTGGAAGTTCGCCGACAACATCGACGGCGCGAAGAGGTTCCTGGTCGACTACGTCGGCAACTACGGGAAGGCCATCTTCGAGAAGCGGCGCGAGGGTTGATGGCGACGGTCGAGACGAAGGCGATCCGCAAGGTCTTCCAGGAACACACGGCAGTCGACGGCGTCGATCTGGCAATCCGCGAGGGAGAGTTCCTCGTCCTGCTCGGCCCTTCGGGGTGCGGCAAGACGACGCTCCTGCGCATGATCGCGGGGCTCGAGAGGCAGACCAGCGGCGACATCGTCATCGGTAGTCGGGTAGTCAACGATCTCGCGCCGCGCGAGCGGAAGATCGCGATGGTGTTCCAGAGCTACGCGCTCTACCCGCACATGTCGGTAGCGAAGAACATCGCCTTCCCCCTCAAGGCGCAGAAGGTCGATCCCAAGTCGATCGACGAGCGGGTGCGCAAGGCCGCGTCCATGTTCAGCATCGAGCGGCTCCTCGACCGCAAGCCGCGCCAGCTCTCCGGCGGAGAGCGCCAGCGCGTCGCTCTCGCCCGGGCGATGGTGCGCGAGCCCGACGTGTTCCTCCTCGACGAGCCGCTCTCGAACCTCGACGCGAAGCTGCGCAACCTCGCCCGCGACGAGTTGCAGCAGTTCCAGCGGCGGCTCGGGACCACCACCATCTACGTCACCCACGACCAGATCGAGGCGATGGGTCTCGGCGACCGGATCGCCGTGATGAGCGCCGGCAAGGTGCGGCAACTCGGCAAGCCGCAAGAGGTCTACAACGAGCCCGCCGACACCTTCGTCGCCGGGTTCCTCGGGTCTCCGCCGATGAACTTCTTCAAGAACGGCAATGCCCTGGTCGGGTTCCGCCCCGAGAACCTGCTCCCGCGCGCGGCGTACTCGACCAACGATCCTCTGGTGACGTTCTGGTACCGCGTGACCCGGATCGAGGATCTCGGCTCCGATCGGCTGCTCTACGGATCGCTGCGCGATCTCGCTCCGGAAACCAAGATGATCGTCAACCTGCCGCACACCATCCATCTCTCCGTCACGCCCGGCGAGTCCTACGAATTCGCCTGCAAGACGAGCGACCTGAAGTTCTTCGATCCCGAGTCCGGGCTGCGCGTTCCGGCCCGCCCGCTCGAGGGAGCGAAGGCGTGACCGCGGCAGACAACGACCGATGGCTCGCGCGCGTCCTGCTCGCACCCGCCATCATCTTCATCGCCAGCGTGCCGATCGCGTTCTTGTACAACCTCGTCGTGGACCGCTTCATCTCGGTGGGGGCGGTAAAGGGGTGACGCGATGGATCGCCGGATGAGCTATCGTGTCTCTGGATGAGCAGACGTCCGTACACCGGACCGCCCGCGACGTACGAGGATCTCCTCAAGGTCCCCGACGGCAAGATAGCGGAGATCATCGACGGTGAGCTGATCGTCAGCCCGCGCCCCGCGCCGCCTCATGCAGTA
>JBJMQD010000469.1:0-9505 GCA_045802855.1 Myxococcales bacterium | reverse complement strand
CGACGCTCTTCAACCTCGTCTCCGGCTATCTGCGGCCGACGCGAGGAACGATCTCGCTGTTCGGCGAGGACGTCACCGGCCTCACCCCCTTCCGCCTCGCGCGGCGCGGCGTGAGCCGGACGTTCCAGGTGATGCGGCCGTTCCCGCGCCTCACCGTGCTCGAGAACGTGATGGTCGGCGCCTTCTTGCGCGACTCCGGTCTGCGAGCCGCCGAGGCGGAGGCGATGCGCGTCCTCACGCTGCTCGGAATGGAGCGCAGGGCGCACGAGCCCGCCTCGGCGCTCACCCAGGCCGCACGCAAGCGCCTCGAGATCGCGAAGGCGCTGTCCTTGCGCCCACGAGTCCTCCTCCTCGACGAGGTGGTGAGCGGCCTCAACGAGTCGGAAGTGGCAGCGACCATCGAGATCATCCGCCGCGTCCGCGACGGAGGCGTGACCATCGTCATCGTCGAGCACATCCTCAAGGTGATCATGGGACTTTCCGATCGGGTGGTGGTCCTCGACCACGGGAAGAAGATCGCCGAGGGGGAGCCCGCGACGGTCGCTCAGGATCCACAGGTCGTCACCGCGTACCTCGGAAGCGACGATGCTTGAGATTCGCGACATCCACGCCGCCTACGGCGACGCGCAGGTGCTCTTCGGCGCTTCGCTCTCCGTGAAAAAAGGCGAGATCGTCGCCCTCGTCGGATCGAATGGCGCCGGCAAGACGACGCTCATCCGCTGCGCCACGGGTTTGTTGCGCACGCGGCGCGGGACCATCGAGTTCGCCGGCGCGCGCATCGACGCCCTCACCGCCCACGAGGTGGTCGATCGCGGCATCGCCTGCGTCCCCGAAGGCAGGCAGATGTTCCCCACCATGTCGGTCGAGGAGCATCTCTTGCTCGGGTCGTATCTGCGAAGGACGCGCGCGCGCCGCGCGGAGAATCTTGCACGCGCATACGAGCTTTTCCCACGCCTGCGCGAGCGCCGGGCGCAGGAGGCGGTCACGCTCTCGGGAGGCGAGCAGCAGATGCTGGCGATCGCGCGGGCGCTGATGAGCGAGCCGCGCCTGCTCATCCTGGACGAGCCGTCGCTCGGGCTCGCACCGGTGATCGTTTCGCAAGTCTTCCGCACCATTTCCCAGATCCGCAAGCGCGGAGTTACCATCCTTCTCGTAGAGCAGAACGTGCAAAAGACGCTCCGCATGTCGGATCGCGCGTACGTGCTCGAATCGGGTCGCGTTACGTTGACGGGAACGGGTGGGGAGTTGCTGGGGAACGATCTCGTACGCAAGGCTTATCTAGCGCTTTGAGGTGAGGCGCATGACCCAGATCGCGATCGATGTTCCGCGCCACACCCGCACGGCGGGATCGGCCGGGCGATCGGTCGTCCACGCGCTGCACGGGATGGTTGCGACCAGCCATCCGCTCGCCGCCCTGGTCGGAGTCGACATCCTCAAGCGAGGCGGGACCGCCGTCGACGCTGCCATCGCCGCGAACGCCATGCTCGGACTTGTCGAACCGATGTCCTGCGGCATCGGCGGCGATCTCTTCGCGCAGGTATGGGAAGCCCGCTCGGGCAGGGTCTTCGGGCTGGACGCGAGCGGGCGCGCTCCGCGGCAGGCGAGCGCCTCCGCGTTCACTTCGCGCGGTCTGACCCACATGCCCAGCGACGGGCCGCTCTCGTGGACCGTGCCCGGAGCCGTCGCCGGCTGGGACGCGCTGCGCTCGCGTTTCGGCGCGCTGCCCTTGCGCGACCTGCTCGAGCCCGCCGCGGCGACTGCCGAAGAAGGTTTTCCGGTGAGCGAGGTGATCGCCTCCTTCTGGCAAGGCGCGGAGGACAAGCTGCGCACGCGGCCGGAATCGGCGACGACGTTCCTGCCCGGCGGCCGCGCTCCGCAATGTGGCGAGGTGATTCGAAATCCCGAGCTCGCGCGAACCTACCGGGAGATCGGGCGCGAGGGGCGCGACGCTTTCTACCGGGGCCGCATCGCGCGGGCGATCGCCGGCTACTCGGAGGGCGTCGGTGGCCTCCTTCTGGAAGCCGATCTCGCCGCGTGCGAGGCGAGCTGGGTCGACCCGATCTCGACCACCTTCCGGGACGTAGAGGTGCTGGAATTGCCTCCGCCCGGTCAGGGCCTCACCGTCCTGCAGATCCTGAACATGCTCGAGGGCGACGACCTGGCGGCGCTGGGGCCTGAATCGGCGGATTTCTGGCACCTCTTCGTAGAGGCGAAGAAGCTCGCCTACGCCGATCGCGCGCGCTTCTACGCGGACCCGGAATTCGCGCGGGTGCCGGTCGAGCGGCTCCTCTCGAAGGAGTACGGTCGCGAGCGCCGCAAGCTCATCGATCCGCATCGGGCGCGCGTCGGGGTGCCGCCCGGCGCCGTGGCATCGGACACGGTCTACATCGCGGCCGTCGACGCGCAGCGGAATTGCTGCTCTTTCATCCAGAGCATCTACCAGCATTTCGGCTCGGGGATGACGCCGCCAGGGCTCGGATTCGCCCTGCAGAACCGCGGCGCGGGGTTCTCGCTCGACCCGTCGCACCCGAACCGGATCGAGCCGGGCAAGCGCCCGTTCCACACCATCATCCCCGCTCTCGCGCTGCGAGAAGGGCGCCCCTGGTTCGTCTTCGGGGTGATGGGCGCCGACATGCAGCCGCAGGGTCAAGTGCAGGTGCTCGTGAACGTCCTCGACTTCGGGATGACGGTGCAGGCGGCGGGCGAGGCCCCCCGCATCGAGCACGTCGGCTCCGCGACCCCGGGCGGTTACCCCGAGGCGCCCGGGGGCGGCCTCGTCCTCGCGGAGGACGGGATTCCCGAGGCGACCCTCGCCGAGCTGGCCCGCCGGGGCCACGACGTGGCGCGCACGTCGCGCAACGGCGGCGGGTACCAGGGGATCCTCATCGATCCCCAGACCGGCGCGTTGCAGGGCGGGACGGAGTCGCGGTCCGACGGGTGCGCGATCGGGTATTGATCAAGCCGCGCGGAACGGTGCGGCGGTGCGCGCCTTCACGTCCTCGAGCGACACGCCGTAGGCCAGCTCGTCGAGTACCAGCCCGCCTTCCCGTACCCGGAACGTCGCCAGCTCCGTCACGACGTAGTCCGCGGGCCGGATCGACGTCTTCGGGAGCGTGAGCGCGGAGACGATCTTCGGCTCCCCTTCTCTCGTGGTGTGGCTCATCACCACGATCACCGAGCGCACGCCGGAGAGCAGATCCATCGCCCCGCCGACGCCGAGGACGAGCTCTCCCGGGATCGCCCAGTTGGCGATGATTCCGCGCCCGTCCACCTGCAATGCCCCGAGCACCGCCGCGTCGACGTGCCCGCCGCGGATCATTGCGAACGATTGCGCGCTGTCGAAGTACGCCGCGCCGGGACGCACCGTGATCGGCCGCTTTCCGGCATCGATGAGGTTCACGTCGAGCTGGGCCGGAGTAGGCGGCGGCCCGACACCGAGCACCCCGTTCTCACTGTGCAAGAAGACGGCGCCCTCGTCGACGTACTTGGAGACGAGCGTCGGAATCCCGATGCCGAGATTCACCACCCATCCGGGTTGCAAGAGCTTTGCGGCCCTGCGGGCGATCAGCTCTTTCACAGCCGCTCCTTCGCGAGGACGAGGCGATCGACGTAGAGGTGGGGCGTCACGACGAGCTCGGGATCGAGCGCGCCGACCTCGACGATCTCGTCCACCTCCGCGATGACCGTCTTCGCCGCCGTCGCCATCACCGGATTGAAATTGCGCGCCGACTTCCAGTAGACGAGGTTGCCCAGCCGATCGGCTCGATGCGCACGGATGAGCGCCACGTCGGCCGCGAGCGGCTCTTCCAGCACGTATTCGCGTCCGCGCAGCACCCGGGTCTCCTTGGCCTCCGCTAGCTTCGTCCCCGCGGCGGTCGGGGTGTAGAAGCCGCCCAGTCCCGCGCCCGCGGCGCGCATCGCCTCCGACATCGTTCCCTGCGGAATCAACGTGACCTGGAGCTTCCCGGCGAGCACCGCCGCGCCGACGTCGGGGTTCGTGGTGAAGTACGACCCGATCGCCCGCCGCACCTTGCCGAGGCGGAGCGTCTCGCCGAGGCCCTTCCCGGGCTCGCCGAGGTTGTTGCTGATGATGGTGAGGTCCTTGAAGGCGCTCTGGTTGAGCGCGCGTACGAGCGTGAGCGGCTTCCCCACCAGGCCGAACCCGCCCACCATCAACGTGGCGCCGTCGAAGACACACTCCGCGATCGCCTCCTCGGCGGAGAGGACTCGCTTCATCCGCCGAGCGTACCCCGGCGGGGGACGTGGCGGTAGGTTCGCCTCGGGCACACGCGCTCGCACAGACCGCCCGCGATCGCGACGCGAGCGGTCGGAAAAAGTCCCTTTGCTTTCGCGCGGTCGCGATTGTGGTCGGTCGTGGTACGCGGCGGCATTGACGCTCCTTTGCCGTCGCGGCCACGCTTCCCGGCCACATGCACGACTGCCCCAAATGCAAATCGGCGACTTTGCTTCCGCTCAGCGCTCCCCGCGCACGCGGGGCCTCTGCTGAACCCTTCGTCCCGCCCTCGCGCTGCTCGAAGTGCCGCGGGGTCTGGCTGCCCCACGGGGCCATGGAGGCGCATCCGCTTCCCGGATCGATCGAGGTCTCGAAGGCGATTCCCGCCAAGGCGGACGCGCGCTCCGGGGTGTGCCCGCTCTGCCGCGGCGTCCTCGTGCGCGCGCGGGTCGAGGGCGATCATCCGTTCCATCTCGATCGCTGCCCGATCTGCGCCGGGATCTGGTTCGACTCCGGCGAATGGGCCGCCATCGCGGCGAGCGAGTGGCTCACCCACCTCGACGATCTCTGGGATCCCGTCTGGCGCAAGCGCGTCCGCGAGCGCCGCGCCGAGAAACGTCACCTCGAGACGCTCGAGCACGCCCTCGGCCCCGAGGCGTTCGAGAAGATGACCGAGGTGGTGCGGCTATTGCGCGGTCATCCGATGAGATCGCTCGGATTGTCCTTCCTCATCGACGAGCTTCGCGGACCGCGCTGAGCGGACCGGGTTCGTGACCGCGTCCCACGAGAAGGGCAGCTACCAGGGTTGCGATCACGTACGTCCTCCTCTGCTCACGACCAGGGCGCGCGGCCGTGCGAGAAGGCGGGGAGCGGCAAGTCGCGAAGGTGGCCTTCCGGGGTGAAGTCGAACTCGACCGGGTCGCCGAGAGCCTCGAGGCGTGGATTGGAAGCGCCGTCGCTCCGCCAGAGCGCCTCGGAGACCCACATCTCCCGCAGGTGCAGCGTGCTCTCGATGCGCACGAACCGCGGTGCGGCGGGGTCGATCCGCGGGCAGGTGGCGATGGCGAGCGCGATGGCCGATCTGTCGTCCGGCATCCAGATCGGCGTCTTCCCTCCGCCGAGCTCGCTCGAGGTGACGTTGTTCATCCACGTCTTCTGGTAGTCGATGTTCTCGACCAGCGCGCGGGTCGTCACGTCGCCGACGCCGATGCCGCAGGCGTTCCCGTGCGTGCGCTCGGTGAGCCGCAGGGCCACGAGCTTCTTCGGATTGCGCGGATCGACGAGGTGCCGCGGACCGTAGCGGCCGGTGATGTTCGGGTCCCAGCAGAATCCGCTGATGTCCTTCCCTAGCCAGTCGACGACCAGCACCTCGAGGTCGTCGAAGGGAATGCGGGGCATGAGGTCGCGGCTGCGCTGCAGAAGCTGCGGCTCGCGCGACGGAATCTCCCGGCCCGGAACGATCTCGATCTGCGCCACTTGCTCGAGCGCGTTCTCGATGCTGGCGACGCCGCCGAGCACGTTCACCTTCTCGAGGATCACGCGCATGATTTCGGGCAGCACTTCATGGAACACGTCGAACCCGCTCCTGTGCACCGTCGCGGCGCCCTTCTGCTTGCCGAATCCGATCGCCAGCATCTTGGAGAGGCCGCTCTCCACGTCACCGTGGAAATCGGTGTGCACCTTGATGCGGTTGATGGGCAGCACGGCGTCGGCGCGCAGGGCGGCGCGGCTCCAGTGGATCTCGACCCCTCCCGCCGATGTGCCGAGGAGGTCAGTCTCCATGGAGGCTTCGATCGGGACGTCGAGGGCGTCGGACGTGACTCCGTAACCCGCGAGCACTTCGATCTGTCCCTGCGGCGTCGCCCCGCCGTGCGACCCCATCGCCGGGACGAGGAAGGGCCGCGCTCCCCGTTTCTTCAACTCGTCGACCGTGGCACGGACGATGGCGGAAAGCTGCGCGACCCCGCGGCTTCCGACGCCCACCGCGACTCGCATGCCAGGGCGGATGCTTCCCTCCACTTTGCGCATCTCTCGCGCTACCGCGCCTGCAATCGATTCCTCGTGAGGCGCGTCGAACCGCTGCGCGATGCGACGGACCTTCGGGAGCGGAAAATCGAGCCCACCGTCGGAGATGGTGAACGCCATGTGGGGCAATGTACACCGCGAGCAGCTTCCAAGGTTTCCCGCGGCGGGCCCTCTGTCTCTACCCCTTCAGCGCGCCGCTCATCCCTTGCACGTACTTGTCGACGAAGAGGAAGTAGAGAATCACGACCGGAATGCAGCCGAGCAGCGCCCCCGCCATGAGCGGTCCCCACTGGTAGAGGTCGCCGCGCACCAGTTCCGTGGCGAGTCCCACCGGCACCGTCTTGTGCTCGGGCGCCGACATGAAGACGAGCGCGTAAAGGTACTCGTTCCACGAGAGCGTGAAGGCGAAGATGAACGCCGAGATGAGCCCCGGCCCCGAGAGCGGCAGGACGATGCCGAGCATCACCCGGATCCGGCTGGCGCCGTCGACCATCGCGGCCTCCTCGATCTCGCGGGGAATGCTCTTCAGGAACCCCATCAATAGCCACGTGCAAAAGGGGATGAGAAACGTGGTGTAGACGGGGACGAGGGCCCACGGTTTGTCGAACCAACCGAGTTGCAAAAGGATGTCGGCGAGCGGGATGAAGAGGATGGCTGGAGGGATGAGGTAGCCGAGATAGATGGCGAGCCCCGCGCCGGCCGCGAGCGGAAAGCCCACTCGGACGATGCCGTACGCGGCGAGCCAGCTCGCGGCGACGCTGAGGATGCTCGCGCCGGTCGCGATGCCCATCGTGTTCCAGAACCAGCGCAGGAAGGACGTTCCCCCTAGGAGATATTGGATGTGCTCGAGCGTCGGATGGTGCACCCAGAAGGGGTTGGCGCTCGTGCTGACCAGTTCCGCGTTGGGACGGAGCGCGGTGAGCACCATCCAGTAGAACGGGAAGAGCAGGAACACAGCGAACAAGGCGAGCGGGAGCCAGAGTTTCCAGAACCGTCCGTTCATTCGCGCTCCCGGATCGCGCGGAGCGCGGCGAAGGCGAGGATGCCGAGGAACGGAAGAGTGAATCCCGCGATGGCGGCGCCCTCCCCCATCGCCCCGCCCGCGATCGCCCGCTGGTAGGCGAGCGTGACGAACAGGTGGGTCGCGTTGGCCGGACCACCGCGCGTGATCGTCCAGACGAGCTGGAAATCGGTGAGGGTGAAGATCGCCGAGAAGGTGGTGAGGATGACCGTGAGCGGGAGGAGGAGCGGCCAGGTGATCTCCCAGAACGTCTGCCAGCCGCTGGAACCGTCGATCTGCGCCGCCTCGTACACGTCCGGCGAAATCGATTGCAGACCAGCGAGGTAGCCGACGGTGAAGAACGGCGTCCCGCGCCAGATGTTCGCGATCATCAGCGACATGCGCGCGAGCCACGAGTCGCCCAGGAAGTCGATGTTTGTCTTCAACAGTCCGAGTCTCACCAGCGACCAGCTGATGAAGCTGAACTGCGGATCGAAGATCCACCACCAGGCGAATGCGGAGAGCACCGTGGGCACGACGTAAGGGAGCAAAAGGACCGAGCGCCAGAAGCGCACCCCGGCGAACTTTTGATTGAGCACCAGCGCGAGCGCGAGCCCGAGCGCGAGCTTCAAGATCACCGTGATCACCGTGTACAAGGCGCTGTTGACCACGGTGAGCCGGAAGACCGGATCCTCGAGCAGGTACTGGTAGTTCTCGACCCCGATGAACGATCCCGGCGAGCCGATCTTCGCGTCCTTGAACCCGAGCCATACGCCCAGCCCGAGAGGATAGGCGAGGAGCCCGCCCAGCAGGATCGCCACCGGAACGACGAGGAGCGGCCCGAACGAGCCGCCCCTCCAGGGCGCAGACGACTGGGCGTCCGCCATCGGCTACGAGTAGATCCGGCGCAGGCGACCTTCTGCCCGGCGGGCGGCGTCCTTGGCGGACAGCTTGTTCACGGTCGCGTCGGCGAACATGTCGACGACGATGAAATCGGCGAGCGCCGCCGCGGCGTGCTGGCTCGGGTTGCCCGCGTAGCTGTGCGGCAGCATCCGCGAGATGACGTCGCGGAACGGCGTCGTCTTCGGATCCTTCGTCCACACCGGCAGGTCGCGGTACTTCTTCAGCGCGGGGGTCACGTACCCGTTCATCGCCTCGACCCAGCCGTCCGCCTGCTCGGGCGAGAGCATGAAGCGCAGGTACTCCTTGGCCGCGTTGGGGAAGCGCGAGTACTTGAAGATGAAGGCCTGGCTGAAGAGCGCGAGCTCGGTCGGCTTCCCCACCGGCCCGACGGGGAAGTTGGCGTGGTCCATGTCTTGCGCGATCTGAGGGAAGTCCTTCTTCGCCGCGGTGTAGATGCTGATGCCGTTGTTGGTAACCGAGATCTCTCCCGCCAGGAAGGCACGGTTGTTGTTCGGATCGAGCCAGGAGGCGGCGCCGGGAGCCATCACCGAGTACAGCTCCTTGGCGTACTCGAGCGCGTCCCAGGTTCCCTGCTTGTTGATGGCCAGGGTCTTGTCGTCCGACTCGACCGTCTTGCCCCCGTGGCTCCAGAGGAGCCAGTGGCACCAGCAATTCGCGTCGCCGACCGCGTGGCCGAGCGCGAATCCGACCGGATGGCCCTTCTCCTTGAGTGCCTTGGCGAGCTTCATGAATCCGTCGGTCTTGTCGGGAAACTTGTCGAATCCGGCTTCCTTCACCCAGCCCGACCGGTAATTGAGCGTCTGGCAGGTGCCGCCGACGGGGACGCCGATCCAGTGCTTGAGCGTCCTCGAGTACCCATACGCGCGGGCGACGTCGTACCAGCCGAGACGCTTTCCCAGATCCTCCGCGACGTCGCTCACGTCGACGAGGCGCTGCGGGTAGATGTGCGGGTCGTCGTACCAGCCCATCACCAGGTCGGGGCCGGTGTTGAGATTCGCGGCCATCGCCGCCTTCGGCCTCACGTCTTCCCAGGTGATGTACTCGACGTTGACCTGGACTCCCGTCGCCTCCTGGAACTTCTTCGTGTTCTGGTTCCACGCCTCCTCGTCGGCCTTGATGAACCCGCTCCAGCGCAGGAGGCGCAATTGCGCGTCCTTCTCCACCTGGAACATCGGCTTGTACTTCTCCTGGGCGAACGAGCGCGTGGCCGCGGCGGCGGCGGCGCCGAGCCCCCATTGCAAGAGCGTGCGGCGGCGAAGAGTCATGAGGTTCCCTCCGGGAGGCCGCGATTGTGGTGCGCGGATCGCCAAACTGTCAAAAAC
>JBJMQD010000368.1:0-8983 GCA_045802855.1 Myxococcales bacterium | reverse complement strand
ATCACCTGCAGGCCCTGCCCGCCGCGGCTCTCGCCGCCAGGGGCCGCATTCCCGAGCACGCCGAGCTGCTCGCCGACGCCGCGGCCACCGCCCAGGCGGTTCGCGACGCGATCCTGCGCGTCACCCGCGGACCCGACGGTCGTACCGCGGCGCACGCGTTCGGGCTGGGCGACCCGTTCTCGACCCGCCAGCCGCAGCATGTCCTGCGCGCGCTCGAGCGGATCGTCGCCGCCGCTTCCGAGCACGCGGAGATCGCCGCCGACGCGGGCATCATCTCCGACGATCTCCACACCATGCGGGACCTGGCCGAGGAGCTGCGGACGCTGCCGGGCGCGGGCGCGCCGCTCACCGACGAAGCGGAGGCGCTCCAGCGGGCGCAATCGGCCTTGCGGGCCTATTTCGATCTCGTCGGAGCCAAGGCCACCATCGCCTTCGCCGCCGACCCCGAATCGCGCAAGGCGCTGCTGTCCGCCCTCCCTCGTACCGAGGACCGGCGCCATCTGCGCCGTCCGGCGGACGCCGCCCCGGCCGCCTAGGCGCGTGTAACGTTTTCGAGGGCATGCGAGACCAGGGTCGGAGGAGCCCGCGGCCAGCACCGCGCGGCCTGCCGTCCGCTGCCGATGACCTGCAAGGAGATCACCGAGCTCGTGACCGACTACCTGGAGCGGAGGCTATCGCTCCGGGACCGGTTGCGGTTTCGCTGGCATCTCGGTTTCTGCAGGTTTTGCCGGGCCTACCTCCGGCAGATGCGGACGACCATACGCATCGCCGGCCGCCTCCCCGACGAGCCGCTGCCGCACGCCGTGGAGGCAGAGCTGCTCCGCAGGTTCCGCGACTTCGAGCGCTGAGGCACTGGCGCTCGCTCGAGCGCTGGGCGTCCGCGGGGCCCTCGCCGCTCCGCCGTGCGTAGGTTTCCCCGGGAAAACGAGGGAGCCGAGATGAAGAACCTCTTCGCAGCCGTCGTCGCCGTAGTCGCCTTGAGCGCCGTTCCCGCGTCTGCCCAGGACTCGGGAACCACTGCCTCCGGCAGCTACGGCCAGAGCAAGCGTCACAAGACCAACGGAAGCGCGCAGGCCGAGGTCGGCGAGCGGGCGCCGGGGGACGCCTCGAGCAGCACCAGCGCGGAAGGTAGACCGCGCGCCGGCATCGAGGTCGGCACCGCCTCGGCGACGCAGGGCGGACGGACCGACAACGGCACGCCGCCCGGTCATACGAGCCCGAACGATCGATCGGCGCCGGGGACGAATCCGTCGCAGCCCGAGGACCAGGCGTCGACCGCGAACAACTCGGCCAACCGCGCCCAGAGGCAAGGCGCGACCGAGGACCAGGAGTTCAACCGGATCCCTGGCCAGGACGCGACGATGATGACCGAGGACCAGCAGAAGAAGGAAGCCTCCGCCGCGAAGAAGCGCGGAGCCGCGCGCAAGGACAGCAGCATCGCGCGCAGCAAGGGATCCGACGCTCCCAACCCGGACGCGGACAAGTCGACCACCGGGAACCGCAAGGAGTAGCCGGACGGACAAAAAAAAGGCGGAGCGCCGGGGTAGACGCTCCGCCCGAATGAAGTCCGGTGGGGGGGGTACCGGACTCCAATCTCTTCAGCGGAGCCCAGTGGGGAACCGGGCTCCACTTCCTTCATCGTCCTTCGTGGAAAAACCTGAAGGCCGTCGACAAAATTTCTTTCCGGACGCCGCTTACTTCTGCTCCTCGAACTCGGCGTCGACTACATCGTCCTTCTTCCCGCCACCCGGCGCCTGACCCTGCTCGCCGCCGCCTGCCGGCTCTCCGGAAGCGCTCGGACCGGCGCCCGGGGCGCCTCCGGCGGCCTTGTAGGCTTCCTCCGCCATCTTGTGAGATGCCTGGAGGAGCGAGTCGGTCGCGGATTTGATGGCTTCCATGTCGCTGCCAGCGAGAGCGTCCTTTACCGCCTTGATCTTCCCTTCCAGGTCGCTCTTCATCCCGGCGGGCACCTTGTCGCCGAGCTCCTTGAGGCTCTTCTCGGTGGCGTAGGCGAGGCTGTCGGCGCGGTTGCGCGTCTCGATCTCCTCGCGGCGCGCCTTGTCCTCCGCCTCGTGCTCCTTCGCTTCGCGGACCGCCTTGTCGATGTCGTCCTTGTTCATCCCCGAGCTGGCGGTGATGGTGATCTTGTTCTCCTTCCCCGTCGCCCGATCCTTCGCGGCGACGTGGACGATGCCGTTCGCGTCGATGTCGAAGGTCACCTCGATCTGCGGGACGCCGCGCGGAGCGGGCGGAATGCCGTCGAGGTGGAACCGGCCGAGGGTCTTGTTGTCGCGCCCCATGGGCCGCTCGCCCTGGAGCACGTGGACCTCTACGCTCGTCTGGCCGTCGCCCGCGGTGGAGAACACCTCGCTCTTGCGGGTCGGGATGGTGGTGTTGCGCGGGATGAGAGGCGTCGCGACGCCGCCCAGCGTCTCGATGCTGAGCGTCAGCGGGGTCACGTCGAGGAGCAGGATGTCCTTCACCTCGCCGGTGAGGACGCCGCCCTGGACGGCCGCCCCGATGGCGACCACTTCATCCGGGTTCACCGACCGGTTCGGCTCCTTGCCGAAGAAGTCCTTCACGAGCTGCTGGATCTTCGGAACGCGCGTCGAGCCGCCGACCAGCACCACCTCGTCGATCTCCTTGGGGCTCTTCTTCGCGTCGGCGAGGCACTTCTTGGTCGGCTCCAGGGCGCGCTGGAAGAGGTCGTCGCACATCTGCTCGAACTTCGCGCGCGACAGCTTCTTCACCAGGTGCTTGGGACCGGTCTGATCCGCCGTCAGGAACGGCAGGTTGATCTCCGTCTCCTGCGTCGACGACAGCTCGATCTTCGCCTTCTCTCCTGCCTCCTTCAGGCGCTGGAGGACCATCTTGTCCTTGGACACGTCGATGCCGGTGTCCTTCTTGAACTCGGCGATGAGCCACTCCATCAGCCGCTGGTCCTGATCGTCGCCGCCGAGGTGCGTGTCGCCGTTCGTCGCCACCACCTCGACCACGTTCTCGCCGACCTCGAGGACGGAGATGTCGAAGGTGCCGCCGCCGTAGTCGAACACGGCGATGACTTCGTCCTTCTTCTTGTCGAGGCCGTACGCGAGCGCTGCCGCGGTGGGCTCGTTGATGATGCGCCTCACGTCGAGGCCCGCGATGCGGCCGGCGTCCTTCGTCGCCTGGCGCTGGGCGTCGTTGAAGTACGCCGGGACGGTGATGACCGCGTCGGTGACGGTGTCGCCGAGATAGTTCTCGGCCGCCCTCTTCAGCTTCTGCAGGATGCGGGCGCTGACCTCGGGAGGCGAGTACTTCTTTCCGTCGATCTCGACGGCGGCGTCGCCGTTGTCCGCCTTCACCACCTTGTACGGGACGCGGCGGCGCTCATCGGCCGTCTCCTCGAACTTGCGCCCCATGAACCGCTTGATCGAGTACACCGTGTTCTCGGGGTTGGTGATCGCCTGGCGGCGAGCGACCTGGCCGACGAGGATCTCGCCGTCCTTGGTGAACCCGACCACGGACGGCGTGATGCGGCTGCCTTCCTCGTTCTCGATGACCTTCGGGTCCCGACCCTCCATCACCGCGACGACGGAGTTGGTGGTGCCGAGGTCGATGCCAATGGTCTTCTTCACGTTGCTCCCTCTCTCGGAATCTTTTGGCGGCTGAAATGACCGATGCCGCGTTGCGGCGGTACAGTAAGTACCCAGGGGGGTCTGTCAAGGAACCCGGATCCTCGAACCCATGCTGAAAAAGCGGGCCGACGACGCTTCTCGTGGGTCCCCGGCGGCAGACCGCGGGGATACCGGGGGCGAGCGCAGCCGGCCCCCCGATCAGACCGGACTGCAGGCAGGCAAGCGCATCGGGGGCCGGTACGTCCTCATGGAACGGCTCGGCCTCGGGGGCATGGGAGAGGTGTGGCTCGCCGAGCTGGAAGGCGCGGGCGCCTTCCGTCGCCGCGTCGTCATCAAGGTGCTCGCCCCCGAGCGGCGGGGCGATGCCCGCATCGCCGGAATGCTCGCCGACGAGGCGCGCGTCGTCGGCCTCCTCCATCATCCCGGAATCATCGCCGCCGTCGATTATCTCGAGTCGGAGACGGAGGGCCCCATCTTCGTCCTCGAGTTCGTCGACGGTTGCTCGCTGCGCAGCGCGCTGAAGGTCGCCCGCAAGCGCGGAGAGAGGCTGTCCGACCCGCTCGCGGCCCACGTCGGTGCCGCCGTCGCACGCGCGCTCGATGCCGCGCACACCGCCTGCGATCTCGACGGCAAGCCGCTTCATCTCGTGCATCGCGACGTCGCCTCGGACAACGTCCTCCTGTCGCGATCGGGAGCCGTGTACCTGGGCGATTTCGGAGTGGCGCGAGCTCGCGGCAACACCGAGGTCACCGATCCCGGCGCCGGGCCGAAGGGCAAGCGGGGATACATGGCGCCCGAGCAGGAACGCGGCGACCGGGTCACGCCCGCGACCGACATCTACGCGCTCGGCAAGGTGCTGGCGGAGGCGGTCGGTCCCGAATGCGGGCCGGGGCTGCGCGCGGTGATCGAGAAGGCGACCCGGACAGATCCCGCCGATCGGTACCAGAGCGCGGCCGAGCTGGCGTTCGCGCTCGGCCATGCCTGCCCGGAGCTGCGCAATCCGGTCGCGGAGCTCGCGGCATGGTTGCAGCGCGCCGCGCCCGAGGCGCTCCACCAGTTCCGCACCGCGAATGGTTCGATCCGGCGCGACTCGCTGCCCCCTCCGGGCGTGATGGTCCGGCGCCCCCTCGAAGGCCCGCAGTTCGGCGCCGTGGCGCGCAAGCGAAGGCGGTGGCCGGCGATCGCGGGAGCGGCGCTCGGGCTCCTCGTCGGAGGCACCGCGATGGCCCTCTACTTCCGTCCGAAGATTCCCCAGGACGCCCCGACTGGCGAGCTGCGGGTGACCAGCCGTCCGGGAGGCGCGCAGGTCTACGTGGACGGGTCCCTGCGGGGGAAGTCGCCCATCACCTTCGCGCTTCCTGCCGGGCACCATTCGATCCGCGTGGGAGATCCTAAATCGGGACGCTGGCGCACCGCCGACGTCGAGCTGCCGGCGGGATCGAAGGGCGACGTGGACGTCGATCTCAGCGAGTAGGCGCTCCTGCTCCACGGCAGGGCTGCCGTGGAGTGCGGATTGACACGCTACTGAAGATACGATACTTGCGTGAATGCATTCAGGCGATGCCATTCAAGAGCATCGCTTCGATGTCGCAGGCGCGGAAGGCCCCTGCGCGATCCCTTCTGGGCGGCAGGGGCCGCCAGGGTGTCGATGGCCCAGCGCGAGGCCGACGAGTTCGACCGGCTGGAGCAGGAGTACCCGCAAGGGCTCTCCGCCGCGCAGATCGTCGATTTTTTTGCTCCGAGAGGGGTGAAGCTCGCGCAGGCCACGTTCCGCAAGTACGTGCAGCTCGGCCTTCTGCCGCGCAGCAGGCGGGTGGGCGAGAAGGGCAAGCACCGCGGATCGCGCGGCCTCTATCCGGCCTCGGCGGTCAGGCGCATCCACCTCATCAAGCGGCTCATGGACGAAGGGAACACACTCGAGGACATCCGGGGGTCGTTCGTCTTCTTCCGCGGCCAGCTCGACGGCGTGGAGCGATCGCTCGACGAGCTTTTCGCCGCCCTGGAAAAGTCGATCGCCGACAGGGCGGAGATGAAGCCGTCCCGGCGCAAGGAGCTCGAGCGGCTCGTCGTGGACGGCAGGCGGCAGGCGCATTCGTTCGTCGAGGACATGGAGCGGACGGTGCAGCAGATCACAGCGCGAGATGAGACAGGAAGGGGCGACCGATGAACGAGGCGAAACGCAATCTCGACCGTTCCGATTCGCCCGCCGCCGAGCAGAGGCAGCGGGCGCGCACGATGAGCCGCAAGGAGATGGCGCGGCAGTTCCGCCAGCAGGTGGCTTCGGGCGGGGTCGACCCGGAGCTGCAGGCGCTCGCGGCCGAGCTGGAGGCGACGAGGCCCAAGCTGCGCGCCGACTGCGCGGAGGGGCCGCGTCCCTGTCCGTACGTGTCGTGCAAGTTCAACCTGTACGTCGACGTGAACCCGCGGACCGGGTCGGTGAAGATGAACTTTCCCGACAAGGAGCTGTGGGAGATCGGCGACACCTGTGCTCTCGACGTGGCCGATCGCGGCGGGATCACGCTCGAGGAGGTCGGCGCCATCATGAACCTCACTCGGGAGCGGGTGCGACAGCTCGAGACGCGGGGCCTCACCAGCCTGCGGGTCATCGCGGACGACGAGCCGCGCAACCCACCCCCGCCGCCGGGCGGCGCCCGGAAGGTCGTCTTCGACGACGACGACTATTAGCGTCCACGCCGCGGAGGTATGCGATGGCCCGAGCGACACCCACCTCGCGAAGCGCCCCCTCGCGGGTAAGATCGTCCCGTGATCTGGACGTATGCGTCGTTGCTTCTTCTTGCTGTCGTTGCGTTTCTTGCGGCGTTCTTCGTCGCACGGCGGCGTCGCCTTTCGCGCCGCCCGCTGCCTGCCCGCCGCGCGCCCCGCCTGCGGCATCCCGTGGTGCTCGCCCATGGCGTGCTCGGGTTCGACGAGATCGCGGTAGCGGGCCGCCGGCATCGCTACTTCCGCAACATCGCCGAGGGGCTCGGTTCCGTTGGAGCGGAGTTCCACCATCCACGGGTGCCGGCAACGGGTGCGGTCGCGGCGCGGGCCGAGAAGCTCGCTGAGCTCGTGCGAAGCCTGCCGTGCGAGCGGGTGAACGTCATCGCCCACAGCATGGGCGGCCTCGATGCCCGCTACGCCATCTCCCGCCTGGGGCTCGAAGGGCGTGTCGCGTCGCTCGTCACGGTCGGTACGCCGCACCTCGGGACGCCGCTCGCCGATCTCGCGCTCAAGGGGATCCCCGCGGCGGCGGTTCGTGCCTTGCCCGATCTGACGGTCGCGGCGCTCGAGCGGTTCAACCTCGAAGTGCCGGACGTCGAAGGCGTCGCGTACTGCAGCGTCGCCGCGCACAGCAATCTGTTCGACACGAATCCGCTCCTCTGGCCCTCGCACGCCTACCTCTCGCAGAAGGCAGGACGGAACGACGGCCTCGTACCCGTATCGTCGCAGCGGTGGGGCACCGTGCTGCGCGAGATCGAGGCCGATCACTGGGCGCAGATCGGCTGGTCGAGCCGCTTCGACGCGGTCGCGCTGTACGCGGACCTGATCCGCGAGCTTGTCGCGCTCGGCTTCTGACCGTACGGGGGCCGTGCGCTCGATCGATCCCGGGGGAGGCGGGCAGGCCCCGGCCACGACCACGTGCTTAGGTTCGCTCTCCTAGAGGGCCCTCGCAGGGAGGGAAGGCGCCCACGACAGGAGGAAGCATGAGAATCGCGATCCTCGCGGCGCTTGCGCTCGGCGCCGCACCCGCATTCGCGCAGGTGAACCTCGGCAATTCGCAGAAGGACTCGGCGACGAGCGACGCGCAGCGCACGAAGGAAGACCAGAAGTCGACCTCGAGCTCGTCGGATACGGCGGCGATGCCGAGCTCCGACAGCTCGAGCGCGGCGAAGAGTTCCGACTCTTCGATCTCGGCGAAGAGCTCCGATTCTTCGATCTCGGCAAAGAGCTCGGACTCGTCGGCCTCGAAGAGCTCGGACTCGTCGCTCTCGGGGAAGAGCTCGGACTCCGCCATCGGCGACTCGGCCGCGACGGCGGACAGCAAGGCTTCCGCGAAGCAGGAGCGCAGCACGGACGCCGTGCGTCAGGACAAGAAGAAGGGCATCGCGCGGGCTCGCGCCGCGAAGCGCCAGCGTGAACAGAGCGGCAAGGAGCATTGGGACGCGCTCTCCACCTCGAACAACAGCGCCCCCTCCGCGGAGACGAAGTCGAAGCCGAGCACGTCGGATTCGAGCTCGACCAGCGACAGCAGCGCCAAGACGAGCGACAGCACTTCGAAGTAGCCGGCTCGCGCCCGCCTCCTCGTGCGGGCAGCGAGGGCGCATGGTAGGAGAGCGCGCATGTCCGTCTCGCGCGCTCTCCTTTCCGTCTCCGACAAGACTGGCATCGTGGAACTGGGCCGCGGTCTAGCGTCCCTCGGGATTGAGATCCTCTCCACCGGCGGCACCGCCGAGCTGCTCGCGAAGGAGGGCATCGCGGTCCGGGCCGTCTCGGACGTGACCGGCGTGAAGGAGATGCTCGCGGGCCGCGTCAAAACACTACACCCGAAGATCCACGGCGCCCTCCTGGCGCGCCGCGACGTGGCGAGCGACCAGGCGGAGATCAAGGCGCACGGCATCGAGCCCATCGACCTGGTGGTGGTGAACCTCTACCCGTTCCGGTCGGCAGTCGAAAAAGCGCTCCCCCACGACGAGGTGATCGAGAACATCGACATCGGCGGACCGGCGATGATCCGATCGGCGGCGAAGAACGCCGACTACGTCACGGTGATCGTCGATCCGGCCGACTACAAGACGGTCCTCGCGGAGCTGCAGCAGAAGCGCGAGGTGCACGTCAGCACGCGCCGCCGGCTCCAGGCGCGGGCCTTCGCCCACACCGCCGCGTACGATTCCGCGATCGCGAGCTGGCTCGCCGAGGAGGTCTCGCAGGCCGAGGGCGAGGGATGGCCCGCCGCGCCGGGATTGCCCGAGTACCGCCTCGTGCAGGGACTGCGCTACGGCGAGAACCCGCACCAGCGGGCGGCCTTCTACGCGGCCGTCCCTGCGCCGCGAGAGCCGACGCTCGCCGCGGCGCGGCAGCTGCAGGGCAAGGAGCTGAGCTTCAACAACCTTCTCGACGGCTCTGCAGCGCTCGAGGCGTTGAAGGATCTGTCGGGCGGCGCGCCTTCCGCCGTCGTCGTCAAGCACACCAATCCCTGCGGGGCGGCGCGCGCGGCGTCGATCGGCGAGGCCTACCGGAAGGCGCGCGACGCCGATGCGACGAGCGCGTTCGGCGGCATCGTCGCCGTCAGCCACGCGGTGGACCGGGACTGCGCGGCGGCGCTCGCGGAGACCTTCCTCGAGGCCGTGATCGCCCCTGGGTTCGAG
>JBJMQD010000364.1:0-7691 GCA_045802855.1 Myxococcales bacterium | reverse complement strand
CGCCGTCACGCAGCGGGCGGTCGGACGCGAGCGGCCATTCGCGCAGGGCTGCGGCACGGGAACGAACCCGGCTTGTACCTCGCGGGACGATCGGAACACGTCCATGTTCAGCGGGCACACTTCCTTCGCCTTCACCGGAGCGGCGGTCCTGTGCGTGCAGCACTCGCGCCTCGATCTGTACGGAAGCGCCGATCCGTTCGTCTGCCCGGTGGCGCTGCTCCTCGCTTCGACGACGGGGATCCTCCGCATGGTCGCCGATCGTCACTGGGCGAGCGACGTCATCGCCGGCGCCGCGGTGGGGAGCGCGGTGGGCGCGGTCGTCTCGATTGCGCATATATCGAAGGATCCCGTCGCCACGGTCACCGCGAGCGCGGGCGGGAATTCTCCTGCTGCGTCGTTCGCGTTCCGGTTCTAATCGGGGGGTCCCCGGCGGTGCGCCTGCGCGTGTAGGCGTAGATCGCCATGGCGGAAGCTCCTGCGGCGAGCACCGCGATCCATTCGCGCAGCTCGAGGCTCGCGAGAAGCCAGGCGATCGCCCCGAGCGCGAGCCAGGGCACGACGGCCATGGCCGGGACGCGCGGGAGGGCTGCGGACCCTTCGATGCGCACATCGCGACGCCGCAATTCGGCCGCCGCCAGGGCGCAGGCCGCGTAGACGAGGAGGATGGCGGCGTTGGCGAGGATGGCGAGCTTTTCGAAAGTGCCGGTGACGGCGAGGAGCACGGCGATCGCGGTCTGGATCGCGATCGCCACGTGAGGAGTGCGATAGCGTGGGTGCACTGCGGCGACGCGCGCGGGAAGAAACCCGTCGCGAGCGAAGGCGAAGAGCATCCGGGGAATCGAGAGCGTCATTCCGCTCACGTACCCGAACATGGAGAGCGACGATCCGACGAGGATCAGCGTGCGGCCCCACGGCCCCGCCGCGACGCCCGCGGCCTCGGCGAGGGGAGTCGCCTGCGTCGCGAGCGCCGGGCCGAGGACTCCCTGCGCGGCGATCTGGATGGCGAGGTAGATGACGACGATCGCGGTCATCGCGACCAGGATCGCGCGGGGGGCCGACCGCTCCGGATTGCGCAATTCCCCAGAAGGGACGAGGGCGGCCTCGATCCCGCAGAACGCGAAGATGAGGAAGAGCGAGGCGCGGCCGATCTCGGCGATCGACGGCGCGCGCGTCCAGCGCAGGTTCGCGGGAGTACCCGCGGCCAAACCGACCACGACGAAGACGACGAGCGGCAGGAGCTTCGCGACCGTCATGACGGTGTTGAAGCGGCTCGCCCCGCGCACGCCGCGGACGTTGAGGATGGCGAGGAGCACGAGCACGAAGGCGATGAAGGCCCCCTTGCCCGATGCCACCGCCGGTACGAGCGCCGCAGCGGAGTCCGCGAAGAAGGTCGCGACCGCGGCGAGCGCGCTCGTCAGCCCGAGCCAGAGCAGGACGCCCGAGACGAAGCCCGCGAGCGGACCGAATGCCACCTCGACGTAGGCGTAGGCGCCTCCGGTCAGGGAGACGCGGCTCGCTGCCTCGGCGAAGCAGAGCACGACGAGCGCCATCGCCGCCGCGCAGGCGAGATAGGCGAGAGGGGCCGCCGCGCCGACCAGCGCCGCGACTCCGCTCGGCAGGCGGAAGATGCCGCCGCCGATGGTGACGTTCACGATTCCGGCAGCGAGCCCGACGGTGCCGACGGCGCGGACCAGCGCGCTCTCGGGACCTCGCGGCGTACCTGCCCTCCGGCTCAAGCCCCCGACGATGCCATTGGCAGGCCCAGGAGGCCATCGATGGCGGCGATCAATTCCTCTCGCGACGAGGTCTTCGTCAGGTAGAAGTCGCAGCCCGCCTCGCCGGCTCCGCGCACGAACCGGGACGCCGTGTGGCCGGAGAGAGCGATGATGAGGGGCTGGTCTTCGCCGTCGGTGGAAGCGCGCAGCGCCCGCGCGACCTCCAGGCCGGACTCGGTGCCGAGGAGCATGTCGAGGACCACGACGTTCGGTTTGTGCGCCCCGGCGGCCGCAACGGCCTCGGAGACGCTCGCGGCGCCCGCCACCGTGAACCCGGCCTCGCCGAGGTCGTCGCAGAGCGGCAGGCGGACCGACGCCTGATCGTCGACGACCAGGACCCGTATGCCGGTGCGCGCCGGTACGGCCCCCGCACCATCGCTCAGGTAATCCGGGGTGGTTTCGCAAACGCCGTATGTAGTTTTCGACGTCATGGTTTTCCTATCGAGAAACTGTACGCGAGATCAGAGGCGGACGAAAGTCGCACCCCGGAGGAATATCGGCGCTTCCGCCGCCGTCTTTAGCGAGCGGAGCCGCCCCGGGGGGTAGCGCCCGCACCTACAAGCGATCGCTCCTCTTGCAGCGCCTCCTCCTTCACAAAGTCCGATTCGAAAGAAACGTCCTCGGGACCCTGCTGCCCGCCATCGCGGGGGCAGTGAACGCCAGCGGATTTTTCGCGCTCGGGACCTACACCTCGCACATGACCGGAATGGTCTCCCGCGCGGGAGACGAGCTGGCGCAGCGGCACTTCTGGCTCGCCACCCGGGCGCTCTTCTTCCTTGCATCCTTCATGTCCGGCGCGGCGGTGGCGACCGCCCTGGTGCTGCAGGCGCGCAAGCGCGGGCAGCCCGCGTTCTTCCGGCCGCTGCTCCTCGAGGCGGCGCTCCTGCTCTGTTTCGCGAGCCTCGGCGTGGGTACGGTCCGTGGAGTGCATTTCGGCGACTTCCTGATGACGTCGGTCATCTGCGCCGGGATGGGTGTGCAGAACGCACTTGTGACGAAGATGTCGGGGGCGCGGATCCGCACTACCCACCTCACCGGCGTCACTACCGACATCGCGATCGAGACGACCAAGCTCGTCGATCGCTGGCGAACCGCATCGCAGGGATGGCCGCTCTTCGCACGCCTGCGTCTACTTGCCACGATGAGCGCGGACCCGGAAGCGAAGCATTTGCGTCTGCACTTGCGGGTCCTCGGATGCTTCTTCGGCGGAGCGACCGTCGGCCCCGCGACGTACCTCGCGATCGGACACTGGGCGATGCTCGTTCCGGTCGCGTTCCTCGTCGGCCTCGCGTGCTTCGACGCGCGGTTCAGGCTCGGGTCCGCTTCCGACGGTACGGTGATTCCCGCACTCCGGAGCTCGCCCGGCGAGGGCTGAAAAACTGGCCTTACCGGCCAAGCCCCCGGCCACTTGCATCGGTAGTGGGAAGCGGGCAGTGTCCTCCGCGAATTGGAAAATCCCTCCGAATTCGAACGCGGCAAGCTCGCCACCTACCGGGTGGACGGGAACCAGATCCTGAAGACGGTCGACGGCACGAATTGGCGCACCCTGTTCACCTACGGGGACACGGGGCGGCTGCACCAGATCATGGTCCTGCTCAACGACGCGGCCATCGGGCACTGCGACTGGCTCCGCAAGGAGCTTCACGGCGAGCCGACCATGGTGTCGGCGTGCGACGACTGTCCGCTGTTCGAGCAGCCTGTCTCGAAGTGCAAGCATCCGACGGCCCCCGGACGGGTCATCGCCTACGTCTCGGCGAAGCGTCCGGAATGGTGCCCGCTCGACCACGCGCCGCTTTACCTCAAGGCGCGCGCGATCTGATTCGGCAGTGTTTCCTCAGGTCGCCCTTGGCTGTAGCTCGAGGCCGCGCCGCCGCCTGGAAGCCGCCGCGACCAGAGCTCGTGGACTCCCTGCTGTGGCATCCAGCCGCCGCAGGTACCAGCCGCCTTTGCGGAACCGTACTTCCGCCGCGAGCGCGTGCACCGGTTCGCCGCTCGTTTGGAACTTCACCAGCGCTCCGAAGGGCAGGGCGGCCAACTGCGGAAGCTTCATGGTGGGCGGCAACGGAATCCAGTCCAGATCGCGACGCAGGGCCTCGGCACACGCCTCGTCGGCCTTCACGACCAGATCGACCTTGCCGCTCGGGGCGGTCCCCGGCCATTCCTGCACGGTAAGCGGTACCCGCGCGCGCTTCGCCTCCCGGAGCAGCGCCTCGCGCGCGAGGTAGCGATGGCAGCCGTCCACCCGGTTCGGGCTTTCGCATGCGCAAAAGAAGATTACGCGCCGCGGTTCTTTCGAAGCCGAAACGATCGCGTCCAGCAGACCCCGTGCTCCCGTCGCGTCGTGTAGGTCCATCCCGCCGGTCCGGAAGCGCTGGTTCCCGAGCTTCGGCATCCAGACGTACCGCGCAGGTCCCACCAACTCCTCGAAGGCGCGGTCGCGAAATCCCGGCGCCCGCACGGAGCGACTGAGGCGGATGTCTGCGAACAGCGGCGGCTTGAACCCTCGCGTCCGCTCGAGCGCATCGACGGCTTTCACCAGCTCCGGGGCGGCGTTGCCCCATCCCCAGTAGCCCCAGGTGAAGGCGGCGAGCGGTTTCATACCGGTGCCATCGCCTGGTCACATGCCCGACGCTGAATCCTGTTGTCGAGCTTCTTGGACGGCGATCGATGCCGCCCGCGGGAATAGTCCGAGCCGCCGGCGCATCCCCGGGGGGAGACGACCGCCGCCACCAAAGAATCGCTGATGGGCCCCATCGAGGTTCCTGATTGTCCGGCCAGCGGGTTCGCACATCGATCCTCGCATTCCCGGAGGACGAGTTGAAGGCGAACCTGAAGCGGGCACGGTTCCAGGCGACGACCGTGCCACATCTCGACCGGCTGGTCGCGCTCGCGTCGCGCTGGGGAGATCGCAACGAAGCGGAGGATTACGTGCAGGAGACCTACGCGCGCGCCTGGGTTGCCTTCGATCAGCTGCGCAATCCGGATGCCGCGTTTGCCTGGCTCTGCCAGATCCTCCGTACCGTGGCGAACGAGCGACGAAGGACCCATGCGCGGCGGCAGGGGCTGGTGTCCGTCGTCGAATGGGAATCGGCGCACGAGGAGCTGGTTGCGAGCGAGGATCCCTCTCCGCTGGAACATCTGCTCGCGCGCCTGCAGACCGGAAACGTGCGCGAGGCCCTTCGCTCCATTCCGGAGGAGTTCGCCGAAGCGATCGAGCTTCACGACGTGCAGGGATTCAAGTATCGGGAGATCGCGGGAATCACCTCGGTGCCGATCGGCACGGTGATGAGCCGGATCAGCCGCGGCAGGCGGCTTCTCGCGGGGCTGCTCGCGGGCTCTGACGTGGAGAGGAAAGCGCGAGAGGTCGCGAGATGAAGAAAAGGACGCCTCGATGACCGGCGCCGCGCTCGAGCACGCAGTCTTCGAGGAGGCGCTTTCCGCATTCGCCGACGGCGAGCTGCCCGACGACGAGGTGAAGGCCCTGCAGGAGCACCTGCGCAATTGCGCACGCTGCCGTCGCGAGCTCGCCGTGCATCAGCGAATCTCCCGGGCGCTCGTGCTTGAGCCGGTACCGCAAGCTTCGCTGAGTCTGCGGCGGCGAATCGGGCAAATCGGAGCGCCCGCGGCGGGCGTCGCGCTCCTCAAGGTCCGTCGCTGGGCGGTGCCGGCCGCCGCGGCGATGCTGGTGATCGGCATCACGTCCGCCGTCGCGCTGCGCTCCCGCAGCGGCGAAGCCCGGACGGCGATCGCCGCGATTCCGCTCCTCCGCGATGCGCTGGCCGACTGCCGAGGCGCGATGGGCCGTAACTTCCCACGCAAGGCGGATCTGGAGGCGGTCGGGCAGAGGGTCTCGTTCGCGGTCCGCCCCCTCGGACGGCCAGACGCGGAGCTCTTCAGCACGTGGAACACGACGCTCGCCGGATCTCCCGCCGTCGGTCTCGCTTACCGCTGGCGCGGAACGGTGGTGGTCCAGTACTCCGTCGCGGCGGAGCTCTTGGAAAACGACCCTGCCGTGGGTGGGACGCTGCGGAAGGGCCGTGTCTTCTCGGCCTCGGAGTCTGGGCAATCCATCGTCGCGACGGTCGGCGCCGGCATCGGCACCATCCTCGTTTCGGATGTCGCTCCCGAGGCGCTCAGGGGTCTCGTTCTCTGACCAGGTGGTACCATGCGAGCGCGGCATGCTGGACCAGCTCCGCTACTTCCAGACCGTCGCGCGGTGCGGAAGCCTTTCCGCCGCGGCGCGGATCCTCCAGGTGAGCCAGCCGGGGCTCACCGCGGTGATCAAGCAGCTCGAAGAAAGCTTCGGCACCAAGCTCCTCGTGCGCTTGCGAACGGGCGTCGCGCTCACCAGCACGGGCGACGAGCTTCTGCGCTTCGCCAACGAGTCCCTCGCGCGGCTCGACGAGTTCGAGCACCGGATCAAGGGCCTCGAGACGGAAGAGGTGGGCAGCTTCGTGATCGGTTGCCACGAATCCCTGGGCGCCTATTTCCTGCCGCAGTGGATGACGAAGTTCCTGGAGAAGAATCCGCGCATCCAGCTCAGCCTCTCCAATGCGCCTTCGCGGGCCGTGGTCGATTTCACGGTGGAGCGTGCCGTTCATTTCGGCATCGTCGTCAATCCCGAACCGCATCCTGACCTCGTGCAGATCAGGCTCTTTCGCGACGCGGTCGACCTCTTCGTGCTTTCCGAGACTGCCCCGGCGTCCGGCGATCTCGAGGCCGCGAAGGAGCGGGTGCGCCGCGGACCGCTCGTCTTCGCCGGTCGCATTGTCCAGAGCCATCAGATCATCGAACGGCTGGCGGCGATCGATGTGCTCCCCTCGCGGCTCTTGCCCTGCGGCGATCTGGAGCTGGTCAAGAGCTTCGCGCTCGCCGGCCTCGGGGTCGCTGTCCTGCCCCGCCGCGTCGCCCGCTACTGGCAGGAGCAGCGGCTGCGGCGGCTGCATCCGTCGCTGCCGTTCATCCCCGACGAGATCCATCTGCTCTTCCGGGGGGACGCGCATCGCACGCGCGCATTCCTCGTCACCAAGGAGGCGCTGGTGGAGCACGCCCGTGCGCTCGACGCCGACTACGAGGAGTGATTCGGGACCACGAAGAACCGGACGGGCACGCCGCCCGGTTCTTCATGCCCACAGGTCGTTAGTTGCCAGGCGCCTTCTTATAGAAGAAGTAATCGGCGGTGTAAGGCACGAACGCCAGGTGGCCGATGTCCGCGGGCGAAGTGCAGCCCGTCCGCGGCGCCAGCCCGCCAGTGGTGTTCAGCCGCTGGATGAACGTCGTCTTCGTCAACACGTCCCCGCCTGCAGCTCCGTTCTCGGCTCCAACCCTCGTTACCTTCAGCCAGGGAATGGCATCGAGCGAGACGACGGCGGAGTTACCCGACTTCACTTCCCCGAAGACGGTGCTTCCGTCGCGCGAGTACTGCCACGCGACGCGAATGGGGCCGATCGCCGTCAGCGCCGGGTTGGTGTTGGGCTCGTCCGGGTTGGGAGCGAAGAAGTGCGTGGTGAGCTGCTCCTCGTCATCCCCGACCAACGTGGCCTCGGGCGTGAAGAGCTTGAACGCGACGCCGCTGCCCGAGGGCAGGCAGACGTAATTCTGCGTGCCGGCGCCGTGACCCAACAGGAACGGCACGTTTCCGGCGTCGACCGCGACTTCGAAAGGGACGGACGGGACGATGATCTGGTCGGCCCGGGCCGCCTGCGGCAGCGCAACTGCGAACGCCGTCGCGGCACACACGACGAGCCGGAACCGACTGCTGATCTGAATTTTCGCTGCATTCCAGATTTTCATACTCTCCTTCTTCGCGGTGTTCGCGAGTGGATTCGAATTGCCTCCACCCGCAGACGCGATCGGCGCGTCGTCTATTCCTGCCGGCAGGCGATCGCTGAGGGGGGCGTTCGCGCGCTCGACATC
>JBJMQD010000358.1:0-4266 GCA_045802855.1 Myxococcales bacterium | reverse complement strand
CGGCGCTGCCGAGCCTGATCGCGAACGACACCGATCCCGACGGCGCCTCGGACATCGTCGGGGTCGCGATCGTGAGCCAGCCGGCAGGCGCGACGGCGACCGCCGGCGCGGGCGGCGTCGTGACCTTCAACGCGGCCGCTGCGGGCACGTACACGTTCACCTACAGCGCGGTGGACAGCGCCGGCGCCCAGTCGGCGAACGTCGCGACGGTCACCGTCAACGCAGTCCTCTCCGACACCGTGATCGTGTCGAGCGCGCTGTTCCGCAACGACAAGAAGCGCTGGGTCGTGACCGGCTCGAGCAACGTGCCGAACCAGACCATCAGCCTTACGTACGACGACGGCTCGGCGACCGGCCACGAGTTCGGCGTCGCGACGGTCGACGCGCTCGGCGCCTGGACCCTGGACATCCGGGGCGTGACGGGCCTCGACGATCCGACCACGGTCACGCCGGTCCAGCCGAAGCGGATCCGGGCGACCTCGTCGCTCACCGGCTCGGGCACGGTCGGCCTGACCATCAAGTAAGCAACACGTAGTGTTCTTCCCCTGTGGGGCCCGGGTCGCAACGCCCGGGCCCCACGCATTTTCGGGGCTAGACTCCCCTTGCGACTGTCGCTCAAGTAGCATCGCGATCATTCCGGGGGATGGATGAACAGGATCCTCACCGTCGCGGCGCTGTCTGTTCTGTTCCTCTCGGCCTCGCGCACGGCGGCCGCCGACCCGGGCGTCATCAAGATCGGGGTCATCGCCGAGCTGTCGGGGGCTTTCGCCGATCTGGGGAAGAAGATCGACGACGGCATCAAGCTCTACGTGAAACAGAACGGCGACACCGTCGCGGGCAAGAAGGTGCAGGTGATCGTCCGCAACGTGACCGGGCCTGCGCCCGACGTGGCGAAGCGCCTCGCCCAGGAGCTCGTCACGCAGGACGGCGTCGACATCCTGGCCGGGTTCGGCCTCACCCCGAACGCTCTCGCCGTCACCGCCGTCGCGTCGGAAGCGAAGAAGCCGATGCTGATCATGAACGCGGCGACTTCCATCATCACTGCGAAGTCGCCCTACGTGGCGCGGTTCTCCTTCACGCTGCCGCAGGTGTCCGCGCCGCTCGGCGAATGGGCGGCGAAGAACGGGATCAAGAAGGTCTTCACCATCGTCAGCAACTACGGGCCGGGGCTCGACGCCGAGAAATGGTTCACCAAGGCGTTCACGAAGAACGGCGGCACCGTGGTCGACGGAGTCCGTGTTCCGATGGAGAACCCGGAGTTCGCGCCATACCTTTCGCGCGCCCGCGACGCCAAGCCCGACGCCGTCTTCGCCTTCGTCCCGGCGGGAGACCAGGGCATCGCCTTCATGAAGGCCTACGCGCAGCGCGGACTCGCCCAGGCGGGCATCAAGCTCATCTCCACTGGAGACGTCACGGAGGACGCGGTGCTCGACGCCATCGGCGATTCCGCGCTCGGGGTCGTCACCACCCACCATTACTCGATGGCGCACGACTCGCCCGAGAACCAGGCGTTCCTGAAGGCCTACGCGGAGGCATTCGGGCCCGCGGCCCGTCCCGATTTCATCAACGTCGGCGCCTACGACGCGATGGAGGCCATCTACCGGGTGTGCAAGACGCTCGACGGAATCGTCGACCCCGACAAGTTCATGGCCGAGATCAAGAAGCTCCGGTGGAACAGCCCGCGCGGCCCGATCTTCGTCGACCCGGCGACGCGCGAGGTGGTGCAGACCGTCTACGTCCGCCGGGTGGAGAAGAAGGGCGGCCGGCTCTTCAACGTCGAGTTCGACAAGTTCCCCGAGGTCAAGGACCCACGCGACTGAGGAACGCCATGGCGACCGCACCGCCGTTCCGGGCCGACCACGTCGGCAGCCTGCTCCGTCCGAAGAAGCTCCTCGAAGGCCGGGCCGCATTCGCGAGCGGCATCCTGCCGCGCGAGCGGCTCCGCGAAATCGAGGACGACGCGATCCGCGACGTCGTGCGGATGCAGGAGGAGGTGGGCTTGCGCTCCGCGACGGACGGCGAGCTCCGCCGCGCCTCCTGGCACATGGACTTCATCTACCAGCTGGGAGGGATCGTCCGCTCGAAAGAGTCGCTCAAGGTGCATTTCCACAACCAGGGGGGCGATCTCGATTTCACCGCGCCGGTTCCCTACGTCGAGGGAAAGATCCGGCTCGACCACGTCATCTTCGGAGACGACTTCCGCAAATTGAAGGAGCTCGTCAGGACCGCGACGCCCAAGCTGACGATCCCCTCCCTGAGCATGGTTCATTACCGCGGCGGTCGAGCCGCGATCGATCCTGCCGTCTACCCCGACGTCGAAGAGTTCTGGAACGACCTCATCGCCGCTTACGCCGAGGAGGTACGCAGGCTCGGGGAGCTCGGCTGCACGTACTTGCAATTCGACGACACCAGCCTCGCGTACCTCAACGACCCGCAGCAGCGGGAGGAGATGGCTGCACGGGGCGACGACGCGGAGCATCTCCACCTCCGCTACATCAGGAACATCAACGCCGCGCTCGCGCAAAAGCCCGCCGGCATGTCCGTCACGACGCATATGTGCCGGGGGAACTTCCGCTCCTCGTGGGTCGCGGAAGGCAGCTACGATTTCGTCGCCGAGGCGCTCTTCAACGAGCTTCGGGTGGACGGGTTCTTCCTCGAGTACGACGACGCGCGCTCGGGCGGGTTCGAGCCGCTGCGATTCGTGCCGAAGGGGAAGCGCGTCGTGCTGGGTCTCGTCACCACCAAGCGGGGCGAGCTGGAGAAGAAGGACGACTTGAAACGGCGCATCGAGGAGGCGAGCAGGTTCGTCCCGCTCGAACAGCTCTGCCTCTCCCCGCAATGCGGATTCTCTTCGACGGTGGAGGGGAACTCCCTCGGCTACGACGAGCAGGTGGCGAAGCTGCGGCTCGTCGTGGACACCGCGCGGGAGATCTGGGGGGCGGTCTGACGTCCCGGGAATGCGCTTCGAGCAAGTAGCGCGGTCAGAGCCCGATCTCGTCCGCGATGGGCTTCAGCGCCTCGATGAGGAACGCGACGTGCTCCGGTAGCGGCCTCCCGATCGCCTCCGCGCCGCCGTACACGTAGCTGCGATCGACGCTCCGGGCGAAGGCCTTGTCCTTGAGCTTCTTCACCACCGATTCCGGCGGCAGGTCGGCGAGCTTCTTCGAAGGCCGCACCTTCGCGCAGGCCCCGATGAAGCCGACCAGCTCGTCGCAGGCGTAGATCGCCTTCTTGAGCGGGGTGTCGCGGGGGATCTTCATGTAGTCCCCGTGCGAGCAGATCGCCTCGACGATCTCCTCGGGATAGCCGCGCTCGCGCAGGATCCGCTGCCCGACGTGGAGATGGGTGTCCTCCGTCGGGTTCTGCTCGTAGTCGAAGTCGTGGAGGAGGCCGACGATGCCCCACTTCTCGATCTCCGCCGGGTCGGAAACGCCGTACCAGCGCGCGTAGGCGCGCATCGCCTCCTCGACGGCGCGCCCGTGCTTGCGGAGGGCGTCCGATTGCGTGAACTCCTCGAGAAGCGCCTTGGCCTCCGCGCGTGTCCGCATGGTCTCCGTATGCTCCGCCCTTTCGGGCTCCGCCCGTCGCCAGCGGAGCTGGCTCCTCCGATGCTACACTGCCTCTCATGTACCGGTACTTCGCATACGGGTCCGTGCTCTCCCGGAGGCATGTCGACGAATGGGCGGTCGAGCACGGCGTCGATCCGCGGCTCTTCGCGACAGGAACACCGGCGGTCTTACGCGGGTACGAGCTCGTCTTCGACGTCGAGAGCAAGTTCTGGGCAGGGAGGGTCGCCAACCTGCGCGAGAGCGACGGCGGCTCGGTCCACGGGGTCCTGTTCGAGCTCCCGGCGGAGGCGAAGGAGGCGGTCCTGCGAAAGGAGGGGGTCCCGACCGGTCTCTCGCAGGAGATCGCCGTCACCGTTGAAACGGCAGGAAAGCAGGTCGACGCCAATGCCTTCGTCGCCCGCCCCGAGCGGCGCGCCGCGCCTTCCGCGCCGTCCGCGAAGCTGATGACGTATCTCCTCGAGGGCGCTCAGGAGCGGGGATTGCCCCAGACCTGGATCGACGAGCTGCGACGGCACGCGGCGGCGGCCGCTCCGGCGACGCCTGCCGCATCCACAACGCTCAAAATCGGCTTCAAACGGTGAAATCCGGTTGGCATCCGTCCGACGCGGTACCAGAATGACAATCGACGCGTGCACGCCTGGGCCGCAGAGATCCCAGAGGCGAGATGAGCCAGCAGCGCAAGATCGGCGGGCAAGGA
>JBJMQD010000330.1:0-11032 GCA_045802855.1 Myxococcales bacterium | reverse complement strand
CCGGCGCGTCCCGGCCATGGCGGTCGTGCCCTGGCTCGCGCTCGCGGCGATCGTCTGGCTTCTCGCGAGCCTCGAGATGCGCGAATGGATCGCGGTGCTCGCAGCCGCAGGCGGAGCGGTCGCGATCTACGCCTACGCGCGCAGGCGCACCGCCGGGAACTCCCCGATTAGAACCGGAACGCGAACGACGCAGCAGGAGAATTCCCGCCCCCGGTCGCGGTGACCGTGGCGACGGGATCCTTCGATATGTGCGCAATCGAGACGACCGCGCCCACCGCGCTCCCCACCGCGGCGCCGGCGATGACGTCGCTCGCCCAGTGACGATCGGCCACCATGCGGAGGATCCCCGTCGTCGAGGCGAGGAGCAGCGCCACCGGGCAGACGAACGGATCGGCGCTTCCGTACAGATCGAGCCGCGAGTGCTGCACGCACAGGACCGCCGCTCCGGTGAAGGCGAAGGAAGTGTGCCCGCTGAACATGGACGTGTTGCGATCGTCCCGCGAGGTACAAGCCGGGTTCGTTCCCGTGCCGCAGCCCTGCGCGAATGGCCGCTCGCGTCCGACCGCCCGCTGCGTGACGGCGGTCAAGAGCGCGTTGACCGCGAGCGCCTCCGCGTCGATCAAGGCAAGCCGCACCGCCACGTCTCCCTTGCCCTTGGAGAGCCAGGTGACCGCGCCGGCGTCGACGATCGCGGGATAGAGGACGAACAGGGCCTCGCCGATGCTGCTCGCCGTCGACGCGTTGGACCGTCCAGAGGCAGTTCCCGCCCTGAGCGCGTCGCGGCCCGCGGCGTCGAACAGGATCGGCCCTGTCCAGTGCGCCGGATCGGGGGCATGCCACAACAACTCGACGGCGAGGGCACCGAGGCCGACGCCGGCGATAGCCGCGATCTCCGCGTCGCGGACCTCGTGGACGTTGCTGCCGAAGACCGCGTCGGGGGGCGCCGGCGCGGCGCGGGCAAGCGCCGGGAGGACGAGCGCGACGACCGCCGCACGGAGCATCGTCGCGCGCCCTCGATCCGTGCCTGCTACTTCGCGGCGACCGCGGTTGCGCGCGGCTGCACCTCGCGCCCGCCGTTGTAGATGGTCAACAGGGTCCGCGTGTTGCGGATGTCCTCGAGCGGGTTCGCCTGCAGCACGAGGAAGTCGGCCCGCTTTCCGGCCTCGATGGTTCCGCGGTCGGAAGCGTGGATCATCGCCGCGCTCGTCTTCGTGGCCGCGACGAGGGCCTGCATGGGCGTGAGCCCAGCCTTCACCAGCAGCTCGAGCTCGCGATGCTCGGCCCAGCCCGGGACCCGGACTGGCTGGGCGCCCGAGTCGGTCCCGAAGGCGATGCGCACTCCCGCGTCCTGCAGCTTCTTCACGTTCTTCATTCCGTTCGCCGCGGCCGTCTTGATCTTGGCGAGGTTCGGGTTGTTCGCCACGCTCTTCTTGTACTCGTCGCTCTGGATCTGCTCCATCGTCACCGGGCTCACCGCCTTCACCAGCATCGGATCCTGAGCGAACGACGGATCCTCGGCGAACATGTATGCCGATTCATCGACGTTGAGGGTAGCGACGTAGAAAGTACCGCGCTTCTTCATCTGCCCGATCAGATCGTCGTCGACCTCCTGGTCGCGGACGCTGTGGGCGAGGGCGTCGATCCCGAATCCGACCAGCCCCTTCGCGTCGGCGAGATAGAAGACGTGGGCCGCGACGGGAATCTTGTGCTTGTGCGCCTCGGCGATGGCCGCCTTGTACACGGCAGGATCCATCTTCGGCATCTTGCCGAAAATATCGTCCACCCAGAGCTTGAGCATGTCAGGCTTGTGGGTGGCGAACTCGCGCACGTCCTTCACCGCCTCGTCGACGCTCTGCGGCCGGTAGACCTGGTCCTTCGCGACTGGAACCGGCGGCGCCGCGTCGGGAACCCCGATGCCGCGCCCGGCGAGGAAGAGCGATGCGCCCGGACCCTTCGTCTTGCGCTGCTGATCGCGAATCTCGAAGCCGAGATCCCGGTTCAGCCCGAGGGCCATCACAGAGGTGACGCCGTACTGCTCGTACTGGGCAAGCTGCGCCTCGACGTTCTCGCGGGTATATCCCTCGGCGCTGTTCTTGCCGTTCACGACGAGGCCCACGTGGCCGTGCGCGTTGATGAGGCCGGGGATGATGGTCTGTCCATGGGCGTCGACGACCCGCGCGCCCTGCGGCTTTTTCACCTTCGCGGCCGGACCCGCCGCCACGATCTTGTCGCCCTTCACCACCACGACGCTGTTTTCCACGGCCGGCCGCCCGGTACCGTCGATGAGCCGGGCGCCTTCGAACACCGTGGTCTGGGACTCGGCGGCGAAAGCAACCGACGACGTCACGCAGGCGAGCGCGAGCAGCAAGGCCTTTTTCATGATCGTCTCCGTTGGGGGCGCCCGAGGCGCCAGCGCAGGCAAATAGCACTCCCCGGGGTTGGAAATCGAGTCCGCGGTACATTGTTCCGGGCATGAGCGAAGCGGTTGCGCAAAGTTCTGCTTGGACGCCGCTGCGGGTCACGGTCTTTCGTGCCTTGTTCATCGCCGCGCTGGTCTCGAACATCGGCACCTGGATGCACGAGGTGGGCGCGGCGTGGCTGATGACCTCGCTCACCACCTCGCCGCTTCTCGTCGCCCTGCTCGGAACGGCATCGAACCTGCCGCTCTTCCTCTTCGCGCTGCCGGCGGGCGCGGTCGGCGACCTCGTCGACAAGCGGAAGTACCTGCTCTTCACGCAGACCTGGATGACGATCGTCGCGGCCGTCCTCGGCGCCGTCACGCTCGTCGGGTCGATGACGCCGTGGCTTCTCCTCTCCCTCACCTGCGCCCTCGGCATGGGCGTCGCGATGAACCAGCCGGTGTGGCAGGCGATCGTCCCGGAGATCGTCCCGCGCGAGGAGCTTGCGAAGGCGATCACACTGAGCGGCGTCGCGCTCAACGTCGCCAGGGCCGTCGGACCGGCCGCCGCGGGATTCATCCTCGCCGCTACCAGCCCCGGGATCGTCTTCCTGCTCAACGCCGCTTCCTTCGTCGCCGTGATGGTGGTGCTCCATCGCTGGGAACGGGTGGCGCCCGAGAGCGCGCTTCCCGCCGAGCACGCGGCTTCGGCGGTTCGCGCCGGGCTGCGCTACGTGCGCCACGCGCCCGATTTCCGGGCCGTCCTCGTCCGCACCGTCTTCTTCGTCCTCTCGGCGAGCGCGGTGTGGGCGCTGATGCCGCTCGTCGCCCGCCAGAGCCTCGGCCTCGATTCCCTCGGTTACGGGTTCCTCGTCGGCGCGCTCGGAACCGGAGCCGTCCTGATGGCGACGGCGCTGCCCCGCGTTCGCGCTCGGCTGTCGGTGGATCAACTGGTCTGGATCTCGACCGCCGCCTTCGCGGGCGTCGCCTTCACCCTCGCCTTCGTGCGCGTCGCGGGCCTCGTCTATCTGGCCATGGCGATCGGCGGCGCGGCATGGATCTCGACCATGTCGAGCTTCAACGTCGCTTCCCAGATGACCTCGGCCTCCTGGGTCCGCAGCCGCGCCCTCGCCGCATACGCCATCGCCTTCCAGGGCGGGCTCGCGCTCGGGAGCTTTCTCTGGGGGTCGATCGCCTCGCGGTTCGGTATCAGCACCGCGCTCGCCATCGCCGGGGCGGGACTGCTCGCCGGGCTCGCCGCGAGCCACGCTTTCCCGCTTTCCGGACGCGAGGATCGCGACCTCTCGCCTTCCCTGCACTGGCCGCAGCCGCTTCTCGTGCCGGAGGCCCGCCCCGCGGACGGCCCCGTGCTCGTCGTCATCGAGTACTTCGTCGCGCCCGAGAACGCGGAGCGGTTCCTGGAAGCCGTCCACGACCTCGAGAGGGTGCGGCGGCGGGACGGCGGGATGGAATGGGACGTCTACCAGGACGCGGCCGACCACACCCGTTACGTCGAGACGTTCCTTGCCGAGTCCTGGATGGAACATCTGCGTCAGCACGAGCGCGTCACGGTCGCCGACCGGGAGTTGGAAAAACGGGTGCGGACCTTCTGCATCGAGGGGCGGCGCGGTCGCGTCCTGCACCTGTTGCACGTGAGGCGCCCCGCGCGAAAACCGGTCAAAATCTGACCTGCGGGCTCGACAGGCCGGCGTGGCAGAAGCTAGGTTGGCAAGCGATGACCACCGAGCGGATCTTCCGCGTCGCCGCCGTCCAGCCGCCTTCTTTCGCCGGTGCCGAGGAGCACCGCAACGGCGCCCAGGCGTGCGCCTTCATCCAGGAAGCGGCGGACGCCGGCGCGACGTACGTGGTCTTCCCGGAGGGCTACCCGGGACCGTACTCCGGCCCGCTCGAGAACGACGCGATCTCCCTCGTGCAGGAGTGCGCTCGCGCGCGCCACGTCTGGGTGAGCGCTGGAAGGATCGAGCGCGCGCCGGTGCCCGGCACCTATTACATCGCGCATCTATTGATCGACGATCGGGGCGAAATCCGGGCGACCTACCGCCGGGTCCAGCCCAATCATCCGATTTTCAATGCATACCTGATGGGCGGCAGGCGTCACGTCCTCCCAGGCGACGAGCTCATGACGGTCGACACGCCCTTCGGGCGCCTCGGCCTGCTCATCTGCTCGGAGCTGTTCGTGCCGGAGCTGGCGCGCATCCTCATGCTGCGCGGCGCGGACATCATCGTCGCGCCGGGAGGCGGTGCGCACGGCCCGACCCGGACGCGGCTCGCGGAAACGTGGCGCGCCGTCGCCCGGGCCCGCGCGGCGGAGAACCTCGTCTACGTCGTCGTCAACCAGAACCTGTTCTCGGTCTCGCTGCGCGGCAGGACCTGCATCGCGTCGCCCGAGGTGATGCTCGTGCAGCGCGACGATCCCGGCATCGCGCTCGCCGACATCGATCTCGGCCGCCTCCGCGAGATCCGGTCCCACTTCTACGACGAGGAGATCCTGTCGGCGCCGGAGCGGGACGAGCAGATCTACCTCTGCCGCCCGGGGCAGTCGCACGACCGGCGCCCCGAGCTCTACGGCGAGCTCACCCGCCCGCAGCCGGACGCGTTCGCGTACCACTACGAGCGGCGCGGCCTCGAGACGTGGCGCGACGAGTACGACAAGATCAAGGAGCCCACGAATGCCAACGGGGGATCCGCAGGCGGCGAAGGTCCAGATCGCCGCGAGCCACTGGAAGCCACGGTTCACCGCTAACGGAATCGACGTCAACGATTTCGAGAAGGTGGTCGCGTCCACGACGGAATGGAAGGACTGGGGTCCTCGCTGGCTCGAGATGGGCGATGGGCACCGGTCGCTTGCGGAGGAAGCGGAGCGCAAGGGCCGCACCGTCACCGCCACCGAGGCGTACCAGCGCGCCGCCTGGTGCTATCACCTGGGGAAGTTCGTCTGGTTCGAGGATCGGGCGCTGCACGACAGGCTGCGCGAGCAGTCGATCGCCGCCTACAAGAAGGCGATCCCCCATCTCGATCCGCCCGGCGAGCGCATCGAGGTGCCCTTCGAGGGCGCGGCGATTCCGGGAATCCTCCGCCGTCCGCGCGACGGTGGCCGCCGCCCGCTCGTGCTGCTCGTCCCCGGCCTCGACTCGTCCAAGGAAGAGCTATTCGCCATCGAGAACGACTTCCTCCGCAGAGGGATGGCGACGTTGTCGATCGACGGTCCCGGCCAGTCGGAAAACGCTCCGCGCTTTCCCATCCGGTCCGAGTGGGCGTCCGTCATCGGCGCGGTGCTGGACGGATTGCGCGGGCGCAACGACGTCGACCGCGACCGCGTCGGACTCATGGGCATCAGCATGGGCGGCATCTACGGCCCGCGCGCCGCTGCCCGGGAGAAGCGGCTGCAAGCGGTGATCGCGCTCGCCGGCCCGTACGATCTGTCGGAGTGCTGGGCGGCCTTGAACCCGCTCACGCGCGGCGGATACGTCTTCTACTCGAAGTCTCGCGACGAGGCGGAAGCGTTCGAGAAGGCGAAGACGTTCACGCTCCGCGGCGTTCTCGACGAGGTCACCTGCCCGCTCCTCGTCGTGCACGGCGGGAAGGACCGGCTCTTCCCGCCCGAGCAGGCCGAGCGGATCGCGCGCGAAGCGCCCAACGCGACCCTGCTGATGTTCCCGGACGGAAACCACGTCTGCAACAACATCCCGTACAAATACCGCCCGGCGATGGCGGACTGGATGCTGGAGCAGCTGGCTACCAGGTGACGGTGGTTCCGAGCAGCATCACGTGGCGATCGTAGCTGCGAGCGTCCGAGTCCGACGATCTGCCCCGCCCCGAGTTGCTGCCCGCGCTGTTCGAGCGGTTGACGAGGATGTCGTAGCGCAACGACAGCGTGAGATTGCGGGTGAGCTGCGTCGAGGCGGCGAACCCGCCGAACAATCGATCGTCGTGGCGCCTGCGACGGTTCGAGACGCGCTCGTCGGCTCCGGAGACGGAGAAGCTGTCGTCGAGATAGTCGCGGGCCTCGTACCCTCCGTTGACCTCGAAGGTGCCGTACGCGCCCGTGAACCGGGTGGAGGCCCAGAACGCGTGGCCGAGGTAGGCGAAAGGATCGACCAGCTGCGTTCCCCCGAACGGGACGGTCTGCACCGAGGTGCCGATCATTTCGGCGCGGAATCGATAACCGAGGTCCATCGAGAACGATCGGATGTGCAGCTGCTGCGTCGCCGCCACCTCGGCGCGCGATCCGGTCAGGTACGCGAACTCCGCACCCACGCCCTGCTTTCCGGTCAACCCGAGATCGATGCGGGTCGAGGTCCAGTCACCCTCGTCGAACGACCCCCAGGTCGACGCGCCGATCGCATTTTGCAAACCGCGAAACCTGGAGACGCCGGTGAACGTCATCTGCCCGAGGCCCGCGACCCCGACTCGCAAGTCGTCCCGGAGGGCCCATTCCAGGGCCGTGGAGAGCTCGTGCTGCTGCAGGCTCAGGTCGGACGCAGGATCGGTGAGATAGGCGATCTGGTTGAAGGTGTACGCGAGCTCGGTGCCGACACCCTGGCCGAGCCGCGGGCGTACCGCCACCACCACGTCCGCGGTGGCGACGCCGCTGGCGTTCTCCACCGTCGAGAACCGGGGGATCTCGTTGCTCTGGAAAAAGCCCGTTTGCAGTGGATCGTTGTCGAATCCGGCGGCGAGGCGTACCGCTCCTTCCCAGACTTTGCGCGAGGGGAGTCCGCCCCGCAGCGCATCGAGGTAGTCGCGGGCCGTGCGGGCGTCCTCGTCGTCGAGTCTCCGCCGTAGCGCCTCGTTGAGATCGGCGCGCGCCCGCCCGCGCTCTCCCAGCCGATACGACGATGCGCCCGACATGATGAGGCTCCGGCCGTCCGCCGCATCAAGCTCCGTCGCGCGGTGGAAATGCTCGCGGGCCTCCGCGTAGCGTCCGCTGTCGTAGTGGGCGAGGCCTTCGCGGTACTCGGCGGTGGCGCGCTCGCTGCCGTTCCCGGCGATGTGGGTCTCGAGGTCGGCGATGAGGTCGGCCTCCCCAGGTGTCGCGGCGGCTCGCGCGCGGGCGGCGATCTCTCGAGCGCGTTCCGGCGATCCGCCGTCGAGCGCCGCGTACGACGCGTTGACGAGAGACAGGGTGGCAATCGAAGGATCGATCTCTGCCGCTTTCAAGTAGTCGGCTTCGGCGTCCGCGAACCTGCCGAGCTCGTACAAACAGGCGGCGCGGTTGTAGTGGAAGAGCCCTGGTGCGGGACGATCCGGGGCGTGCTCCGCCCGGTCGAGCGCGTCGAGCGCCTCCTGGGCGCGGCCCGCGCGGAACCGGGCGAGCCCGGCGAGGTACAGCGCTGCTCCGTCGTTGGGAGGCTGCGCGGCAGCGGTCGCAAGCGTGTCCGCCCGCTCGTAGTCGCCCTGCGCGAACGCCGCCTGGGCGGCGGAAAGGTCCGGGGCCGTGACGACGGCCGCGAAGAGCGCGAGGGCCGCAATCATCGATGTGTTCGATCTGAGCCGCCCGAGCCGGATCCGGCCGGCGCGGCGCGAGGTCCACCGCCCGACCCGTGCTGTGCGGCGTCGCTGCGGCTGTCTTCCCGTTCGCGTTCGCGTCCGCGATCGGCGGCGCGCGGCGGAGGCGGACGGTCGACGGGCTTCACGTCCGCCGGAGGCGTCACGGGACGGGTGCTGCGCATCCGGTCGATGATCGTCTCCACCCGCTCGCCCGGCGCGATCACGTCGACGCGATGGGAGGCGCGTACCCGGACGGGTCGATCGAGCCTCGCCCCGGCCGCCGAGTCGGCACGCGGGGGCGGAGGACGCGGGGCGTCCGGACCCGTCCCCTGCGCCAGCGCTCCGCCGGCCGCCCCGACGAGGGAGAGGGCAAGGAACGCGGCACTGAGCCTGCGCTTCATCCCTCCACCACCTCCAGCAAGACCTCGTCGTCGATGCGCTGCTCGCCGATGCGCGTGTTCACGGTCAATCGGTATCTACCAGGCTTCTGCCCCCGGACTGCGATGGGGATGTCGTTGTCGCCCGCCCGCAAGGGTTGCGACCATTCTAGCGTCCGTTGGGGCAGTTCTTCACCATCCGCCCAGAAATACAGTCCTTCCGGAAGGCGGATGCGGATGTGGGCAGTCTCCACGGCCACTTCCGCGCTCAGGTTCACGCGCACGATTGCGACCTTCGTCGCGGGGAGCTGCGCTACGACGGCCCCGCCGCCGTGACGCGAGAATTCGCGGACCTGCCCGAGCACGAGGAAGACGGCGAGCCCAGCCGCGATTCCGACAGCGGGCCAGAGCACGCGAGGCTCCGCCGTGAGAGCGGGCCAGAAGCGGCGCCACCACCCAGGCGCGTCAGGAGTACCGGCGGCGACGAGGCGGCGGTGGAGCGAGGCGGAAAAACCGCCGTCGGGCGCTTCCACCCTGAGCTGGCGGAGCTGATCGCGGAGGTCGCGATCTTCGCCGCCGCTCGTCGTCGTCATGGACCTCTCCTTGTAAAGTTGGACGAAGGCAGTACGGCGTTTGTTCCCGGCTCTGCCGGCGTGTCGGACCCCTCCGTCGATGCTGCGGCCTCCGGCCTCCGCCCGTCCTCGGGTTCGCCGAGCAATCTGCGCAGCTGCGTGCGCCCTCGCGAGAGGCGCGATTTGACGGTTCCGACGGGGACGTTCTCGATCGCGGCCACTTCGTCGTAGGTCTTGCCTTCGATGTCGAAGAGGACGAGCGCGGTGCGGAACTCCGCCGGCACCTGGCGCAGCGCCCGCCAGAGCCGCTCGCGCTCCTGCTCGCGATCGAGCCGCTCGTCGGCCGGCGCCCCGCCCGGAAGATCGCGCGTGTGGGCGGGCCCGAGCGACTCTTCCATCGATCGCTCCTTGCCAGCCCGGCTTTTGGTCGCGTCGAGGAACACGTTGCGAACCACCGCGTACAACCAGGTGGAGAAAGCCGACTGGTAACGAAACAGCCGCAGGCTCTTGTACACCTTGATGAGCGCTTCTTGCGCAAGGTCGTCGGCGTCCGCCGGCGTCGCCGCGAAGCCCCGCGCGAAGCGCCGCACGGTGGGAAGATGCCCGGCGAGGAGCATCTCGAACGCATGGACGTCGCCGTCCTGCGCCTTCTCGATCAGCAGATCGATGTCGTCTGCGCGCGCCACGCGTCCGAGACGTTAACCCAGGGAGCGGGCCGCCAGGAACACACACGCGGCGCTTTCCGTCCCATCGGGCATGAGGAACGGAACGAAGACCGCAATCGCGGCGGCGCTGTTTGGAACGGTGTTCGCTTGTAGCCAGGGCAGCGATTCGACCTCCGGGTCGACGGCGTCCGCGCTTTCGAGCGCCGTCGTCGCCGAGACGTCCGCTACCGGGACGCTCATTTGCGCTCCGTCACAGACACAGATCGACGCGTGCGGCGGGAAGGCGGCGAACGATTCCTGCTCGCTGACCGCGCCGGACGGCGTCACCAGCGTTGCCGGCACCTGCCGCGCGACAGTGGACGGCACGACGGTCGCGTGCGCACCCAATCCGCCAACTCCGCCCCAGGTCCTCGTCGACGCCTGCTCCGGCAAGGCGAAGGGCGATTCGTGCTCCGCCACCGACCGGGACGGCGACGAGACGCTGCAGGGCGCCTGCGGGACGCTCGCTTCGAGCACCACACTCGTGTGCCTGCGTGTACGTAATCCGCCGCAGGTAGCCATCGACGCCTGCACCGGGCTCGCGGCGGACGACGCCTGCACCCTGCCCCGCCGCGATGGCGGGACGACCGCCGGGACCTGCACGACGGGCCCGACCGGAACCGCACCGCTTTTCTGCTCGCCGACGCGCGTGAAGGCAGATGCGACCGCCGCCTGCGCCGGCCTCGCCGATGGAGCGGCCTGCACCTTGACCTCCCACCACAAGAGCGTGAGCGGCACCTGCACGACTCCGGCGGGCGGCGCATCTGCCGTCTGCGTGGTGGCCTGCGTCGACCTGCGCGGCTCGTTCGACTGCGCCCGCGGGCCGGGGGGCCATGACGGCGAGCACGGGCATCGCGGCCGCCGCTGAGAAGGAACCTGATTCCCGGGAACCTCCTCCCGGGGACCTGGAGGGCGACGCCGGAACCCGAGACCGGCGTCGCCCTCGATTTTGGAGCTAAGCTCGACACCATGAAGAGCCACGGCAGGCGAGATGTGCTGAAGGGGATCTCCGCTCTCGGGGCCCTGGCGGCGTTCCGCTGCGGAGGGAGCGCCGCCGCGGACGGAGGCGTCCTCTCGAACGGCGCCTGCGTGCTCGACCCGACGGTCACGCGGGGGCCGTTCTGGGTGGACGAGCGGCTGCAGCGGTCCGACGTCCGGTCGGACACGAGCGGCCGGGCGAGTCCGAATCCGCGCCCCGGCGTTCCCCTCGCGCTCCGATTCGCGGTGTCGAGCTTCGGTGCCGTAACCTGCGCGCCGGTCGCGGGCGCGATGGTCGACATCTGGCAGTGCGACGCCGCAGGGATCTACTCGGACGTTGCGGGAACGAGCGGCGGACAGAACTTCCTGCGCGGGTACCAGACCACCGACGCGGGCGGCATCGCGTCGTTCACGACCATCTATCCAGGATGGTACCCGGGCCGCGCGGTGCACATCCACGTCAAGGTGCGCCTCTTCGATAGTATGCTCCGC